>NZ_JASBRC010000012.1:0-136529 GCF_029960715.1 Arthrobacter sp. AL05
ATCGCCCCGGTTCGCCGGAAGCTTCCGGCGAACCGGGGCGATTCCGGCGAACTCGGGCGCGGGAGGGGCTAGCGCGGGCGCGGGAGGGGCTAGCGCGGGCGCGGGAGGGGCTAGCGCGGGCCGCCCTGCCACACGGCGTCGAACGGTGCACCGGAGGGAACGCGGTTCCGGATCCCCGCCGTGACAAATTCCTTCGCGGTCCGGGCTGCCTCCAGCGGCGCCGCGCCCTTGGCCAGCTCGGCCGTTACCGCGGCAGCCAGCGAGCAGCCGGCGCCGGAGACGGCCACCTCGCCGACCTTCGGGGCGGAGAGGACCTCGAGCGTTTCGCCGTCGTAGTAGACGTCGACGGCGTCCGGGCCGGCCAGGCGCACACCGCCTTTCGCCAGCACCGCCGCACCGCTGAGTTCATGGATGCGCACAGCCGCGGCCTTGAGGGATTCGACGTCGGTGATCTCCAGCCCGGAGAGTGACTCGGCCTCGAAGTGGTTCGGCGTAACGAAGGTGGCCAGCGGCAGGATCTGCGCCTTGAGCGCCTGGTCGGTGTCCAGTGCATGGCCCGGCTCCTGGCCCTTGCAGATCAGCACCGGGTCCAGCACCACGTGGCGGAACTGTCCCGCGGCCAGCGCCGAGGCCACCGTGGAAATCGTCGCCGGGCTGCCAAGCATGCCGATCTTCACCGTATCCAGCGCGGACGGCGCACCGGAGGCGGCGCCGTACGCCGCCGTCGTTGCCTCCAGCTGGTCGGCGATGACCTGCTGGTCGATAGCGACAAAGCGGTGGTTCCAGTTGTCCTTCGGATCAAAGGACACGATGCAGGTCAGGTTGGCGATACCAAAGACGCCGAGTTCTTGGAAGGTCTTCAGGTCCGCCTGTGCGCCGGCGCCGCCGGTCGCCTCGGAGCCGGCGATGGTCAGGGCGACGGCGGGGTAGGGGCCCGCGTCGGAGGTCAGCTTGTCCACGGCGTAAGGAGTCATGGATCTATCCTGCCACCCCGGGAAATCCGGACGCATTGTGCGTATGACCAATATGAACACAACCCGAGTGGCCCGGATCACCGGGACTAGGGTGGCGGACGGTGTTGCTTTCTTGCGGCGCCGGATCCAGGAAGGTTCATCGATGAGCACCCAGCTGTCCGAAGCGGCGCAGACCAGAAAAGCCGTCAGCAATATTCTCAAAGGATCTGCCGGCAACCTCGTGGAGTGGTACGACCTCTACGTCTATACAGTGTTCGCGGCATATTTCCAGTCGCACTTCTTCAATCCCACCGACGACCTCCAGGCCGGCCTCGAAGCGATGGCCGTCTTCTCGACGTCGTTCCTGATGCGGCCGGTCGGCGCCTGGTTCTTCGGCCGCTACGCGGACCGCAAGGGACGCAAGGCCGCGCTGACCCTGAGTGTGACCATGATGTCCGCGGGGTCCTTTGCCATCGCCATCCTGCCCACGCAGCAGCAGATCGGCCTGTGGGCCTTGATCCTGCTGGTCCTCATCCGCGTGATCCAAGGCTTCTCGGTGGGCGGCGAGTACGGCACCAGCGCCACCTACATGTCCGAGGCTGCCACCACCAAGCGCCGCGGATTCTTCTCCAGCTTCCAGTACGTCACCCTGATCGGCGGCCAGATGCTGGCCCTGCTGGTTCTGGTCATCCTGCAGAACTCTATCCCCAAGGCCGATCTGGGCGAGTGGGGCTGGCGGATCCCCTTCGCGATTGGCGGCGTCGCCGCGCTTGTAGTCCTGTGGCTGCGCCGTTCGATGGAGGAAACCGTCTCGGCCGAACAGCTCGAGGCCGCCAAGGCCCCCGCCGTCGCCGGGCAGGCGCAGCCGGGCACCATGAGACTGTTGTTCACCAGCTACTGGAAGCCGCTGCTGATCTGCATCGGCATTACCCTCGGCGGCACGGTGGCGTTCTACACGTACACCAACTTCATCCTGAAGTTCATGAATGACACCTCCGGCATCGCCAAGACCGAGACCTCGGTGATCAACTTCTGGGCCCTGTTCATCTTTATGCTGCTCCAGCCCGTCTACGGCATCATCTCGGACAAGGTCGGGCGTAAGCCGCTGCTGCTCTGGTTCGGCATCACCGGTGTGGTGTTCACCTGGCCGCTGCTTTCCACCCTGGCCGGCACCAAGGATCCGTTCACCGCGTTCCTGCTGATGATGGGCGGCCTGCTTATTGTCGGCGGCTACACCTCGATCAACGCCCTGGTAAAGGCCGAGCTGTTCCCCGCGTCCATCCGCGCCCTCGGCGTCGGACTGGGCTACGCGATCGCGAACTCGCTCTTCGGCGGCACGGTCCCGCTGATCGGGGCCGCCCTGCAGAAGGTCGGCCAGGTGGACCTGTTCTTCACCTACGTCACAGTGGCCATCGCCATTTCGCTGCTGGTCTACATCTTCGCGCTCAAGAATAAGAAGTCCACGCACCTGGATCACGAGCAGGGCCACGCCTGGGAGTCCGCAGCGGACCGCGACGGCGAAGGCAAGGACCTCATCGACGCCACGCGCCGGTAGGGTGTGGATGCCGCGCGGACTAAGCGCGGACTCGGCGGGGACGACGGCGGACGCCGCGCGGACTCGGCGCGGACTCGGCGCGGACTCGGCGGGTTGCCGGCTGCGGGATTTCGGTTCCGGAAGCCGGCGGCCCGCCGTCGCCGTTAACTCAATCCGCGGCGCCCGAGGGCCGACGGGGTCCGCAAATCCGCTCCAGCGCCGGTTCCAGCGCAGGCTCCAGGAAGACGAACCCCGCGTCGAGCAGTTTCCGGGGTGCCACCCAACGGCTCTTGAGCACCAGTTCGGCCTCCGTTCTGATCAGCACGGCTCCGAGCTTGAGGAGCCATGCTGGAGTGGGCATGCCCCACGGCGCTCCGAGGGTGCGGCGGACCGCCCGCATCAGGTCGCGGTTGGTCACCACGTCCGGCGCCGCGATGTTAACCGGGCCGGCAAGGTCGGTGCGCCGGCTCAGGAAGCGCACTGCACGGTAGAGGTCCTCCACCTGGATCCAGCTGAATTTCTGCGTCCCTGGGCCCATGGCTCCGCCCAGGCCCAGCCGCGCGAGGGTCGCAAAGGGCCGCATCACCCCGCCGCCGGGCCCCAGCACGATGGCAATCCGCAGCGCCACCTTCCGGGTCTGCGGCGTCGGCGCCTGGTTGAGGGCCGCTTCCCAGGCGCGGGCGACGTCGACGGAGAACCCGGTGCCGAGCTCGCCGTCGTCCTCAGTTTGGGGCCGGTCCTCCGCGTGCCGGTAGATTGTTGCCGTGCTGGCGTTCAGCCAGGCGACGGGGGGAGTGCTGCAACGTGCAAGGGCGCGGCCCAATGCCGCGGTGGTAGACACCCGGGAGTTCAGGATTTGGGCCCTGTTCCGCCCGGTGTAGCGGCAGCTCACCGAACGGCCCGCGAGGTTCACGAGGAGTTCGGCGCCGTCGAGTGCGGCGGTGATAGCGCTGTCGTCACCCCAGCGAGCCGTATCAGCGGGGGACCGGCCGATGGTCCGGACGTCCCAGCCGTCCTGCCCGAACCGGCGGCGGAAATAGCGCCCGATGAATCCAGAGGCGCCGGCCACGACCACAATGCTTCCGCCCATAGTTCCCCCATAATTGTGAGTTGATGCCCGGTGTTAGCCCCGGACCGTGCGGCCTAAGTCCATGGCGTCGTCCAGGATCCTGCCGACGCCTGGAATTCTCGTGAGCGAGAGCCCGCGGGCGATCAGGGGGGCGGCGCCGTCAACAAGTTTCCGGGTCCGGCGTTGCCCCTCCGAGGTGTCGTACACCCAGAAGAGGGTGACCCCCATGTACCCCAGCCAGAGCAGCCCGGGCAGTTCCGCCCGGAGCCTCCGGGGCGGCCCCGGGCGTGCTCCGTCTACGGCGGCGCGGAAAATGGCCAGCGACGCTTCCCGGGCGCTGCCGGATTCTGCGTTGAACGGGTTGACGGGCGACGCCGGGCGGATGGCGGTGGCGATGAAATCGGCGCCGAAGCGGTGGTACGGCGCCATAACGTCCAGGCCCGCGTGCATTGTCGCCTTCAGCCTGGCGCTTAGGTCGTTAAGCCCGGCGACGGCCTCCGCGGCCCTGTCCGCGTGCTGGCCTTGGACCTGGAGATAGAGCTCGTGGACCAGGTCATCCTTTGACGCGAAGTAGTAATAGGCGTTGCCGACGGACACTCCGGCCTCGGCCGCAATGGCGCGCATGGTGGCTTTTTCGAAGCCGATGTCACGAAACATCCGCAATGCGACGTCCGCCACCCGCTGCCGGGTCTGATCGCTCTTGGCTGCCATGGTCGTCCTCATTTCTGAACGTGTTCAAAAAGTGTGGCACAGGTTTTGAGCGTGTTCAAATTTGTGAGTGCGTGGCTGTGCGGAGGTATCCATAGCCGGGGCTGGGCCGCGGCGGGCGGCCGGCCCGGCCAAGGTGCGAGAATGGAAGCGGTTCCCGGCGCGCTGCACCGGAGCCTCCAGTGCTAATACAGCCGGCCACCCCGGGCCCAGAACCGTTCCGGACCGCCGAGCGAACCACTACGAATGGATTACCCATGACTGCCGCCAAGACCTTCCCTGCTGCCGCCCCGCCAAAGTTTGCCACCATTGGATCGCCGTATTTCGGCATCATGCTGGCTGTTATGGCAGTGGTGCTGATCCTTTCCAACATCGGCGCATCCAAGGGTGTGGCGATCGGGCCCATCATCACCGACGGCGGGTTCTTCCTCTTCCCGCTCGCGTACATTTTGGGCGACGTCATCAGCGAGGTCTACGGCTTCAAGGTGGCACGCAAGGCCATCGTGACCAGCTTCGCGCTATCGGTGTTCGCGTCCCTGTGCTACTGGATCATCATCGCCCTCCCCGGCTTCGGGGACGAGTATGGCCTTGCCAAGCAGTCCGCACTGGAGAGCGCCCTGGGGCCGGTCCCGCAGATCGTATTCGCCTCGCTCCTGGCCTTCTTCGCGGGCCAAACGATCAACTCCTGGATCCTCGTGAAGATGAAGGCCCGGACCGGGGAAAAGTCACTCTGGGCTCGGCTGATGGGATCCTCCGGGGTGGGCGAGTTTGTGGACACGCTGATCTTCTGCAGCATCGCAGCCTCCGTGATCGGGATCAGCGACGGCGCGATGTTCGTGAACTACGTTCTGGTGGGTTTCCTCTACAAGACCCTCGTGGAGTTTGCGTTTGTGCCGCTGACTTCACTCGCCATCGGCTGGGTGAAGAAGCGCGAGCCAAGCTACGGGGCGTAAGCGCTCACTCCACTTCCGCCGAAGTCGCCGGAAACGTGCCAAGTCGCCGCAACGTTCCGGCGATTTCGCGGGCATCCGGCGAACTCGGGGCGGCGGGCTCTTGGCTCAGGACGAGTGGTGCCGGCCCGTCAACGCCCGGAGCACACGGTTCTTGAATTCCTGTTCGCGGAAGAGGTCTTTCCACTCGACACGGAGAAAAAGCCATCCTTCCTCCGTCAGGGCCTTCTCGCGTCGCCGTTCCTCGAAAAGCACTTCCTCGGTGGGCCGAAAGTCAAAGTATTTGACCTTGCCGTCGAACTCCACGGCCACCTTTTCCTTCTTCCAGGCGAAGTCCAGTCGATGCCGTCCGATCCGGCTCGTGACTTCAACCTGCGGTTCGGGCATCGAGATGCCCAGCCGGAGGAACAGCTCCCGGGTCAGCGTTTCGCCGGGGGATTCCGAGCGAACGTCCGCCGTGTCGAGTACTCGGCGGAATGTGCGGATGCCGCGGCGGCCCTCCAGTGAATCAGCCATCTCCTGCAGCAGAGACCTGTCCGCACCAAGACGCAGCGCATGATCCATAACGATGAGCGCCTGCCGATAGCTCAGCAGCATGGCGCAATCCGCGGCTGTCCGCTCCAGCGAGGTTGTTCGCAGACCGCCCACTTGTGTCAGCTCAGTGTCGGAGAAGGGTCGTGTGTGGCACCGAACATCCTTGCCGTGGCGCTCGGCCGACGGGCGCACCCGCTGCAGGACATGGATTAGCTCGTCCACGTTCCAGAGATAGAGGCGGTGCAGACGAGCTGCGGAAGTGTGGCTATAGGCGAAGGCCCCGGTTGATGTGGTGAGTGTTCCGTGTGCATGTGCATAGATCAACTGCCGGCTGCGGACCGGTGCCGGCAGAGCGTTCCACACGCTGCCACGGGCATAGCAGCCGTACCGCAGGCGAACGAGCGAACCCGAGTCCAGCAACGACTTGATGGACCGGGAGCCGTAGCCCAGGTCGATTAGCTGGTCAGTGCGCCAAAGGTTTCCACGCGGCGGAAGCGTGAGCGGCTTCTGTTGAGGCATGACGCCAGTTTCGGGCGCCGCGGGGAGTTCCCGGGAGGCCCCGCCGTCGCTATGTGGAAACACGACGTCGCCGGAAGCCTGCGAGTTCGCCGCGGCCTTCCGGCGACATGGCACGCTTTCGGCGACTTCGGCGACAGGGCCGCCCAGCGGCTAGGAGTAGTAACGGCCCAGGGTCTCGGCCTTGAAGTCGAAGAAGGTGCCTGCCTCGATGGCAAGCCGGGCGTCATCGACCATCTTCACCACAAAGCGCTCGTTGTGGATTGAGATCAAGGTGGCTGAAACCATTTCCTTGGCCTTGAACAGGTGGTGGATGTAGGCGCGGGAATAGTTCAGGCAGGCGTAGCAGTCGCAGCCTTCCTGTAGCGGCCCGAAGTCGCGCTTGTACTTGGCGCCGGAGAGGTTGTAGCGCCCGGTGGGGTGATAGAAAGCCGAGTTCCGGGCCACCCGGGTGGGGGAGACACAGTCGAAGGTGTCCGCGCCATTCTCGATCGCTGTGAAGATGTCGTCGGGCTCGGAAATGCCCAGTAGGTGCCGCGGCTTGTTCTCCGGCAGTTCCTCGTTGCACCAGCGCACGATCGTGCCCAGGTTTTCCTTCTCGAGCGCCCCGCCGATGCCGAAGCCGTCGAAGTTCATGGCGCCGAGGTCGCGGCTGGCCTTGCGTCGAAGGTCCTCGTACTGGGCGCCCTGGAGGACGCCGAACAGTGCCTGATAGGGCTTGCCGGTCCGCTCCGATGTCAGCCGAAAATGCTCGGTGATGCAGCGCTCGGCCCAGCGGCGGGTGCGCTCCAGGGATTCCTCCTGGTAGCCGCGGGAATTCTGCAGGGTGGTCAGCTCATCGAAGGCGAACATAATGTCCGCGCCGAGCTGATGCTGGACGTTCATCGAAATTTCCGGGCTGAAGCGGTGCCGGTCGCCGTTGAGGTGGCTTTTGAACCACACACCTTCCTCGTCCACGTGGGCCAGCCGCTCCTTGCCCGGGGCGACAGCGTCATCCGGCCCCGACTGGTCCACTGACTTCATATCGATGACCTTTTTAAAGCCCGAGCCCAGGCTCATCACCTGGAACCCGCCGGAATCCGTGAAGGTGGGGCCGGGCCAGTTCATAAACGCGCCCAGCCCGCCGGCCTCGTCCAGGATGTCCGCCCCGGGCTGCAGGTACAGGTGGTAGGCATTGGCGAGGACGGCCTGGGCTCCGAGCCCGGCGATGGATTCCGGCAGCACCGCCTTGACCGTGGCCTTGGTGCCGACGGCGATAAACGCCGGGGTTTGGATCTCACCATGCGGTGTGCTGATGGTGCCGGTCCGGCCGAGGAACTCCCCGCCGTTGGCAGCGATCTGGGACGCCGACGGTGAACAGCTTTCACTAAGGCGTTTTCCCACCCGGAAGGAAAACTCGGACTGCCGCGCTGGCAGGGGCGATGACACTGGTGATTCAGGATTGGCTGGCACCGTTCAAGTGTGCCAGCTAACAGGCGCCAACCCTTAGTGCAGCGGATCGGATGTGGGGTAGTTCTCAGCCCGCCAGGTGTCCCAGTACGTGCGCACGGATCCGAGTTGGTGCGCCCCGAGGTCGTACGTGGAGACGATGACCAAAGACCCGCCGTTGGGCCGGACATCGGGGATGACCGGCTGGTCCGCCACGATGACCAGGCCCTCGCCGTGTTCTGCATAGTGGTGGACTGTGAGTCCCACCTGGTGGTTGCTCCGGAACCAGACCTTGCCGGCAACCTTCTCACCCGTGGCAAGGGCGAGCGAATACGGCTCGCCGGGCGGGGGAACATCGGACAGGCCGAGCCTTTCGATGGCGGACCCCTCGGTGCCGGGAACCGAGAAGAAGAAGGTCCGTCGCCTGCCGTGCGGGTGCCGTTCAAGGGCGAACCGGAGCTGTTGGATGAAGGTCAGCCAGCCTTGGGTGATGTCCTCGTCCCAGGCGGCCCACTCGGAGTGATGGTCCACTGCGGCCCGGGTGACACTTAGCTCCGTGCCGGTCGGGACCGGTCTCAGGGTGAACACATCCCCGCCGTCGACCACGAGCGAGGTGTGGTCGGCGCCTTCAACGACTTTGGGACTGAAATAGATCTCATCGATCTCGGCCGCCTGGTCATCGGCTTCCCAGCCGTGCCACTGGGCAACCAGGGAGGGTTCGCGCAGCATTGTCCAAACCTGCTGCGCGTCGGAGTTAATGACAACGCTCAGATTGTTCGTCATGGGCTGAATCTACAACGCCCGGCCACCAGGGGGTAGGGGGCAAAACACCTCAGGAACGGACGGATTCGAGTTCGTTGCCGATCCGGCGTTCCAGCTCCGGGACGCCAATGGTTTCCGAGCCGCCGTGCGCGCGCAGAAACAGCAGCGCCTCGAGCCGCAGTTGCCGCCACTCGCGCTCCGCATCCGGATTCGAGTTGTCCATGGCGCGGAAGATCTCTTTGTCGTAAAGGTTCGGTTCATTCAGCGAGCGCTGGCGGACCTTGGCGTTGATCCGGGCCTTAAACGGGTCCGCCTCCATGGAATCGGGGGCGCGGAGGAACTTCTCGTAGGCGGCTGCGCGTTCGGTCTCGCCGAGCTGGCGGCAAATGTAGCTGGACAGGGCCAGGGAAGCCTCCACCGAGGCCCAGCGGCCGCGGTTTCCGTCGAACGGCAGCACATTAAGCAGATCCGCAACGGCGAGCGCGTTGTCGGCGTCCTTGAGGACAATGAACAGTTCCTGGGCCAGGTCGCTGAGGTCTTTGAGGCAACTCCCCGACTTCGTGTTGATGCCCTTGGCGAGCCGTTCGCTCAGCAGCAGCACGCTCACCGAGCTTGGGTGCGCCTCTGCCACAGCTGCCACGACCGACTCGGGCGTTCCATGCGGGGCAGGGATCAGCGCGAGGTCCTCGTCGCTGGGGCCACTCACCAGCGGCGGAACGGGCGGCAGCGGAGGGACCACGACGCCGGGGACGGCTCCGCTGGCTGCCTCCCCGGGACCGCTTGTGCCGCCGGCACCGGATTCCACGCCGCCGTCAGCCAGCGACGGTTCGACGAGCTGCAGGAGCGAGCCGGAATCCTCGGAGGCAGATTCTTCCGCTTCGGACGCGGACTCCAGAATCAGGACCGTGGAGGCTGCCGCAATCCGGAGACCGCCGCCTCCGGTGAGGGTCGCCAGGACCATGGCAGGCGTCCCGAAGTCGTCGTTTTCGATGTCCACACGCTGGATTTCGGCAGAGCGGGTGCCGTCGGGCAACAGCAGATGATCGCCGCTCTGCAACGAGCCAGCCTGCTGTTCAATGTAGTTCGGGGCGGCCGGTGGGTAAGTCATCTGGAGTCCTTAAATTCTCTTGCGGTCCGCCCAACAGTCTACAAAGGCGCGGGGAAGTCTGGGACGCGGGCTCCGGTCAGTTCCCGACGCCGGCGAAAGCCAGGGCCTGGCGGATCAGGGCCCCGCGGCCGCCGCTGAATTCCAGCTGGACGTCCGAGCTCATGACTTCCTGCGGGGTCATCCAGGTCAGTTCCAGCGCGTCCTGCCGGGGGGAGCATTCACCGGTGACGGGGATGATGTAGGCCAGCGCCACCGCATGCTGGCGGTCGTCGGTGAATCCGGTGTGGGACGGGGACGGGAAGTACTCCGCCACAGTGAACGGCACCGGACTAATGGGTAGCTGTGGGAAGGCCAGCGGGCCGAGGTCCTTCTCCATGTGGCGCAGCAGGGCCGCGCGGATGGTCTCGCGGTAGAGCACCCGGCCCGACACCAGGGAGCGCACCATCGTGCCGTCCTCCTCGGCCTGCAGGAGGGTACCGACCTCGTTGACGAACCCCAACGGGTCCAGCCGGACCGGAACGGCCTCGACGTAGACCATGGGCAACCGGCCGCGCGCCTCGAACAAATCATCGTCGGAGAGCCAGCCGGGGTTCGGGTCAGGAGTGCGAACGTTCATGGTTAAGTTCTACCCCATCCCCGCCCGAACACCGTGACGCAGCTCAGCTGGCGGGCACCGATTCCGGTGGTTCGCCGGCCGGTGCCGCGGAAATCCAAAGCGGCGGGTGGGCGGCCCCACCGTCCGCATCGGGGTTGGCTGCATGCAGGGTGGGGACGGCGGCTTCCTCGATGACCGCGGCCTCGTGTCCCGCCGCGATGAGGCGCTGGCGGAGGCCGTCAAAGTCACCGTCGTATTCGAAGCCCAGGCCGGCACGCCCGGCGCCGGTGCCTGCACCGACCATAAGGACCCCGCCGTTCTTTGCCGTGAATGCTTCGGATTCCACGGCGTCCGGGTCGCCCGGGGCCGGGCGGGGCCGGGCGCCGATGTCACGCAGCGTTTGAGCCGCCGTGACGGCGTCTTCGGAGAACCAGACTTCGACGACGGCGATCCCCGGGTCCGCGTCCGCTGGTTCCACCCAGCTGCCGTCGGCGGCGCGCGTGGCCGGGTCGGCGAGGAAAGTGAATCCGTCCGCGGCGGTGACGCGGCAGGAAGGGCCGTGGTCCGCGTCGATGAGTTCCGCGGTGGTGCCGGCCTCCTTGGTCCGCCGGGCGAATTCCTTCAGATCGCCTACTTCGACGCCTAAGGATGTAGTGCCGTCCTCAGCCGCGCCCGGCTCGACGAAGTGTAGGGCGAGGCGGCCGGAGCCGGCGTCGAACTCCCGCCAGGTGGGCTCGTCGACGGTCTTGACCATGCCCAGGGCGGTGAGCAACCGCTCCCATTCATCAAGACGGGAGGTGAAATGGATCGGGCGGACGCGCAGCATCGTTGCTCCTCGGGGTGTGATGGATTCCAGCTGACAGGGATATCGTCCCACCAAAGCAACCCCTGTTGTCAGAGTCGCGGGGCACAATGGTGCCATGGTTGCTGAACTTGAGGAACTGCTGGTCCGGGATGCTGCCCAGTGGCGCGCCTGGCTGGAGGAACACCACGCGGGAAGCCCCGGCGTGTGGCTGGTGCTGCATAAAAAAGGCGGGACGGTTACGGAACTCGACTATGAGGCCGCACTGCAGGAAGCCCTCTGTTTCGGCTGGATTGACGGACAGGCCCGGCGCCGCGACGGAGAGAGTTCCTTTCAGCGGATGACCCGCCGGCGGCCGAGAAGTGTGTGGTCGGCCCGGAACGTGGAGCGGATCGGCCGCCTTGAAGCGGCGGGCAGGATGGCTCCTGCCGGGCGTGCCGCCGTCGAAAGCGCCAAGGCTGACGGACGCTGGGAGGCTGCCTACGACGGGGCGGCTTCGGCGCAAGTGCCCCCGGACCTTGCCGCAGCCATTGCCGCCGAGCCGCGGGCACAGGCAATGTTCGACGTCCTGACCTCCGTGAACAGGTACGCCCTGATCTACCGGACCAACGCGGTCAAGCAGGCAGCCACCCGGGAGCGTAAGATCGCGGCTTTCGTCGAAATGCTCGCCCGGCATGAAACCCCGTATCCGCAGACCAAACGGCCAGCTGTCCCCTAGGGATTTCCCAGCGGGCATCCGGCCTGCCGGGAGCTTCGACTGGAACAATAGCCCAATGCCCGTTGCCCAGCGCGAACCGCGCACCCCTGATGTGCGGCTGGTGCGATCCCAGCGCGCGGTGTTTTTTGGCGCGGCAGCCTTGTTGGTGGCCGGAGAAACCATATTTTGGCTGACGCTGGCGGCGGTCCGGGCGAACGGGGGGCCCGCGGCCCTGGACGGGACCGTCCATGACGGCCTGGTGGCGTCGCGTACTTCCCTCGCTACTTCCGCGCTGGCGGCCGTGACCACAGTGACGTCGCCGCTGTGGATGACTGTGATCGGCGTGGTCCTGGCGGTGGCGTGGTATGTGCGGAAACGCGAACTCTGGCGTCCGGCCCTGCTGATCGGTGCCATGGCAGCGACATTCGGGCTGTCGACATTCATCAAGCACCAGGTCAACCGGGCCCGGCCGCCGGCCGGCGACTTCCTGCTGGGACCGGACGACGCGTTTTCCTTCCCCTCTGGCCATACCTTGGGTGCGGGCGTCTTTTTCCTGGTGCTGGCCTACCTGCTGGCGTCCCGCAGCCGGAAGACGTCGACGGCGGTGCTCGGCTTTGCCGCCGCGGCCGCCGGCACCCTGGTGGTGGCATTCAGCCGGATCTACCTGGGCTACCACTGGCTGACCGATGTCATCGCATCCCTGGGCCTGGCTGTCGCCGTCGTCGGGGTCGTGATCCTGGTGGACGGACTCCGTGAGGCCCGGCGGGCGCTCCCCGGGACACCCGCAGCGCCGTCCGGGGCGGGCGGAACGTCCTAGAAGTGCACGCCCATGGCCTGCGCGACCACAACTGCAGCGGCCGAGGACCAGGCCTGCGGGTGGCACGACGCCGGATAGGGCACCGCTTGGCCGGCCTCGTCGGCAGTGATGCCGGCGAACAGTTCCGGCAGCCGGTCACCGAAGGAGCCGGACGCGGCCAGCAGGCCTTCGGCGAGGATCCTGGCCTCGGCCGGCATTCCCTCGGCGAGCAGGCCCCGGACCGCGATCGCGGTGTCGTGGCTCCAGACCGAACCGCAGTGGTAGCTGAACGGCCAGAAGCCGGCCGCGCGCCGCGAAATCGTGTGCACGCCGAAGCCGGAGAACAACTCCGGACTCAGCAGCCGGTCGGCCACGAGCCTGGCTTCGGAGGCGTCCAGGAGCCCGGTGCCGAGCAGATGCCCCATATTGGAGCCCGGAACATCCAGCGGATCACCGTTCCCGTCGAGGGCCATGGCAGGGAAGGTCCCGCCGTCGTCCTGGACCCAGAAGCGCGCGCGGAAGTTCTGTTGCAGGGCTTTGGCGAAGTCCCGCAGCTCCTGGCCGCCGGGTTCGCCATAGGCGTCGAAGAGGGCGGCGGTGTCCACCGCGGCTTGATAGGCGTAGCCCTGCACCTCGGAGAGCGCGATCGGGCCCTCGGCCAGGCGGCCGTCGCGGAACTGCATGGCGTCCGCCGAGTCCTTCCAGCCCTGGTTGCTGAGACCGTGGCCGGTCTCGTCCTGATAGCTCAGGAACCCGCTGTTGACGCTTCCGGGCGCACCGCCGGCTGCCAGTAGCCATTGCACTGCACGGGCCGCGTTGGGCAGGAGCGAGCGGACGGCGGCGTCATCCAGCCCGGCCCGGCCAAGTTCGGCCAACAGGCACAGCCAGAGCGGGGTGGCGTCCACAGTGCCGTAGTACACCGGGGGCAGGCGAAGGCCCTGGCTCTCCAGCAGCAATTCCTTGGACCGGAGCTCGTGCAGGATTTTGCCGGGCTCCTCCGCGGCGACCGGATCGTGCCGGGTGCCCTGGAACGCGGCCAGTGTGCGCAGCGTTCCGGCGGCGAGTCCGGCGTCCAGCGGCAGAAGCAGCCGCGCGGCCCACAGCGAGTCGCGTCCGAACAAGGTGAAATACCAGGGTGCCCCGGCGGCGGCGAACGGTGCGTCGGGCAGCTTGCGGGTGGCCAGGCGGAGCCCGGCGAGTTCATCGATGGCGTTGTCCAGCAGCTTGCCGAGGGCACCGGCCGGTTCGGCGCGTAGCCGGTGCGGGGCGGGCGTCCTGGCCGCCACCACGGTATCCTCGCTGTCAGCCAGCATGGCCTGCCACTCCACCTCGAACGGCGATCCCCGGCCGGCCGTGCCGCGCCAGAGGAGCCGTTCGCCCGCGGCGACGCTGCCGGGGGCGGCGACGGTCAGGGTCCGCCCGCCGTCGCGCCAGCGCAGCGTGGAGTCATCAGCGGAGAACGGGCCGGAGGGCTCCCTGAAGCGGCTCAGGCGGATGGCGGTCATGTCGGTGAAGTCCGCGGCGAGCTGGATTTCGATCTCCACGTCGAGCGACTCGAGGGAGGTGGCCAGACGCAGGGAATGCCGGACGGCGCCGGGCGTCACCGTCCAGGTCTGCAGAAGCTGCACGGCGGGGTCCTCGGAGGACCCCGGGATGCCGCGGACCAGCCCACGCACCCGCAGCACACCGCCGGCCGCCGCCTCGATCGTGGCGGGCTCCGGCTCAAGGCCGTTCACACGCACCTCCGCACGGCACAGCATCCGCGTGTCGCCGTGCAGCAGGCCGGTGAACCACCCCTCGCCCGCGGCGCCGGAAGCTTCCGGGCCGCCGCCGCGGCCCGAGAGCCGGCCCTCGGCATCGAGCCACAATTGGGTGGGGGCGGCAACGGAGCAGTGCTGGCGGTGGAGTGCTGGCTGAACTGTCATGCGCCCACCCTATGCCTGGATCCCCGGCGGCTATGCCTGCGGCAGGTCCTCCATCGGGAAAGCCACGGCTTCGCCCACAACGCGCAGACACAGCTCGGTGCCCGGCCGGGCGATGGAGGCGTTCCAGTGCCGGATGGTGATGATCTCGCCGCCGCCGGGGTAGCGGTGGTCTGCCATGGCCCCTTCAGTGAGGACGGGAGGGGCAGCGAGCTTAAGCCGGACAGTGGTTTCCGGCCCGAAGTAATCGGTGTCCACCACAACACCGCGGATGGGGCCGTCTTCGGCGATCCGGATCTGCTCAGGGCGCAGCATCAGCTGGACCCGGCCCTGGGCCGGGGGCCGGCGGACCGGGATGCCGCCCAGCGAGCAGGTGGCGAGGGAGCCTTCCATCCAGGCATCGAGGATCACGGCGTCGCCCAGGAACTCGGCGGTGGCCCGGTCCGCGGGGCGGGTATAAACGATAAACGGGTTGCCGATCTGTGCCAGCCGTCCGCCGCGCATCACCGCCACCTGGTCCGCAAAGGACAGTGCCTCGCCCTGGTCGTGGGTGACCAGGATGGTGGTGACCCCGGCGTCCTGGAGCACCTTGCCCACCGCCCTGCGGGTGGCCACCCGCAGCCCTGCGTCCAGGGCCGAGAACGGCTCGTCCAGGAGCATCAGTTCCGGTTCTCGGGCGAGCGCACGGGCCAGGGCCACGCGCTGCTGCTGGCCGCCGGAGAGCTGGTGCGGGCGCCGTTTGGCCATGGCCGGGTCCAGCGAGACCATCTCCAACAGTTCGGCCACCCGGTCCTTCAGTGCCCGGCGGCCGCCGGGAAGTTTGGTGGTATCGAGTCCGAAGGAGATGTTCTGCCCGACGCTCAGGTGCGGGAACAGGGCTCCGTCCTGCGCCACGTAGCCGACGTGGCGCTTATGTGCCGGGACCCAGACGCCGTCGCCGGCCACCTTGGTGCCGTTGAGTGAAATGCTGCCGGTGTCCGGGTGTTCAAAACCCGCAATCAGCCGCAGCAGCGTGGTCTTGCCGGAACCGGACGGGCCCACGATCGCCGTTGTGCCGCCCCTGGCCACCGAGAGGTTGACGCCCTTCAGGACCGCCTGGGTCCCAAAATCCTTTGTGACGGCGTCGATCTGCAGGTGGTTGTTGGTGCTGGTGGCCACGGACGCGGCGATCCGCGGTGCCGGGAGCCGGGAGGGGCTGTACTGGGTCACTGTCCCGCTGCTTTCTTGGACTGCTGGAAGAGGAGGTAGGTCATCGGCGCGGACAAAAGAATCATCAGCAACGCGTATGGCGCCGCCCCGGCGTAGTCGATTTCGCTGCTTTTGCTCCAGAACTCCGTTGCCAGGGTCCGGGTGCCGTTGGGGGAGAGCAGCAGCGTCGCCGTCAGTTCATTGACGATTGCCAGGAACACCAGCGCGGCGCCACCTGCGGCGGCCGGGGCCGTGAGCCGGAGTGTTACGCGCAGGAACGCCAGCAACGGCGGTTTGCCGAGCGCCTGGGCGGCCTCGTCGAGTTCCTTGGGCGCCTGCGCCAGGCCGGAACGGATGTTGACCAGGGAGCGCGGCAGGAACAACAACACGTAGGCCGCGATCAGCAGCGTTGAGGTCTGGTAGAGGCTGGGCGCAGCCTTGATGCTGACGGTCACGAAGGCCAGGCCCACCACGATCCCGGGCATGGAACTGGTGATGTAGTTGGACAGCTCCAGGGCCTTGCTGAACCAGCCGGGGTGCCGCACGGCCAGGTAGGCCATCGGGAACGCGACAACTGTGGTGGCCAGGGCGCCGGCGAGGCCGTACATCAGGGTCAGCAGCAGGGCCGGAAGGAATTCGTCTGCGGCCCAGATGCCTGGTCCGCCGGCGACGATCCAGCGCAGCACGAACGTCAGCGGAAGTCCGAAGGCCAGGGCGGTGAGCGCGGCCAGGAACAGCTGGGCGGGCAGCTGGTAACCACGCAGCGGAAGCCGCAGGGCGCGCGCCTGGGCCCCGGAACCGATCCTGGCGTACCGGGCGCTGCCTCGGCTGCGCACTTCAACCAGCAGCAGGATCAGGCACAGGAACACCAGGACGCTGGCCAGCATGTTCCCGGCGGTGCCGTTGAAGGTCGACTGGTACTGCACCATGATCGCGGTGGTGAAGGTGTCGAAACGGATCATCGCGAACGCCCCGTATTCGGCCAGCAGGTGCAGGGATACCAGAAGCGCGCCCCCGGTCATCGCGATGCGCAGCTGCGGCAGGACCACACGGAAGAAGGCCCGCCAGGCGCCCAGGCCCAGGGACGCGGCCGATTGTTCGATGGCAGGGTCCAGCCGGCTGAGGGTCGCGGCGGCCGGAATGTAAACGAGCGGAAAATACGACAAGGTCGCGATCAGCACGCCGGACCACAGACCCTCAAGCGACGGCACCGCGGAGACCCAGGCATAGCTGTTGACAAACGCCGGGATGGCCAGCGGGGCAGCGAGCAGCACGGCCCACCATCTGTGGCCCTTAAGGTGCGTGCGTTCCACCAGCCAGGCTCCGCCCACGCCGAGGATGAGGCACAGCGGCACGGTGATCAGCATCAGGAGCACGGTGTTGAGCAGCAGCGTACCGACGCGTGCCCGGAAGATCAGCTCCACGGCTGTGTCCCAGCCGGTGGCCACCGTCATAACAATGACGTAGCCCAGCGGAATCAGCGCGAACAGGGCAATCAGGACGGCCAGGACCGCAATAACAGAAACGCCGAAAGGCGGGCGGGGGCGTTTGCCCCGGCCCGCCGTCGGTGTGCTCCCGGATGTTTCGGGCGCCGCCAGCTTGGTTGCCACGAAGTTAGAGCAGCCCTGCCTTGGTCATCAGCTCGCTGACCTTGGCGGAGTTGAGCTTGGCGGGATCCACCGTGGGTGCCTGCAGCTCCGGCAGCGGGACGAGTTTCTCGTTGGCCGGGGTGGCGGAGGCGATGGCGTATTCGAAGGAGGTGCCCTTTTGCAGGATTTCCTGGCCCTTCTTGCCGGTGATGAACTTGACGAAGGCCTGGGCCGCCGCGGCGTTCTTTGAGGACTGCAGGACGCCGCCGCCGGAGACGGAGACAAAGGCGCCCGGGTCCTGGTTCTTGAAGTAGTACGGCGTGACGTTCTTGGAGTTCTCGCCGGTCTTGGCCTGGTCACCGTAGTAGTAGTAGTGGTAGATCAGGGCGGCATCCACTTCGCCGGCATTGACCGCCTTCATGGCCGTGCTGTTGCCCTTGTAGGCCTTGGAGTTCTCCTTCATGCCTTTGAGCCATTCCTCGGTGGCCGCTTCGCCCTTGAGTTCGAGCAAGGCCGAGACAATCGCCTGGAAGTCGGCGCCGGAGGGCGACGCCGCCCATTTGCCCTTCCACTCCGGCTTGGCCAGGTCCAGCATCGACTTGGGCAGCTGGTCTTCGCTCAGCTTGGACTTGTCGTAGACCAGGACAGTGGAACGGGCTGCGATGCCCGTCCACTTGTTTGTGGAGGGCCGGTATTCGGCGGGAACCTGGTCGACGGTGGCCTTGTCGATGTCGGCGAACAGGCCGGCGTTTTCCACCTGGGCCATGGCCGGGGAGTTTTCGGTGAGGAACACGTCGGCGGGGGAAGCCTGGCCCTCCTGGATGATCTGGTTGGACATTTCGGTATCCGAACCCTGGCGGACGGTGACCTTAACGCCGGTCTCGGCGGTGAAGGCGTCCACCCATTCCTGGGAAAGGGACTCGTGCTGGGCGTTGTACACCGTGATCGCACCGGAAATCTTGCCGTCAGCGGCGTCGCTGCCGGAGGGCGTGGAGGTGCCGGAGCCACAGGCGGCCAGGCCGAGCGCTGCGGTGGCGGCAAGTGCGATACCTGCCAGCGCGTTGTTGCGGATCTTCATGGGGCTGCTTTCTGGAGGGAAGGTCTCTGGAGCCCTAGCCCCCGTGAGCGGGGGAAGTTAGGGCATGCTCACTAGGAAAAACTGTAGGTTAGCCAACCCTAAGCAACCAAGCCGAGAACGCCTTAAGTGACGAGGATCACGTGAATTACGAAACTATTGCATGACTTAATTGTCGGCGGCCGGTTCCGTGGGGGTGGCTGACTCGTTCCCTGCCGGGTGCCCGGACCGAGCGGCGATAGCCGCCGCGGCTTCCAGCACCATCCACGCCTGCAGCTGGGTGGAAAGTTCGACGGCGGCGCCCGGCGGGTAGCTGCGCAGCGCCGGCCGCTCGGGGCGGTCGGAGAACAGGACGCGGCTGCCCTTGCCGGCCAGTGGCTCCGCCGCGGACAACGGGCGGCGGCCTTCCCAGAACGCCTCGGCGGTGTTGTTCACGAGCGTTGTGGCCGTCGCCCGGGCCTGGGCCGGAAGCCGCTGGTCGGCGGCGGCTAGGGCCAGGTAGCGTGCCAGGATGCCGGTGAACAGGCCGCCGTCGCCGGTGCCCTCGCAGCGCAGGACGTCGGCAGTACGCCCCGCCAGGGCTGCCGGGACGGTGAGTCCGCGTGCCACCGACGCCACCAGCTCGGCGGCGCGTGCCAGGTTGGCCTCGCCGCCGAGCTCCAGCAGGGCGCCCAGCACCGGGCCCTGGTTGTAGCTGTAGATGGCGCCCTCCAGCACCACGCCGCCGGCCGGCGTGATCCGGAGCCCGTCGCGGTACAGGCCCTGTTCGGCGTCGAAAAGGCGGGCGTTCAGCCAGTCCAGCAGGGCCTGCGCCTTGGCCGGCTGGCCGGTCCGGGCGTAGTGGAGCGCCACCGGCGCGGTGGCCGGGGTGTTCTTGAAATCCCGTTTTGTGCTCCAGAAGGTGCCGCCGCCGAGGTCATCGGTGGATGCCGAGTCGAACTGCAGGGTGAGGCTCTTCAGGACCTTGGCGTTACGGCGGCGGCCGGCATCGTGGCGGCTGTCCTCGGCGAGCTGCTCCAGCCGCAACGTGGACAGGGCCAGCCACGCCATGTCGTCGTAATAGTTGTTGACCACGGTGAGGAAGTTTCGGAGCCGGATTCCGGTGACCAGCCAGGATGCGAGGCGGCCGGCGCTGGGCCGGGTGCTGCCGTCGAACGGTTTTCCGGGACGGTGTTCACGGCCCAGTTCCCGGCGCCCGGCGTCCACGAGGCAGTCCACATAGTGCGCCTGCCACCAGTAGTGCCAGGGCCGGGCAAGGTTTCCGAGCCGGCCGGAGGGTCGCACAATCGCGGCGAGATGGGTTCCCGGCAGGAAAAAGAGCCGCTGCCCGAACATTCTGGTTACCGACCGGGCTGCTTCGTCGGCCCGGAAAGACCAGTTGTGGGCCGGGGGCATGTCTGCGGGCGTCATGGCTTCAGCGTAGTGGCGGCCCCGCGTCCGGCGCGGGACCGTTGCGCCTTTGCGGGGCGAAGGTGCTTTCTGCCGGCATTCCAGTTAACATTCATTAACTATTGTTCTCTGTCGGTTCGTGACGCTGCCCACAGTGTCGTGGCAGGTTCCGGTTCCACATCAAGGAGGATGCATGGACATCAAAGGTACAGTCGCGCTGATTACCGGCGGGGCCTCCGGGCTCGGGGCTGCCACGGCACGGCGTTTGTTCGACGCCGGAGCCTCGGTCGTCCTGGTGGACCTGCCCGGCTCCGCCGGCAGCGCCTTCGCCGATGAACTGAACGCGGCGGACAACGTCCAGGCGAACACCGCCGAGGCCGGCAGCCCGACGCGGCAGGGCAACCGGGCGGTTTTTGTGCCAGCCGACGTCACCAGCGAAGAGCAAGTACAGGGCGCCGTTGACGCTGCCGTGGAGCTGGGGCCGCTCCGGATTGTGGTCAACTGTGCCGGAATCGCCACCCCGGGAAAGGTCCTGGGCCGGACGGGCGTGCTGGCACTGGAGACGTTCAGCCGTGTCATCCAGATCAACCTCGTGGGCACCTTCAACGTGATCCGCCTCGCGGCGGCCGCGATGGCTGCCACCGAGCCGGCCGTGACCGGACTGGGCGGGCCCGAGCGCGGGGTGATCATCAACACCGCGTCCGTCGCCGCGTTTGATGGCCAGATCGGCCAGCCTGCCTACGCCGCCTCCAAGGGGGCCGTGCACGCGATGACATTGCCGATCGCCCGGGAACTTGCCCGGTCCCTGATCCGTGTGATGACAATTGCGCCAGGCATTTTCGAGACACCCATGATGGCCGGACTGCCGCAGGAAGCCCAGGACTCCCTCGGGGCCCAGGTACCGCATCCATCCCGGCTGGGCCGGCCCGCAGAGTACGCGAACCTCGCCGCGCACATCGTGGAGAACGCCATGCTCAACGGCGAGACCATCCGGCTTGACGGCGCCATCCGGATGGGGCCGAAATGAGGCCGACCGGGTTGGCGGAGTCGCCGGCGTCCGCTGCGTCAACCGAGGGCCTTCCAACCGCGGACTTCTTCGGCTTCGAGGCGATGCTCAACGCCGCGGAACAGGCTAAGCTCGCCGAACTGCGGGACTTCCTGGCCCGGGAAGTGGCACCCTACGCGGCCGACTGGTGGAATAGGGCCGAGTTCCCCGCCCACATCCTGCCCAAGCTGGCGGCCCTGGAGCTCAGCGCACCGGCCCAGCGCGGCTACAGCAACCTGTTTGCCGGGCTGGTGATCGCCGAGATGACCCGGGTGGATACCTCGCTGGCGACGTTTTTCCTGGTCCATCACGATCTTTTTGTCGAAGCCCTTTACGCCTTCGGCTCCGCGGAGCAGAAGGCGCGGCTGCTCGATGACGCCGCGAACCTCCGGACCACCGGGGCGTTCGCCCTGACCGAGCCTGAACACGGCTCCGATGTGGCCGGTGGCATGGAATCCGTTGCCCGGCGGGTCCGCGGCGGGGCGCCCGACGGCGGCGACACCTGGGTGCTCAACGGCGCCAAGCGATGGATCGGCAACGGGACGTTCTGCGACTACATGCTGGTCTGGGCCCGCGACGAGGACGGCGGCGGCATCCGCGGCTTTATTGTGGACGCGACCCTGCCGGGCGTGAGCCGGAGCAGGATCGAGAACAAGATCGCGCTGCGCACGGTGCAGAACGCGGACATCCTCTTCACCGACGTCCAGGTGGCAGAGTCGGACCGTTTCGCCGGGATCAACAGCTTCGAGGACACCAATGAACTGCTGCGCGGGTCGCGGATCATGGTCGCCTGGCAGGGTGTTGGCCAGCAATTGGCCGCGTTCGACGTCGCCCGGCAGTACGCCGTCGAACGCCGGCAGTTCGGCCGCCCGCTGGCGAAATTCCAGCTGGTCCAGCAGCAGCTGGTGACGATGCTCGGCAATGCAGTGGCGAGCATGGGCATGATGGTCCGGATCGCACAGCTGCAGGATGCGGGAGCCGCGGACATGCCGCAGGTGGCGCTCGCGAAGTCCTATGTGAGCGCCCGGATGCGGGAAACCGTGGGGATGGGCCGGTCCCTGCTGGGCGGCAACGGCATTGTCACCGACTACCGGATGGCCAAGATCTTCGCCGACGCCGAGGCGATTTACACCTACGAGGGCTCGTACGAGATCAACACCCTGATCGTCGGGCGGGCCGTGACCGGGGTTTCCGCGATCGTCTAGGGCGGGTGCCTAGAACAACGCGGGCTCCTTTTCCCCGGCCTCGATCCGGTAGTCCAGGCTGTTGTTCCTCACCGGCATGGGGCAGGTGCCGTAGGGGGTGAAGGCGCTGGGGTAGTTGATGGCCCGGTTGAAATCCAGGCTGACGGTGCGGTTCCCCAGGGCGTCGACGCGCGGCCGGGCCGTGGAGACCTTCCGCCACTCGTCAGTGCTCTCACCGTTCGTCTCGTCGTGGAACGTGACCGTCAGGGCGCCGAGCTTTTCCTCTTCGGCCTGCAGATGGAACTCGTGGTCCGTGCCGGGGAGCCGGAACACCAGTTCGCCAACCGAGCGGTGGACCCCGTCGACCAACGGGTTGGCGGTGCCGATCGGGACGTCCACGGGTGCCGGATAGGGGTGGAAGCTGGCTTCAACCACCAGCTCGGGGCGGTAGTCGAAGGTGGGTACGCCGTCGAACCCGGTGAACACCGGCGACGTCGAATCCCGGGTGCGGACGGCGTACTTATCGGCGCGCATGGCCAGCTCAACCACCACCTGCCGGCCGTCAGCTCCGCCGTACCGGACCCAGAGCAGCGATGCCTCATTGAGCAGCGAGGCCTTGATGGTGCCAGCAACGGGTTCGCCGGTGTCCACCAGCGTCAGCCCCTCGGCGGCGGTGGCGGTGAGGGACGCCGTCGTACCGTCCGTGGACCACAGCCCGGGGGCGAGGTCGAGCGCGGCCGGCCGGTCCTCCAGCCATTGGAAGGACGTGAGCGTCAGCCAGCCGTAATCGCCCGCGAGGGCCGTGTTGCGGCTGTTGCGGAAACGCTGCCAGCGGGCGAGCTGGGCGTCGAGGTCGCGGTGGGTGGTGCTCACGGTATCCTTCCAAGCGGTGAACGGCTGCCTTGGCTACCACCCTAAGCCGCGCCCCACCCGGCCGCTAGCCGGGTGGGGCGCGAAATACTGTCAGTTCCAGATCGCCTCGGCGTACTCCGGGTGGTCCACAAACGGGTTCCGGTTGCCCTGCCACTGCTCGAAGATCCGCTGGTTGCGGCGTTGTTCGAAGGCATCCGGCGGATCGATCCGGTTCCACTCCAGCAGCACGCTCATCTTGCCCATAAAAGGTGCCGTGCCGTTGTTGACGGAGTTGTTCATCTCCAGGTCGGCGAAGCCGTCACCGCCCTCGTACCGGACCGCCATGTACATGACCATTCGTGCCACATCCCCTTTGACCGCGTTGCGGGGCTCCCAGGAATCGGCATCGGTGTAGTTGCCCGGGGCCTCGGCGGACTGTGTGCC
Source organism: Arthrobacter sp. AL05 (assembly GCF_029960715.1). Taxonomy (NCBI): domain Bacteria; kingdom Bacillati; phylum Actinomycetota; class Actinomycetes; order Micrococcales; family Micrococcaceae; genus Arthrobacter; species Arthrobacter sp. AL05. The sequence goes on from NZ_JASBRC010000012.1 coordinate 23,141, forward strand.
GCCCAGGTCGAAGTCCTTGTTTCCGCGGGCGGAGTTGACAGTAACGTCGGTGGGCCGCAGGTGGTGCACATCGGTCCCCGGGCCGGTGGCCGTGCCGAAGTCCCCGTGCGACTTGGCCCAGACGTGTTCCCGGTTCCAGTCATTCACGCCCCCGCCGTTGGTGGCCTTGGACTGTGAGCGTCCGGTGTACAGCAGGATGACGTTGTTGCTGTTGGACGGATCCTGGTCCGTGTCCTTCAGCGCATCCCAGACCTGGTCATAGCTGAGCTTCTGCTGCACGGAGATGATCTGGTGCAGGCTGCTTTCCAGCGCCGGTCCGGTCTTTCCGGCGGCCGGGGCGTAATAGTCACCGGGGGTTGGGGTTGGGGTTGGGGTTGGCGTGGGGGTTGGGGTTGGGGTTGCCGACAGCGCCATGCTGGTGGGGCTCTTGATCCCGGCGTGCGAGAAGTAGGCCGTCAGCAATCCGGTGACGTTGACCTTTTTGCCCAGCAGGGACGGGGTGCTCTGCAGCCCGAACGCGGTGCGGTACTGCGTGGTGACCTGGACGTAGAGCATCTTCGCCGTGCTCGTCTCGGCCGCCGAGTCGGCGATCGCCAGGGCCGTGTCCGAAGTGAAGCCGGTGCGGAGCACTGTGGTTGCCGACGTCGGCTGGCCCACGATGTAACCGGTCACCGCCGCGGCCGAGCCGTCCTGGGTTGCGATGGCCTGGGCCACCGTGAGCGGCGCGGCCGCCTGCGAGCCGGGTGCAGCCGCGGACTGCCCCACCAGTCCGGCGAAGAGCAGGCTGAGGACAAGGGCGACGGCGAGCAGCGGGCTGCGCGCGGGTCCGGCGGCTTTCGGGCCCGTGATCGCACCCGTCTGGGTAGCCGGGACGGGGACTGGGGTCATGAAGTGCTCCTCGAAGCGGGGCGATCGCCGGAACAGTCGCGCACAGAGAGTTGACAGGTTTTGTCAAGGCAATATCAAGATACGTCATTGTTCGCCGGGCGGGCAGGGATTCCGGCTCGTGACCGGCAGGATTTGATTAGAGTTCGACGGCTGTTCACCGCTGTTGTCCGGCTGGCGTCCGGCGGGACGTCAGCCGGCGGCGGTTACGGCGGTGTGGCCCAGGCTGGCGGCGACAAGTTGGGATGCGGTGTCGCGGGCGGCGGTGGCCGCCGCCGGATCAGCGTCGAGCACGCCGCTGGCGAGGCCGCCGTCGAGCACCAGGGTCAGGCTGCGGGCGAGCTGGTTCGGATCCGGGGCGCCGGCCTGGACGGCGAGGTCACGGATCCAGGCCCTGATGTGCTCCTTGTGGGCCACTGTCCGTTCGTGGACCCTGGTTCCGGTGGCGGACTCGGCCGCGGCGTTGATAAAGGCGCAGCCACGGTAGCCGTCGCGGCGGCAGGCGCTGGCCAGGGCGTCGAACAACCCCACGAGCTGGCCCGCGGGGTCCGGCCCGGCGGCTTCCGCCGCGGCCTTCAGCTGCCCGGCCCAGACCCCGTCCACCTTCTCCAGGTACGCCAGGATCAGGTCGTCCTTGGCCGGAAAGTACTTGTAGAACGTGGCCTTGGCGACGCCGGATTCGGCGATGATCGTGTCGATGCCGGCGGCGCGGAGCCCGTGCGCGTAGAAGAGCCGGAAGGCCGTGGCAAGGATCCTTTCCCGCGCCTGGCCGGCGGGCGCCCGGAGGGCCTGTGGTGTCCTGGTGCCGGTCGGAATCATGGCTTCTATGCTACACAGACAAGTCTGTCTACGGGTGATTGCTGGATTCCGGATCGTACCGTCGTTCCGTTACTTGCGAAAGGCGGCCCGCCCCTGTTGCCGCACGTCAATACCTCCGGGAAGGTGCAGTCGTTGCCTTAGATGAAAACCTCCGGCTGTCGAGGCGGTTCCATCGTTCGTTCACGGCGGGTTTGATCGGCGCCGGTTGTTTGGCGGTAGCAAGGGGTTCCAGCCGTCCCGAAAGGGCCAGGATTTGCCGGGAGAGTGCGGCGGGGCCCAGGTCCGGACCGGGATCTGGGACTTCAGCAGCGATCCGGGCTTGGTATGGGCCGGCCACGCGGCGGGAGCCTCGCCCGCTGGCCCGCCAGCCGCCGGTCGATAGTCGCCGAGTTCATGCCGGCAAGCAACGCCGCCTGCCCGTCGGTGATATCCAGGGCCTTCTCGGCCCGCAGCATCGGAGCGAGATCCGGCAGCATCGGCGCCAGCAGTTTGCCCGTCGGCCCTCGCGGCACCGCCCAGGCGTGATCCCGGGGCCTGCCCGTCGGCTCGACCAGCTCGACCAGCTCATCCCCAGCTCATCGAGGATCCGGCCCTTCCTCGTACGGTCACCCGCCCGGTAGGACGCGGCCAGGTGATTCGTGACAGCAGTGCGCCCACCCATCGTCAATCCCATCCCTCAAGGATCTCCGCCGGCCAACCTTCCCGGAGCTTTTCTCCTGAGTCAACGTATGCGGCTACGCGGAGGTTATTGATCAGTCAACGCGCCGCCTTGCCGTAGACAGGTCTGTCTGGTAGCGTCCTTCCCGTCGGTAGACAGATCTGTCTACTTCACCGCTTCAGAATGAGGATGCCATGAAAATTGCGGTACTGGGAACCGGAACGGTCGGACGGACGATCGCCGCGGCGCTCGCCAGCCACGGGCACCACGTCGTCGTCGGAACCCGCGACAGGGAGGAAACGCTGGCCCGGACGCAGCCGGACGCCATGGGCAATGCACCGTTCGCCCAGTGGCATGCCGCGAACTCCGGAATCGGCGTCGCCGCGTTCGCCGTCGCCGCGGCCGAAGCCGAGGTGGTCGTCAATGCCACGAACGGCGCAGGCTCGCTGGCGGCCCTGACGGCAGCGGGCGCCCGGAACCTCGACGGCAAGGTCATCATGGACATCGCCAACCCCCTGGATTTCTCGCAGGGCATGCCGCCGTCGCTGAACCCGGTCAACACCGACAGCCTCGGCGAGCAGATCCAGCGTTCCTTCCCGGACGCCCGGGTGGTCAAGACACTGAACACGATGACCGCGAGTGTGATGGTGGACCCGGCGAGTGTGGCCGGCGGCGACCACACGGTCTTCGTTTCCGGAAACGACGCGGCGGCCAAGGAGACCGTGGCAGTGCTGCTCAGGGGATTCGGCCACCGGGACATCATCGACCTGGGCGACATCACCACCGCCCGCGGCGCCGAAATGATCCTGCCGATCTGGCTGCGGCTCTGGGGGGCCTTCGGCAATGCGGACTTCAACTTCAAGATCGCACGCTAGAACCCGCCACCCAACTGGCTCGCAGCTGGGGTCGTTTTGAGCGCCCAAAACGACCCCAGCTGCGAGTCAGTTGGGAAGGGTGGCTGGGTGGAGCCCCGGACACTATCCGAGACGGATTCCCCGCCGGTCGCGGCTCCGGGTAGCATCCAGTAGGAAGAAAGTAACCGGGCTCACAGTATCCAGCGCAGTGTACGAGCCACGTCCTCTCGAAAGACTGTATCCATGGCTGACACTGCAACTAATTCCGGCACCGATCTCGCGTCCGAACTGCGCGCGGATGTCCGCCGGGTTTCCACCCTCCTCGGCGAATCCCTGGTCCGCCAGCACGGCCCTGAGCTCCTGGTGCTCGTGGAACAGGTCCGCCTGCTGACCAAGGAGTCCAAGGAAGCCGCCCGCGGCGGCGCGGATGCCACCGGACCGTGGAGCTCCTACGACGTCGTCGCGCAGGTACGCGAACTGCTGGGCTCCCTGCCGCTGGAGCAGGCAACCGACCTGGTGCGGGCGTTCGCGTTCTACTTCCACCTCGCCAACGCCGCCGAACAGGTCCACCGGGTCCGCGGGCTGCGCACCCGGAAGGAAAAGGACGGCTGGCTGGCCAAGGCCGTCAGCGACATCGCCAGCCAGGCCGGGCCGGCGGTCCTGCAGGACGTCGTGAACGAACTCGATGTGCGGCCCATCTTCACGGCCCACCCCACAGAGGCGTCCCGCCGGTCCGTGCTGGACAAGGTTCGCAGGCTCTCCGACATTCTGGCCGAGAGCACCACGGAAGGTACGTCCGGGCGCCGCCGCCAGGACCGTCAGCTCGCCGAAGTGATTGACCAGATGTGGCAAACGGACGAACTGCGCCAGGTCCGGCCGACCCCGGTGGACGAGGCCCGGAACGCGATCTACTACCTCACCGGCATCCTGGGGGACGCCCTGCCCGAGATGCTCTCGGACCTCTCGGAACTGCTCGGCGAGCACGGTGTCACCCTGCCCGCGGAGACGGCCCCCATCCGCTTCGGCTCCTGGATCGGCGGCGACCGGGACGGCAACCCCAATGTGACAGCAGCAGTCACCCGCGAAATCCTGCAGATCCAGAACCAGCATGCCGTCCGGATCAGCATCGGCCTTATAGACGGCTTGATTTCGATCCTTTCCAACTCAACGGCCCTCGCGGGTGCGGACCAGGAGTTGCTGGACTCGATCGATGCGGACCTGAAGAAGCTGCCGGGACTGGACCGCCGGGTCCTGGAACTTAATGCCCAGGAGCCGTACCGGTTAAAACTCACCTGCATCAAGGCCAAACTGCTCAACACCGCCCGGCGTGTGGCGGCCGGGGCAGTGCATGAGCCCGGCCGCGACTACACCGCCACCGCGGAGCTGCTCGCCGAGCTGGCCCTGCTGGAGCGATCCCTGCGGAACCATCACGCGGCGCTGGCAGCGGACGGCTCCCTGGCCAGGGTGCGCCGGGCCATTGCCTCTTTTGGGCTGCACCTGGCTACCTTGGACATCCGGGAACACGCAGACCACCACCACGACGCCGTAGGCCAGCTGATGGACCGGCTCGGCGGCCCCGGCATCCGGTATGCGGAACTCAGCCGGGCCGAGCGCTTCGAGGTGCTGGGGTCCGAGCTTGCCTCCCGCCGCCCGCTTTCCGGCCACCCGATCAAGCTCGACGGCGTTGCGGATGGAACGTACGACGTCTTCCGTGAGATCCGGCGGGCCCTGCGCACCTACGGCCCCGACGTGATCGAGACCTACATCATTTCCATGACCCGAGGCGCTGACGATGTCCTGGCCGCGGCCGTGCTGGCCCGCGAAGCCGGCCTGGTCAACCTCTTCGGCGCGGCCCCCTATGCCAGGATCGGCTTTGCGCCGCTGCTCGAAACAGTGGAGGAACTGCGCTCCTCGGCTGAAATCGTGGATCGGCTGCTCTCCGACTCCTCCTACCGCGAGCTGGTCCGCCTGCGCGGTGACGTGCAGGAAATTATGCTCGGCTATTCGGACTCCAACAAGGAATCCGGCGTGATGACCAGCCAGTGGGAAATCCACAAGACCCAGCGCAAACTGCGCGATGTCGCCGCTAAGCATGGTGTGCGGGTGCGCTTGTTCCATGGCCGCGGCGGCTCTGTGGGCCGCGGCGGCGGGCCAACCTACGATGCCATCATGGCCCAGCCCAACGGGGTACTCGAAGGTGAAATCAAGTTCACCGAGCAGGGCGAGGTCATTTCGGACAAGTACTCGCTGCCCGAACTCGCCCGCGAGAACCTGGAGCTCTCGCTCGCGGCAGTGATGCAGGGTTCAGCGCTGCACCGCACGCCGCGTACCTCGGAGGACCAGCGGGAACGCTACGGGCACGTTATGGAGACGATTTCGGACGCCGCGTTCGCCCGGTACCGGACCCTAATCGATGATCCGGACCTGCCGGCGTACTTTATGGCGTCGACCCCGGTGGAGCAGCTCGGTTCGCTGAACATCGGCTCGCGGCCGTCCAAACGACCTGATTCCGGTTCGGGACTGGAAGGCCTGCGGGCCATCCCTTGGGTGTTCGGCTGGACGCAGTCGCGGCAGATCGTTCCGGGCTGGTTTGGGGTCGGCTCCGGGCTCAAGGCAGCACGGGAGGCCGGCCACTCGGCCCAGCTGGTGGAGATGATTGACGGCTGGCACTTCTTCCGCTCGGTCCTCTCCAACGTCGAAATGACGCTGGCCAAAACGGACATGGACATTGCCGGCTACTACGTCTCCACCCTGGTGCCTGCGGAACTGCACCACCTCTTCCGTGCCATCCTGGCCGAATATGAACTGACTGTCACCGAGATCCAGAACCTGACCGGCGAGGACCTGCTGCTCGACGCGCAGCCCACCCTGAAGCGCTCGCTGGAGATCCGCGACCAGTACCTCGACCCGATCAGTTATCTGCAGGTGGAACTGCTGCGCAGGGTGCGTTCCGAAGCGGCAGGGGAGGGCATGCCCAACGGCGAGATCGACGAGCGGCTCCAGCGAGCCATGCTCATCACGGTCAACGGCGTTGCGGCCGGCCTGCGCAACACCGGCTAGGCCCGGCGGAGCTGGCAGCGCGTCCCGATAGGGTGGTGGTATGCCGTCGTTCCAGACCAGATTGAAGATCACCGGACTCAAACCGGGCAAACCACCGGAGGCCGTGATGGCTGCGGCCGTGGAGGCACTGCAGAGCCGGCACCACGTCGAAGCGAACGAGCTTGACCTGGCCGGAGGGGTCCCGCAGTTGAATCTGCGTTTCCTCGTTGAGCCCACTTCCTACGGCGGGGAGAACAGCCAGGCGCTGGAGTCGGCCGCAATGATGCGCGACGCCGTCGAGCGCGTTGCGGTGACCGGCCACCTGTTGGTCCTTCGCCGCAACCGCGGCCGCTGGGCGCCCGTCTAGGCCCCGGGCGCCCGCTCAGAAGTCCAGTTCCTCCCCGGGGCTGTCCACCACAGGGGAGTTGTTGCCGCGCCGGAGCGTGACAATAACGCCGACGACGGCGCCGATCAGGATCCCGAGGGCGACGCCGATGAGCGAACTCGCCCAGAACGGCAGTCCGGTGGCCGCGCCGGTGGCATAGCCGAGACCGACGGACCAGACGGCCGAGAGGATGCCGCCCAAAGCTGCGCAGAGGCTGAACCCGCGGGTGGAGACGTTGGCGATGCCGGCTGCGGCCGTCGTCGCGAGCCGTCCGCCGGGAATGAACCGGATTCCGATAATCGCGCCGTAGGTCGTGGACCGGCCGGCTTTGCCTGTCGCTCTGTGCACGGCCCGGTGAAAGCTGCGGCCCCACTGCCAGCGGTCCAGGACGTGGCTCAGGCGCCGCTTGAAGAGCTGGAATACCAGGATGTCGCCGAGCCAGGACGCCGCCGCCGCCAGGAGGATCAGCACGACGGCGTTGGCGCGGCCGACTGCGGAGAGCGCGCCGCCGGTGATGAGCAGCATTTCGGAGGGGACCGGGGGGAAAATCGCATCGCCCATAACCAGGGGGATGATCCAGAAATAGATCGCGTCCCCCCAGTTGTCAGCGTTGCCGAAGTCCATGCGCACAAGGTATCGCACTTCGGCCCGGACGCCCGTTTACCAGGTGGGTCAATGGGCGCCGGCCCGGCGCGCCACAGCCTCAAGTTCTGACCGGTATGCCGCCCATTGCTCCGCTGTGCGGGACGGCACGTTCGGGTCCTGCGGGCCGTTCCCTGCGGCGCCGTCGATTAGTTCGCGGAGAATGTCGGCGTGACCGGCATGGCGGGCAGTCTCAACACACATATGAACCAGGATCTGATGCAGGGTTACCCGGCGGCGCTCCGGAGTCCACCACGGCACGTCTCCGTGCGCATCGAGAGCGAGTGTCTCGATCGTGGCGTCGCTGTGGCGGGCCGAGAACTCAAAGAACTCAATGATCTCGGCCCGGGTCTCGCCGTCGGCGGCCCACATGTCGGCGTCCGCCGGCGCATCGGCGCCGAGCCACGGCACAACTCGATTGCTGGGTCTGCCGAACACCTCCCCGAAGTACCCCAACTGCACGCTGCCGACATGCTTGATGAGTCCAAGCAGGTTTGTGCCGGTCGGAGTCAGCGGACGGCGGACGTCGTAGTCGCCCAGGCCGTCGAGTTTGGCGAGAAGGTCCGTGCGTCGAATTCGAAGGTATCCGTGCAAGTCAGATTTTTGGTCCATATGGATCACTCTGCCTTACCGGCACCCCCCAAGCCGGCTAGCAGTCCTCGCTGAGCTCCAGTCCGCTGCGGTACTCCACCGGCTCCCCGGTGATTGGGTCCACGAACCGGATTCCGCGGGCGAGGAGCTGGAGCGGCTTCGAGTAGTCGTCCGGGGCTTTCGCCAGCAAATCCGGGTAGAAGGCGTCGTTGACTATTCCGAGGCCCAGCGAGGCCATGTGCACCCGGAGCTGGTGCGTTTTTCCCGAGTGCGGCTCCAGCCGGTACAGCGCACGGCGCAGGGCGGAGTTGGGAGGAGTGCCGGCGTCGGGCGCTTTTGGGGCGGGGCCGTCGAAGGTCCGCAGCCGCTCAATCCTGGTCTCGGCGTTGGGTTCGCCGTCGACTACTTCGGCGAGCAGGTAGCTGCGGGACTTGGTCATCCGGTTCCGGACCACCACGGGGAATTCGACGGCGGGGTACCCGGGTGCAGGCTCGGCCGCAGACACACACTCGTATTCCTTCTGGACCTGGCGTTTCTCGAAGAGCACCTGGTACTTTCCCCGGGTCTGCGGGTTCGTGGAGAGCAGAAGGATGCCGGCAGTCATGCGGTCCAGCCGGTGCATGGGAATAAGATCCGGGAGGTTCAGCTGGTTCCGGAGCCGGACCAGCGCGGACTCCTGAATGTAGGTCCCGCCGGGGGTGGTGGGCAGGAAATGCGGTTTGTCCACCACCAAAAGATGCTCGTCCTGATGCAGGATGCTTAGTTCCACCGGGATCCGGACTTCGGGCGGCAGGGTGCGGTAGTACCAGATGAACGTGTGGTTCCGCAGCGGGGTGGCCCGGTCCAGGGGGACGCCCTCCGCACCCACGATCTCACCGGCGTCGAAACGGTCTTCAATGCCCTGTGGATCGATGTGGCCCCAGCGGTGCATCATGTAGTCCATCGCGGTGTCCCACGGCCCCTCGTCCGGGAGGCGGAGGCGGGTGGCATTGACGCCGTCGCGCACGGGCAGGGGGGATTGCATCACCGGTCCATTCTACTTTGCCGGGGTTCGGGCCGGGCACGAGGTCGCCGGAAGCGCCCGGGGTCGCCGTAAGCTTCCGGCGACCCCGGGAGCTTCCGGCGAACTCGGCACACCGGCCCGCAGCCGATGATCGAAGACCCGGCCGCCGCGGCAACTTCGCCGAGGAACTCGGCGTCACCGTGACCCAGCTCGTGGGCAAATACCACGACGGCGGACCGAGGCCCGGCGCCACTGCGGGCGGCGGGCGCAGGCACCGCCTCGTCGTCGCACTTCACCCGTCGCTCAGGACACCACCGACGGCATCACCCAAAACCTCCTCAGCTAATGAGCAGGACAATGAACGACAAGCGGAACTTCGAAATCATCGTGCCGGGATGACTGTCCACGACTTCAGCGCCGGCAAGGACTCCGCGGCTGCGGCAAGGGCCTGGGGCGGCTTCCTCGAGAAGGTCTGCCCCTAGCGGATCCGCGACGCGGGGCTGGCCTGCAGCGCGCCATCGTTTGACCTCACCGGGGTCGGATCAGGCGAGGGCGGCGGCGGGCACGGCGCCAGGGCTGCGCCGCAACTGTGGGGAGGCCTCCAGCCGGTCCTGGGCTGCACGCAGCGCCGCCACAGCGGTTTCGAGCTGTTCCGGGGGCAGGGTGAACGGCACCCGAAGAAAGCTCTCGAACGCCCCACCCGTACCAAAACGCGGGCCGGCCGCGAGCCGGATGCCGAAGTCGGGGGCCACCACGGCAAGGGCGGTGCTGATCGGGGCCGGGAGGCGGCACCACACGGACAGCCCGCCGTCGGGCCGTTCGCTCTGCCAGCCCGGCAGGCGTCCTGCGATGAGGTCCAGCAGCGTGTCCCGGTTGCCGCGCAGTGAGGCCAGCCGTGCCGGGAGCGGCTCGGAGAGCGCGTTGACCAAGTGGGCCGCCGCGAGCTGTTCCACAACCGGCCCGCCCAGATCCATGGTGGTACGCGCGGCGGCGAAGCGCTGGATCAGGGACTCGTCAGCGCGAATCCAGCCGGTCCGCAAACCGGCCCAGTGCGACTTGCTGAGGGAACCGATGGAGACGACGGCGGGGCTGAAAGCCGCCACCGGGGCAGTCTCGATTCCGTCCAGGTTCAGCGCCCGAAGCGTTTCATCGACCACAAGAACGGTGCCGGCGGCGGCAGCGGCGTGGACCAGCCTGCGGCGCTGGGAATCCGACATCAGCCGCCCGGTGGGGTTGTGGAAGTCCGGGACCACATAGGCCATCGCGGGCCGCTGCTGCCTCAGCGCGGACTCGATCGCCGCCAGGTCCCACCCGGGCCGTCCAGCGGAAAACGGCGCGGAGTCCCTTCCCGGCTCGACGGCGGGCATGGCCACCGGTACCAGCCGGCAACCCGCGGCCCGGATGGCGTCGATCGCGTTGGGGTAGCTCGGATGCTCCACGAGGACTTTGTCAGACCGGCCGGCCAGGGTACTCAGCACCACGTTCAGGGCGTGCTGTGCCCCGGATGTCACGAGAATCTGCGCTGCAGTGGTGGGCACACCGGCCGCAGCGTAATGCCCGGCGATAGCTTCCCGCAGTGGCCTGACACCGAGGGCGTCGTACCCGAAGCCCGGCAGCAGCGCCGGAAGCTCGGTCAGGGCTGAGGCGAAGGCCCGGTGGACCACCTCGCCGCTGGCCGGCAGCGAGGCGTAGGCAAGGTCGAGAATCCCGTCCGGGACGGCCAGGCCCGGTGCGCCGCTGAGATTCGTCCCGCCGCCGCCAACCTGGCTGGCCCGCGGGATGCACGTACGGCCGCGGCTGCCCTGCCCGCTGCTGAGGAAGCCCTGTTCGCGCAACACCGAGTAGGCGGCGGTAACGGTGGTCCGGCTGATCCCAAGTGTCGAGGCCAGCGCCCGTTCGCTGGGGAGGGCTATTTCGAGCGGCACCCGGCCGTCAAGGACCAGAAGGCGGACGACGTCGGCGAGTTCCCGGTAGGCGGGGGCGGCACCAAGGTTCCAGTCGCCCAGCAAACGGGTCAGGGAGCTTGAATTCAGCGAACCGGACATAGAGCCAGTATTTCAAACTGGCTCTGGATTGCAAGGCCAGTTTTCCGGGAGGATGGTTCCATGATGACGCGCAGGATCCTCCAGCTTCTAATCGGCCTCGCCATGTACGGCGTATCCTTGGCCATGTTCATCCGCGCCGGCCTTGGCTTGGACCCCTGGGACGTGTTCCACCAGGGCCTGGCCCTTAAGACCGGGTTGAGCATTGGCACAGTGGTCATCATTGTCAGTTTTCTGGTGCTGCTCCTGTGGATTCCACTCCGGCAGTGGCCGGGCATCGGCACGCTGTGCAACGCCGTGCTGGTGGGCGTCTTCGCGGACGTCGGGCTGGCGTTGATCCCGCAGATCAGCCACCTCGGCGGGCAGGCCGGAATGCTTGCCGGCGCCGTGCTGCTCAACGGCATCGCCTCGGCCTGCTATATCGGTGCCCGCTTTGGTCCCGGCGCCCGCGACGGCTTGATGACCGGCCTCGCCCGGCGGACGGGATGGTCGGTGCGGACATCCCGGACCGGAATTGAAATCGTCGTTCTGGCCGCGGGCTGGCTGCTCGGCGGTTCCGTCGGCATCGGGACCGTGCTCTACGCCCTGGCTATCGGTCCGCTGGTTCAACTGCTGCTGCCCCGGTTCACCGTGCCGGAGTTGACGGTGCCGGGCCCGCCGATGGTGGCCGCCGGGGCGGCGCCCCCCGCATCCCGGGCGTAGCTAGCCGGGGATCGGCACTGGCTGGCACGAGGGACAGAAGTAGATGTCGCGTTCCTCGGCACCGGTGGCCGTAGCCAGGACCCCCCGCCGCAGCGGAGTCCGGCACTTCAAGCATGGCTGGTGCTCGCGCCGGTAGACCCAGTAGCCGGGCAGCCCGGCGGTCCGGCCCACGGTGGCGCCGCGCCGGTTCAGGACGGTGGTTCGTCGACCAGGGCCCAGGTTTGCCTCCAGCAGGCGCTTTGCGTCGGTGATGAGGGCCGCAATGTCAGGCACGGCCGAGACGGGTGCCGCCGGGTGAACGCCGGAGAGGAAGCAGGCCTCACAGCGGTAGATGTTGCCGATCCCGGCAAGGTTCCGCTGGTCCAGGAGGGCGACGCCGATCGGGACGTCCGGCGCTGCACTGATCCGCCGCTCCGCCTCGGCCATGTCCCAGTCAGGGCCGAGCAGATCCGGGCCAAGGTGGCCGACGACGGCGGCTTCCTCAGAGCTGCGGACCACCTCGAGGATTCCGAGCGAGAATCCAACAACGTCCGCCGCGGCGGTGCGCAGCACACAACGCGCGGTGAATGCCGGCTTGCGCCAGCGCCCGCCCGGAGGGTAGACCTGCCACGCCCCCTCCATTTTGAGATGGGAATGGATAGTTAGCCGCTCCGGTCCGGCCGGGCCGGCGCCGTGTGGCCGCGCCGGGGCCTCCAGCCGCATCAGCAGGTGCTTGCCCCTTGGCACCACCTCGGTTACGGTCCAGCCGCCAAGTTTGAGGGTGGCGAACCGCGGTACCCGGAAGTCGGAGGAGATCAGTTGTTGTCCGGCCAGTGCGGCCTGAAGCTGCGCGGCAGCGCGGAAGACCGAATCGCCCTCAGGCACGGATCCTCAGTCCCTTGGGTGTGGAGTAGGCCCCGGCGTGGGCCAGGGCGGCAGCGATGGGAGTGTCGAGGATGCCGTGGCCGTTGACCTTTTCCATAATCAGTTTGTCCACCGCGCCGCGGGTCACCACGCTGACCAGGGCCGCGCCGGCCGCAGCCAGAACCTCAGTGTCCGCACTGAAGGCCAGCAGGGTCTTGCCGCCGCGTTCCACATACAGCGCCAGGGCGCCGTCCACCAGGACCACCAGGGCGCCGGCTTTTCGGCCCGGGCGGTGGCCGGTTCCCGCTTCGACGTTGAGCGCGGGCCACGGCAGCGCGGCGCCGTAGGGATTGGCCGGGTCCGTCGCGGCCAGGGCCAACGCCACCGGCTCGGCTTTGTGCAGCTGGGTGTCCTCGGCGTATGAGCGCAGCCGGTCCACGGTCGCTGGAACGGCGAACTGCGCCGCACCGAGGTGCTCGATAAAGTAACCCCGCCGGCAGCGGCCGGCTTCCTCCAGCCGCGCCAGGACCTTATACATCAGGCCGAAGCCGCCCAGGATGTTCTCCGCCATGACCGAGCCGCGGGTGACCACGCCGTACCGGTCCAGCAGGAGTTCCGCGGTGGCCCGGGCGTGGATGGTGGCGTCAAGTTCGGGAGCGGGGAGGGCGGACCAGCGGCCGGCGGCCAGCGGGGGAGTGGGGGCAGTGCCGCTGGCGGAGCCGTACCGGCCGCCGGTCAGCCCCGGGGACCCGAGCAACCCGGTGCCGTGGGAGCGCCCCAGCCGGCTCAGCCTGGGGGCCCGGGCCCGTGGGGCGCGGGCGACCTGCCGGTGCGCGGTGTGGCCGCCGGCGATCATCGCCCGGACCGGGGCAAAGGTGTCGCCCGTGATCCGGCCCGCCCAGGCCAGGTCCCAGAGTGCGGAGACGACGTCCTGGTCGCTGAGCACCGTGTCCATGCCGCCGGCTACGTCTGAGAGCTGCCGGAAGAAGTAGCCGCCGCCGTTGTTGCGCAGGTAGTCCAGCAGCCGCTGCTGCGCGTCCCCGGGCTCGAAGTCGATGGCCGGGTTGAGTGTCAGTTCGGCCGAATCGGCCAGGTGGAGGCTGACCCAGCCGTCGTTGCCGGGGAGCGCTCCTGCTCCGGACCAGAGGACTTCGCCGGCCGCCATAAGCTCATCGAGCATGGCGGGCTGGTAGTCGGATACCCGGCTGGCGAGGATCAGGGGTTCCCAGGCTGAGGCCGGGATGGGCACGCCGGAGAGTTGGTCGACTGCGGTGATGATCCCGTCCAGTCCGCGCAGCGCCGACTGCCCGCGCTTGCCCGGGACGCGGACGTTCTGCCAGGCGGGCAGGAAGCGGCCGTAGGCGGCGGCGTCCACCGGCTCGACCTCGGCGCGGAGTGCGGCGAGCGAGCGGCGGCGGAGCCGGCGCAGGACTTCGGCGTCGCACCATTCACTGACCCCGGCCAGCGACGGGGCCGTGGTTGCCTGCGTCCCGCCGTCGGCCTCCTGCGCCGGTGCCGCCGGTGGTGCGGCGTGCGGGCGGAATTCGCCTTCCACTACCCGTCCGTCCGCGGCGAGCCGCTTCAGCGCCGTAGCGACGACGGCGACTCCGAGTCCCAGCCGGGCGGCGGCCTCGGCGGAGGTGAACGGCCCGTGGGTTCGGGCGAAGCGGGAGACGAGGTCGCCCAAAGGGTCAGCGACCGGCTCGATGAAGGCCAGCGGCACGCCCATCGGCAACGGGACGCCGATGGCGTCGCGCAGCCGGGCGGCATCCTCCACCGCGGCATACCGCTCGGTACCGCCGACGTTGACCTTGATGGCGCGGTTGGCGCGTTGGAGCGCCACAAGGTGTGCGGTGGCATCGGCAACCGGAGCCTCAACAGCGTCGGCCACCGGCTCGGCGACCGATCCTTCAAGCCCTGCCGCGGCTTCCAGGCGGGCGGCGACCTCCCCCGCGGTCAGCGGGCCCAGCAGCCGGAGCAGGTCCGCAACCCCCTCCAGCCCGCGGACCTTCCGATCCGGGGCGAGGCGCTGCAGTTCTTGCTCCGTGTCGTCAATGACCTTGGCGTCGAGCAGTTCACGCAGCTCGACCCGGCCCAGGAGTTCGTTGAGCAGGGTCGAATCCAGCGCCAGCGCCGCAGCCCGGCGCTCGGCCAGCGGGGAATCGCCTTCGTAGAGGAACTGCGCGACGTAGCCGAACAGCAGGGACTTGGCGAAGGGGGAGGGCTGCTGCGTAGTGGTTTGCAGGATCCGCAGCTCGCGCCGCTCGATGGACGCGGCGATGTCCTTGAGTGCCGGGAGGTCGTAGACGTCCTGGAGACATTCCCGGACCGTCTCGAGGACGATCGGGAAGGTGGGGTATTTCCGCGCCACGTCCAGCAGCTGGGCGGAGCGTTGCCGCTGCTGCCACAGGGGCTGCCGTTTGCCCGGGTTCTGCCGGGGCAGCAGCAGTGCCCGGGCGGCACACTCACGGAACCGGGACGCGAAGAGGGCGCTGCCGCCGACCTCCGCCGTCACGATCTGTTCAAGTTCCTCCGGGTCGAACATGAACAGCTCAGCGCCGGGGGGCTCGTCGTCCATCATGGGCACACGCAGTACGATGCCGTCATCGGCCGCCATCGCGGAGCCGTCCATCCCGTAACGCTGGTGCAGGCGCTGCCCGACTGCGAGGGCCCACGGCGCGTGCACCGGCATGCCGAAGGGGCTGTGCAGTACCACCCGCCAGTCGCCGAGTTCGTCGTGGAAGCGCTCCACCACAAGCGTGGTGTCGCTGGGGACCACGTCGGTGGCCAGCTTTTGCTCGGCGAGGTACTGGATGAGGTTGTTGGCGGCGAAATCGTCCAGGCCGCTGGCCTTGCAGCGTTCCGTGGCCGGTCCGACGTCGGACGCGGACAGTTCGCGGACAAACGCGCCCAGGGCGCGGCCCAGGTCCACCGGCCGGCCGAGGGAGTCGCCCTTCCAGAAAGGGAGCTTCCCCGGCTGGCCGAAGGCGGGAGAGACCAGGACCCGGTCATGGGTGATGTCCTCAATCTTCCAACTGGTGGCGCCCAGGGCGAACACGTCACCGACCCTGGACTCGTACACCATTTCCTCGTCGAGTTCGCCGACCCGGCGGCCGCCCTTGGCTGCGGCGGCGGCCGGGCTGGCCGCCCTGCCGTCACCGCTCGCGGAACCCGGGGAGCCGGAGCCTTCGACTTCCGTGCCGATGATGTAGACGCCAAAAAGCCCACGGTCCGGAATGGTGCCGCCGGAGGTGACCGCCAGCCGCTGGGCTCCGGGCCGGCCCTCGATGGTGCCGGCATTGCGGTCCCAGATGATCCGGGGCCGCAGTTCCGCGAACTCGTCCGAAGGGTAGCGGCCGGCGAGCAGGTCCAGTGTGGCCTCGAAGGCGGAGCGGGGGAGCGAGGCGAACGGCGCCGACCGGCGGACCGTGGAGAACCATTCCTCCACTTCGATGGGCTCCAGTGCCGTGGCCGCGACGGTCTGCTGGGCCAGAATGTCCAGCGGATTCGCGGGGACGTAGAGGCGTTCGATTTTGCCGCCCAGCATCCGCTCCACCGTGATGGTGGTGTGCACCAGATCTGCACGGTGCTTGGGGAAGAGCACACCCTGGGAGATTTCCCCGACCTGATGACCGGCCCGGCCCACCCGCTGGAGCCCGCTGGCCACGGAAGGCGGGGACTCCACTTGCACCACGAGGTCAACTGCCCCCATGTCGATGCCGAGTTCGAGGGAGGACGTGGCAACAACGCAGCGCAGCCGGCCGGATTTCAGGTCGTCCTCGATCAGGGCCCGCTGGTCCTTGGAGACCGAGCCGTGGTGGGCGCGGGCCAGGACCGGATCGGCGCCGGCGGTGCTGCCGGCCTGGGCCATCAGGTGCGCCGGCGTCGCGGTGGAAGCGGGCGTCCCGACGGCGGCACCGTCCCAGCCGCCGCCGGCGGCCATCAGTTGCCGCTCGGCATGGATCTCGTTGAGCCGGGCCGTGAGGCGTTCGGCGAGCCGGCGGGAATTGGCGAACACAATGGTGGACTGGTTGGCCAGCACCAGGTCCACTATCTTCTCCTCCACATGCGGCCAGATCGATGCCTGGGGCTGCAGCCCGGATGCCGGCCCGGAGTCGAACGCGCCGGCAGCGCCCTGCAGGTCGGACATGTCCTCCACCGGGACGGAGACCGTCAAGTCCCAGGTCTTCTTCGACGGCGGAGCCACAATTTCCACCGGGGCGGAGCCGGCGAGGAACTGTGCCACCAACTCCTTGGGTTCCACGGTGGCCGAGAGCCCGATCCGCTGGGCGGGTTTAGGGAGCAACGCGTCGAGGCGTTCCAGGGACACTGCCAAGTGGGCACCGCGTTTAGTGCCCGCGACGGCGTGGACCTCGTCGACGATGATGGTGTCCACCTCGCTGAGGGTCTCCCGGGCCTTGGACGTGAGCATCAGGAAGAGGGATTCGGGGGTGGTGATGAGGATGTCCGGGGGGTTGCCCAGCAGCGATCGTCGCTCCGAGGCCGGGGTGTCACCGGACCGGACGCCCACGGTGATCAGCGGTGCGGGCAGGTTAAGGCGTTTGGCGGTCTGGGTGATGCCGATCAGCGGTGCGCGCAGGTTGCGTTCGACGTCGACGCCGAGCGCCTTGAGCGGCGAGATGTAGAGCACCCGGGTTTTGCGTTTGGGCGTCTTTCGGCGGGCGCCTTTAGCAGCGTCAAGGCCGGGCAGCCCCTCGGGCTCAGCGGGGGCCGCGACGAGCAGGCGGTCGAGTGCCCAGAGAAAGGCTGCGAGTGTTTTGCCGGAACCGGTGGGGGCGACGACGAGGGCATGCGCGCCGGAGGAAATCGCGTTCCAGGCCCCTTCCTGGGCGGGTGTGGGCGCGGTGAAGGCGCCCAGGAACCAGTCCCGGGTTGGCCGGCTGAACCGGTCCATGGCCTCCGCCGCGAGTGTGCCGCCAGCGAGCTCCTGCCCCTTCATTCCTCCATCATGCCCTACGGCACCGACAGTCACGGGCGGTCCCGGCATCGCCTCAGCGACCGCGATGCTCAGCAGGCTGAGGCCGGGACGAAAACCTCGTGGATGCCTGCGGCCGCGGCCTGCTCACGTAATTCGTGAACCAGGCGGCTCCCGTGCGCCGTGAGGCCTCCGACAATATCGTCACCGACGAATGCCGCAAGGGCCCAGAAGGTATCCTGATCGAGCTAATACTCGTCCTTCTTGCTGCAATCTTGGTGGTGGCCGCGGCGACGTGCTGCGCAGGCCTAGCCTGTTCACGGAGCAACTGCCGGATACTTCGGAAAGACTTTAGGGCCGATTGGCCCCGCGGTCGATTCCACCGCACTGACAGAGAGGGTATGCCTGATGAGTGAGCCGACCTGGGTACAGCACGCAATCTGGTGGCAGGTTTATCCGCTGGGTTTCACCGGCGCCGACGCAGCAGCAGGCACAGCCGCGGAACCGGTGGTCCACCGCCTGGACCGGTTGCACGCCTGGCTGGATTACGCAGTGGAGCTGGGGGCTTCCGGGCTGGCCCTCGGCCCGGTCTTCGCCTCCGAATCGCACGGCTACGACACGACTGACTACTACCGCATCGATCCGCGGCTGGGCGACGACAACGACTTCGACGAACTGGTTGCCCAGGCCCACGCCCGCGGTTTGAAGGTCCTGCTCGACGGCGTCTTCAACCACACCGGGCGCAGCTTCGGGCCGTTCCGGCAGGTTCTTGCCGACGGTCCGGCAGCACCCACCGGTTCCTGGTTCCGGCTGGACTGGCCCGATGACGGCTGGGCCCCCGGCGTCGAGCCGGGCTACAAGGACTTCGAAGGCCACCATCACCTGGTCGCGCTGAACCACGAGGAACCCCAGGTTGCCGAGTTCGTCGCGGACGTTATGAAGCATTGGTTGGGGCGCGGAGCGGACGGTTGGCGGCTGGACGCGGCGTACGCCGTGCCGCCGTCGTTCTGGAAACCGGTCCTGGCGCAGGTGCGCAGGGACTATCCGGACGCGTACTTCGTGGGTGAATATATCCACGGCGACTATGCCCATGAAGTGCAGGCAAGTACCCTCGATGCCGTCACCCAATACGAACTCTGGAAGGCCGTGTGGAGTTCGCTGAATGACGGCAACTTCTACGAACTGGCCGCCGCGCTGGAGCGGCACAACGGCTTCCTGGCGACCTTTACCCCGTTGACGTTTGTGGGCAATCACGACGTCACCCGGCTGGCGAGCCGGCTGACGGATCCGGAGCAGCTGCCGCTGGCACTGGCGGTGCTCCTCACAGTGGGCGGGACACCGTCGATCTATTACGGCGACGAGCAGGCCTTCCGCGGTGTTAAGGAGGACCGGGCCGGGGGAGACGACGCAGTCCGGCCGGCCTTCCCGGGCACCCCGGCAGAGCTCGCCGGGCTTGGCTGGCCGGTCTACCACCTGCACCAGGAACTCATCAGCCTCCGCCGCCGGCACGCGTGGCTGCATTCCGCGCGCACCAGGGTACTCACAATCAGCAACGAACACCTCGTCTATGAGGCCAGCGGAGACGGCGGTTCGCTCACGGTAGCCCTGAACCTCTCGGGCGCTCCCGTGGAAGTGTCCGTGCCCGCCTCGGCCGCCGCGTTACTGGCGGGGCGGGGCGGGAAGCATCCGGACCGCGGCAGTCTTACCCTGGACGGTTACGGCTGGGCCGTTCTCGGCGACACCGACTAGGCGCAGCACCGGCTGCTGGGAGTCACGCGGTGCTGCGGGGCTACTTGCCGGTGAACGCCCCGATGGTCAGCACGTTGATGCCGGCGTTGCTGCAGGCGTCATGTGGTTCGGCGATAAACAAGGACGCGGTGTCCTCGGGCGGGTAGACCCGAAAGCCGGCCGCCGGAGCGAGGGTGCAGTCCGAGTAGTTGCGGGCCTGCGTGTAGCGCAGGGTGGCGGTTCCGGCCTGTCCCGGTGCGAGCAGCACTTCGGCGGAGGGCGTGGACTCGTCCCGCGCCGCCGGGGCGCCGATCGGGGCACCGTTCGCGTCGGCGGTGAGCGAGACGCCGGCGAAGCCCACCAGCCGGCACGGCTCGGCGCCGGAATTCGTCAGGATCAGCTGCATGTAGACGCTGCCGGCCGCGCCGCCGCCGGTGGCATCGGTCGTGGCGGTCAGGCCGGCGGCCTTGCACAGGCCCGGGCCCGCGGGGGTGGAAGGTTCCGGTGCCGAGACCGAGGCCGAGGGGGCGGGGGCGGTAGCTGCCGCGCCGGCCGACTGGCTGGCGGAGGTTTCCGGGGAGGACGCCGGAGTGCTGGACGTTTGGGACTGCGGTGTTCCGGTGCCGCAGCCGGCGAGGAGGAGTGCCGCCGCGGCCGCTGCCGTCGTAAATACCAGTCTGGTGTTGATTCGCTGAGCCGTCATGGCACCACCTTCACGCCCGATGTTGCCTGAGTCAACGACGCCACGGCAGCGCTGTCCGATTGATGCCCGGATTGTGATTTCCGGGCATCAATCGTGGGTCAGCTACTCCTTGGCCGCGGAAGCGGGCGCCGGGGTGCGAACGGGTGCCGGGGTGTTGCTTCGGCTGCGGGCCAGGGCGAGTCCGCCGAGGGCGAGCCCGCCGACGCCTGCCACCAGTCCAGCCCAGCTGCGGGCCTGGGCTCCGTCGTCGTTCACCGCGGCGGCCTGGACCGCCTCCGGCGCGGCGTCGGAGGTGCTGGCGGCATGGCCGCTGTGCCCGTCGGCCGCAGCGGCCACCGTGACCGTTACGGACGGCGCCGGCGCCTTGAGCGCGTGCGGGTCCTGCCCCTCGGCGGGGAGCTGCGACCAGTCCGTCTGGCCGACCTCGCAGTTCTGCAGCGTCGGGAAGTACAGGGTCTTGCCCGCAGCGTCGGGCAGTTTGACCGAAAGCACCAGGGCGTCGCGAAAGGCCGGATCCAGCGGGGCTTTGGCGGTGTAGACGATCTGGCTGGTGCGTTTGGTGATGGAGGAGCCGTCTGCGAGCTTTTTCGGCTCGGCCAGCTGTTCGGTGACTTTGGCGGCCGTCCAATTGGGATTGACCGTGGGTTGGGCGTCGTTGAGTTCGGCGGGGAGGGTGATGGTGACTTTGGTGGTGCCGGACGCGTCGCAGCCGTGCGGGATCCCAAAGGTCAGCAAGGCGTAGGAGTTGGCGCCCGTCGTGTCCGGGGTGACTCCGACGTGCGCGGAAGCGCCGGAGATGCCGGCAAGCATCAGCGCGGCGGTTCCGCCGGCCACGGCCGTTCCGGAGAGAGTGCGGCGGATGGCGGAGGTGGAAAAGGTCTTCACAGGGGTTGCCTTTCAGGCCTGCGCGCAGCACAGCGGCAGGCGCAAAAAATGGGGGTGGCGCGGCGCTGCTTATGATCCGGACCCGCAGGTGGAGGCCGGTCGCGGCCGCGGCCGGGAAAGGAATCAGGAAAATACAACGACGGCGGCGGGGGGTCCGCGGCCGCTATCGCGCCGAAGGTTCCGCCACGGCAGCGGTGCGCACTCCGCGGGCCAGCCGGTAACAGCCGGAACCGCAACGACGTCGGGCGCTACGGGCGCGGGGAGCCGGAGCAGGGGACGCAGCCAGGCCGCGAGGGACCACAGGGCGTCTTCACCGCGGGCGAGCAGGACAGCGCAGAGCAGAGTCGCCAGCGCATGGCCGGCCAACATCAGGAGCGAAACGAACGGGGCCTCGGCCGCCGTGCCGCTGGAGGCAGTCTGCAGCTCAGGGCCGAGGAAGTGCGGGATCGCCGCAAGATGGTGCGGCGCGGCGGGGCCGGCCGGCCCGGACGCAGATCCGCCCAAGGCCTGGGGGCTCAAAGCCGTGAAGGCCTCGTGCAGCAGCAACTGTCCGGCACCCAACAGCCCGGCCAGTGCCGGCAGGTTCAGTTTGAGCCGGGTCGCGGTGGTGGCGGCCAGCCCGGTCAGGGCCAGGAGGGCCAGCAGGATGCCGGAGACCGGCAATTGTCCGCCGGCCAGCGTGTGCGCGCCCGCAGCCAGGGACAGGATGGTGAGCGCCACCATGGCGGAACGCAGGGCGTGGAATGGTGCCCGGGCGGCTGTGCGCACAGAACACTCCCTTCACCAGCGGCGGCCATGGTTGCTCCCGCGGGCGTTGCCGGCTGCGGGTTGTCCCCCGATTCTACCGGCGGATTCTACCGGGCTGCGAAAAGCGCTGGGCGCCCCGGAACCGGCCGGCGTCAGTCCGTTTCGGGTCCTGAGCAGAAGTGGCAGTCGTCAGGGCACAATTCGTCAACCGCCAGGTCTTTGAGCAGGCCTCCGGGTGGTACGTCGGTCCAAAGCCGGGGGGCGCCGCTGGCCCGATCTTGCTGCAAAGTCACGAGGTGTCCTGAACGTCATTGGTGCGGAACGGTGATGATTCCAAGCTAACCCCGGGTGGCTGCCACCGTTCAATGGACCAATTGACGGTGACGCCGGTTCCGTCTTGTGCAAGCGTCCAGCGCCGGTGCCCAGCGCCGGCGATGCTGTGCGCCGCCTGGGTCGAGGCCCTCGGTGTCGCCGGCGCGCTGGCCCTGGGTGGGTGCGGCTTGGTGTTTCGCGTGCCAGGTCTTCTGCTGGTCGGTCATGACTCCGCGTGGCCGCGGGGGAGGCGCGAAACCCCATCCCGCGGCCCTGGCGCAAGAACCTTAGCTCGCCGCGGCCGGCGACGTTGCGGCGGCGCCGGCGAGCCGGAGCCAGGTGTCCACAACGGTGTCGGGGTTCAGCGAGACGGAATCGATGCCTTCTTCGACCAGCCACTCGGCGAAGTCTGCGTGGTCGCTGGGTCCCTGGCCGCAGATGCCCACGTACTTGCCGCGCGCCTTGCATGCCTTAATGGCCATGCTCAGGAGTTTCTTGACGGCAGGGTCGCGCTCGTCGAAGCTGCCGGCCACGATCGCGGAGTCCCGGTCAAGGCCCAGGGTCAGCTGGGTCATGTCGTTGGAGCCGATGGAGAAGCCATCGAAGTAGTCCAGGAACTCATCGGCCAGCAGCGCGTTGGACGGAAGCTCGCACATCATGATGACCTCAAGGCCGTTCTCGCCGCGGCGCAGACCGTTCTCCGCGAGCAGGTCGATCACACCGCTGGCTTCGTCCACGGTGCGCACGAACGGGATCATCAGCTTGACGTTGGTCAGGCCCATCTCGTTGCGCACGAAGGACAAGGCCTCGCACTCGAGGTCGAAGCAGTCGCGGAAAGACGGCTCAAGGTACCGTGAGGCGCCGCGGAACCCGATCATCGGGTTCTCCTCGTGCGGCTCGTAGGCCGGTCCGCCGAGGAGATTCGCGTACTCGTTGGACTTGAAGTCGGACATCCGCACAATCACCGGTTCCGGTGCGAAGGCCGCAGCGATGGTCGCCACACCCTCGGCGAGGCGCTTGATGTAGTACTCGCGCGGGCTGCCATAGGCGGCGATCCGCTCCTTGATTTCCGCCAGCACCTCCGCGGGCTGGTCGGCCATGTTCAGCAATGCCTTCGGGTGGATGCCGATCTGGCGGTTGATGATGAATTCCAGCCGGGCCAGGCCCACCCCGTGGTTGGGCAGCTGCGCGAACGTAAACGCCTGCTCGGGGGTGCCGACGTTCATCATGACCTTGACCGGCGCTTCGGGCAGCTGCGTGATCTCGGTTTCCTCGACGCTAAAGTCCAGGATCCCTTCGTAAATCAGGCCGGTCTCGCCGTCGGCGCACGAGACGGTGACCTCAAGGCCGTCGGAAAGGGCGTCGGTGGCGCCACCGGTGCCGACGACGGCGGGAATCCCCAGTTCCCGGGCGATGATGGCCGCATGGCAGGTACGTCCGCCGCGGTTGGTCACGATGGCGGAGGCCCGCTTCATGATCGGTTCCCAGTCCGGGTCGGTCATATCCGCGACAAGGACGTCGCCGGTCTTGAACGCCGCCATCTGGTCAATCGCGGTGAGGATCCGGACGCGGCCGGCCCCGATGCGCTGGCCGATGGCGCGGCCCTCGACCAGCACCCGGCCGGAGCCGTTCAGCCGGAATCGGCTCAGGCTGCCGGAGGTGCGCCGGGACTGCACGGTCTCCGGGCGTGCCTGCAGGATGTACAGGCCGCCGTCGATCCCGTCCTTGCCCCATTCGATGTCCATCGGCCGTCCGTAGTGGTTCTCGATCGCGACTGCGTGCCGGGCGAGCTGTTCGACGTCGTCGTCGTCAAGGCTGAAGCGGTTCCGCAGGGACGCCTCCACCGGAACGAAGTCAATGGTGTGCCCGATTTCGCGGTTGCTTGTGTACGTCATCTGGAGGGCCTTCTCACCCAGGCCGCGCTTGAGGATGGCCGGGCGCCCTGCCTCGAGGGCGGGCTTGTACACGTAGAACTCGTCCGGGTTGACGGCCCCCTGGACGACGGCCTCGCCGAGGCCGTAGGAGGAGGTGACGAAGACAGCGTCCTGGAACCCGGATTCGGTGTCCATCGTGAACATCACGCCGGAAGCGCCGACGTCGGAACGCACCATCCGCTGGATGCCGGCCGAGAGCGCCACTTCGGCGTGCTCGAACTTGTGGTGCACCCGGTAGGCGATGGCCCGGTCGTTATAGAGGGACGCGAAGACATCCCTGATGGCCACCAGGATGTTCTCGATGCCCCGGACGTTCAGGAACGTCTCCTGCTGCCCGGCGAAGGAGGCATCGGGAAGATCTTCCGCCGTCGCGCTGGAGCGGACCGCCCAGGAAAGGTCGTCGGAGCCGCCGTGCTTTTCCACAAGCGCCTGGTATGCGGCGCGGATCTGGGCTTCAAAGCCCGGCAGGAAGGGCGTCTCGCGCATCAGGGTCCGGATTTCCTGGCCCGCGGCCGCCAACGCCGTCACGTCATCGGTATCCAGGCCGACGAGCCGGTCGGCAATCCTCTGGTCCAGGCCGGAGCCGGCCAGGAAGCTGCGGTAGGCATCTGCCGTCGTCGCGAATCCGTCAGGCACCTGGACGCCGGCGGAGGTCAGGTTCTGCACCATCTCGCCGAGGGAGGCGTTTTTGCCGCCCACCCGGTCCAGATCTTTGAGGCCGAGTTCTGAGAACCACAGGATGTCTGTCGTCATGGTTGCTGCTCCTTTGCAGATGGTGGCAATCGGTGCCGCGGCCCGCTTTGGGCGGCAGCCAGTTGATGGCGCAATTCCTGTCCACAGTGACAGGTCCGCGCCGGTGGTTCCAGCTGATGTGGCCCACGCAACACTGGTGAATCGACGGCCTAGTGTTTAAGGTTCATTTTCTGGAGGATGGTGGCGGCCATTTCCTCGACGGACACGCTGGCCGAATTCAGGTAGGGGATCCCGTGCGAGACATACAGCCGCTCGGCGCTGCGCAGCTCGAAGCCGCACTGCCGCAGCGACGCGTAGGGCGAGCCGCGGCGGCGTTCGGTGCGGACCTGGCTCAGCCGGAGCGGGTTGGTGGTGAGGCCGAAGCACTTCGACACGAAGGGACGCAGCGGTTTGGGGAGGCCTTCGCGTTCAAAATCCTCGTCCACCAGCGGGAAATTGGCGGCGAAGATGCCGTGCTGCAGCGCCAGGTACATGGTGGTGGGGGTCTTGCCGCAGCGCGACGGCGCCACCAGGATCACTTGGGCTTTCTCGAGCGCACGCAGGCTCTGCCCGTCGTCGTGCTCCATTGCGTATTCGACGGCGGCCATCCGGGACTGGTAGCGGGCGGCGTTGCCCAGGCCGTGGGCCCGGCCCGGTTCGCCGCTGGCTTCGCTTCCGAGGGCCCGCTCCAGCTGCCCGACGTGCGTGCCGATGAGGTCCACGATGATCCCGTTGCAGGTGCCCAGGGCCTGGCGGATGTCGCTGCCGACGGCGGTGGAGAAGACGATTGGCTGCAGTCCGGTGGCGGCTAGGTTGTCGATGACTTTGACGACGGCCCTGGCCTGGTCGACAGTGGTGATGAACGGGACCGTGATGCGGTCAAAAAGGTTCTCGGGGAATTGAGTCAGCAGGGTGTTGCCGAGCGTTTCTGCGGTGATGCCCGTACTGTCCGAAAGAAAGTAGACCGGGCGTGGAGCGTCATTGGTCATAGACGCATTGTGCCCCAGTGCGGGCCGGGTATTCTTCCGCGACGCACCCGACGGTGTCGCCGGCGCCGGCCGGCTCGGCCCGTGCCGGCCCGACGGCGGGGAGTAGGCTGTGTCCCACCTCACCTAAGGAGCCCGCATGAGCTACAAATACCGGACCGTCAAGGTCCGCGGTACGGACCTGGTCGGAACCATTGCCCGCAGGCACGGCTGTGCCCCCGAAATCTACGAAACTTCGAAGGACCCCAGCACTTCTGTTGTTCCCGTGTATTTCCCCGAAACCGGCGAAATCCGCTTCTTCGACCGGACGGTGCTGGAAGACGTCGCGCACCCGGCGGGCTAGGCGTGGGCGCCAGCAAGGATCCCGGGCTCACATCAGATCCGTTCGACGGGCAGTGGGCAGCTGCGGGTCAGCGCTGATCTGATCCTGAGCCGCAGCACAAGCCGGTTGGAGGCTTCGCGTCGGTTTTGCCAGCTCCGAGATAGGTCGCGGCCGCATGGTGTGCGACCTGTCCGGGGATGCAGAGCAGCTGCTGCGCGTGTGCGGCCAACGGCGCCGCAACGCCAGCGTTCAGATCCGTGGCCCATCAGAGCTCCCCTCCGTCGGCGATCTTCGCAACCGTGGCAATAAGGTCGAGAAGTTCGGTTTTGTCGTTCGCGACCCGCGCGGACACCCACGCAATTCTCGACGGCGGCACCGGGCCGTACCGCCGATTCCGCGACATTCCCCACGATCGCGGCTGGGCTGAGCCGCGCAGTGCGTAGTTTCGCTGAAGGCTGAACCGGTTGGGGTTTCTACGGCCGGATGGCCATGGCAGCGGCATCATTCCGGGGCCCGGGCTAGGCCGGAATCCTCGCGCCTTCCAAGTTTCGGCAGCTCCCACTCCGTTGGCGTCAGGATTACTTCATGCTCCCCGGCGAACTGCAAGTCACGTGAGGAGTGTCGGCCCTGCCGCGGCAAGGCTTCACGTTCGGTCTGTTATATTCTCTTTTTGTCCAGCGAATGGACAATTGCATCCTTCTACTTCTGAGGGGAGTTAAGGACTGTGGAGAACCGACTCGCTCAGATTGAGCAGCCTGAAGAGATCGACGCGCCCGGATGGGGCGAAGGGGTTGCCGGAGTAGGCGTAGGCGCAGTTGTTGGCGGCGGTCTTGTTTACGGCGGGATCGGCATCGGCGTAGCCATCACCTAGAAATGATTGTCCCTGTGGGGGTGGAAGTCTTATTTCCGCCCCCACAGGCATTTCCCACGACATCAAATTGCAGAAAAGAGCGACGATGCGAATGACGCAAGGCAAGGCAACCATCCCCCTTATCGCCGTACTTGGTGCCCTCGTAGCCACGCTGGGCGGCCTGACCGCGATGCTGGCCGTGACTGGCACCCAGCCCGTCCTCCTGGGCATTACGTTGGCTGTCGGCCTGATCCTGCTGGTTGTGCTCGGGGTTTTCATCGGACTCCTGCGGGAGCGGAGCTAATCCTATGGCCGCGCAACCAATCGTTTCAGTGACAGGCCTGGAAAAGAGGTATGGACAGAAAACAGGCATCGCAGGAGTGACCTTCGGTATTGGCCGGGGCGAGTGTGTCGGTCTGCTCGGTCCGAACGGGGCCGGGAAGTCGACCCTCCTGAAGATTCTCTGTGGACTGATGAATCCGACTGCAGCAGGTGTTTTGGCGCGGCGAGACCCAGGCCGGCTCACCGCAGTCCTGTGCGGCCATTGTGGCAACACTGGACGAGATCGATGGGCTAGGCATCGTGTCGTCGACAGCCCGCAAGGGCGGCATCGTACTTCAATCATGCAGGGGGACTGATGGAGAAGACGCCAACCGAACGCTATGGCACGCGGCTGGCAGGGTGGCTGGGGATCTTCGTTTCGACGACGGTTGCCGGCCCGGCATGGTTCCGGCTGCTGGAGCGGGGCTTCAGCTGGCCTGACGCTTTGCTCCTGGCAGCTGGTGCTTTCCTGTTCGTGTTCTGGGCCGCCCGGCTGGTCCTGCTCGACCGCGCGCTCCGGACTGGAGCTGGCCGCGGCAACCGGTGATAGCCGGCTGGCTGTTTCAAGCCGCCCAGAACGAAGCCGATTGCGCGCAGATCGAGTCCTCGGCCCGATTGCAGGTACGGGTCGTCCGGCGGCGGAAACGTCCTAGCGGCAAGGCCGCCAGTATTGCCAGGTCTTTGCCGATGAGTCCATCCAGGTCAAAGCAAAAGGCCCTGCTTCCCTTTGTTTACCAGGGAAGCAGGGCCTTTCTCATTCGCGGTGACGGTGGGATTTGAACCCACGTTGGCTTTCACCAAACAACATTTCGAGTGTTGCACCTTCGGCCGCTCGGACACGTCACCAACCTGAATAGGTTACCGGAGCCAAGCGCTGATGCACAAAACGGCACCCCGGCAGATCACCCAGCGGCGCCCCGGGGACCGCTGGCGGCGGCGCGCCCGGGATGGCCCGGGCTTCCCCGCGCATGGGTAGGGGACTAGATTCGTCAGCAGGATGAGCAATTCAGACGAGCAACCACCGCAGCAGAGAACCGCCACCGCTTACTGGACGGTCGGCCTGGAAAAGGGCGAGCTCCGGCGCGAGGACCTGCCGGCCCCCGGGCCCGGCGAGGCGCTGGTGCGGAGCCTCTACTCCGGCATCAGCAAGGGCACCGAGCTGGTGGTCCACAACGCCCGCGTGCCGGAGTGCGTGGCGGAGGAAATGGCCGCCCCTAACCAGGAAGGCTCCTTCCCGTCCCCGGTGAAGTTCGGCTACCTCTCCGTCGGCGTCGTTGAGGCGGGCCCGGCGGACTGGGCGGGCAAAACGGTATTCTGCCTGTACCCGCACCAGGACCTGTACATCGTCCCGGTGGAGTCACTCACCGTGGTTCCGGCGGACGTGCCGGCCCGCCGCGCCGTGCTGACCGGCACCGTCGAGACCGCGATCAACGGGATCTGGGAGGCCGGTCCCCGCCTGGGTGACCGCGTCGCCGTCATCGGCGCCGGCCTCGTCGGCGGCATGGTGGCCAAGCTCCTGGGCTCCTTCCCGCTCGGACGGCTGCAGCTGATCGACGTCGACCCGGCCAAGCGGGTGTTCGCCGAGACGCTCGGCGTGGAGTTCAGCCACCCGGACGATGCCCTGGGCGACTGCGACATCGTTATCCACTGCTCCGCTTCGGAAGCGGGCCTCGGGCGAGCCCTGCAGCTCGCGGGCGACGACGGCGACGTCATCGAAATGTCCTGGTACGCCGACCGTAAAGTTAGCGTCCCGCTGGGCGAAGATTTCCACGCCCGCAGGCTGTCCATCCGCGCCAGCCAGGTGGGCGTTGTGGCCCGCGCGCGCCGGCACCGCCGCACCAACGCCGACCGGCTGCGGCTCGCCGTCGCTCTGCTGAGCGATCCCGCCTTCGAGGTGTTCCTCACCGGCTCGTCCCCGCTCGCGCAGCTGCCCGACGTCGTCCAGCAGCTCTCCGACGGCGTACTGGACGCGCTCTGCCATGTTATTGAATACCCGGCGAGTGCGTAGCAAATCCGTACAGCCAGCCCCCACAGAAGCCACGAGGTAAATCCGTGTTCAGCCTGACCGTCCGCCGCAACTTTATGATCGCCCACAGCCTCCCGCGCCCTGCCTTCGGGCCCGCCCAGGGGATGCACGGCGCCACTTTCGTCACGGAAGTGACCTTCCGCCGTCGCGCCCTGAACGGTGACTCGATCGTTGTGGATATTGGCGAGGCGGGCACCGTGCTGGATTCCATCCTTGACGGCCTGAACTACAAGAACCTTGACGAGCACCCTGATTTTGCCGGCAGGCTCAGCACCACCGAGGCCCTGGCCCAGTACATAGCCGACGCCGTAGCGGCCAGGATCCGCACCGGCGCGGACGGGCGAGAGCTCGCCGGGCTGGACGTTACCTTGCGCGAAACCCCCGACGCGTGGGCCAGCTACACGCTCGACTTCGAGGCTGGCCCGGACGCCGGCGACGACCGAAAGCAGGGTGCAGCTTAACGCTCCCTGCCTCCGGCGTGCCTGCCCCGCTCCGGGTTCCTGGCGGCCAATCCGCAGCTGCGTGATTCAGGCTTACGAGGCTAACCGCCCGCGTACTTTGTGATCATCGCAGGCTGGTTCAACGCCAATGTGCCGGGTGACCCGGTTCCTACAGGTTGTACATCAATCGCCACCTGGACGGCTTCCCGTTTATGTAGACATCGGCGGTACAAAACTGCACGATTGTGCCGCGCTGACTGAAGTAGTCGGCAGCCTGGGAACACTGGGAAAGGGATGAGTAATAAGACACCCGGGGCGTGGCCGCTTGTGCTGGCAGCGCTCCACCAATAAATACCGCCGCGGCCGCCGCAGGGGCAGCCAGGAAAGCGATCAGTTTACGTTTCAATTTCAATCTCCATCGTGTCGATCAATTGGTTTTGGAAACTACAATTCGCTGGGCCTGCCGCACACGGCAGGCGAGCGTCGAGTGTCCGACGCGGGCAGTGCCACCTCGTTTTTGTTGGCCCTTGACGTTATCCCACGCGATCCAGTTGTGTGACCCAGGTCCAGCACGAAGATTTCACCCTGAAGGATGATCCGTAGCCCACGGTGATCGTCTTGCGGATGCTTGCGCCGTTTTTGAGGCCGAAGCAAGAATGAGCCACGGTGATCGTTGCGTTGGGGCCGGGGTTGTTGGCGGTGCAGCTGCCCACGATGTATTGCCCGTCGGCAGCCAGCGATGAGCATCCACCAACGCCGGCCATTGCTGGTGCCGGTGCACCAATAAGGAACATTGCGCTGAGGGCCGCGGTCCCGAGGGAGGCCGTGAGCGTACGAAGTTTTTTCATCAAGTTGTTCCTTAGGTCGGACTGTAGGTAACCTGGCGGGCGCCCCATCCTCCACACCCGGAGTCGACGCGGAACGACGCCCCATAGTTGAGCGTGACGTACACGTTCCTCCAGCCGGTCACGTGGCATTCGACGCGAAGCGTAAGTCGAGCGCCCGGGCCCTTGTTGGGGGGAACGCAGGAGCCAACCACGTAATCATGGTTTGGGAAGTACGAGACCCTGTCGAGGGTCAATGATGAGCAGTGCCCCAAGTTGGCGGCACTGGCGGGGGCCGAAGAGGCTACAACCCCGATCGGTGCCAAACCGCAGGCCGTTATGAGGGCCAAAGCGGCGCGAGCCTTCTTTTTCATGGATCTCCCTTGTTTTATCCAATAAATGGAATAACCATGCTTGACACTGTCTGGCAGCCTGCTCCTTGTCAACCCCGGCGAGGGGGTTTTACCGGGGATGTTGTACATCTTCAGGTTTCTTGAGGGGAACGGTCGGCCCGGCTGGGATGCCAGGGGCCGGTCCGGGTGAAATGCTGGAACCGGACCGTCCGGCCGGGCCGCCGACGGCCGGACCGCCGGAAAATGCCTGCCGTGGAAGATTCCCCTGCCGCATCGGCAGGGGGACAATGACCCCATGACCCCCGAGCCACTTACTTCGCAGCCACTTTCTACGCAGCCACCCCCGGCGAACACGCCGCCGGCCGGGACCCTCACCCGGGAGCGGCTGCGCGCGTGGGCCTGGCACAAGCAGGGACTGGACGGCTCGTTGACCGGCTGTACCGCGGAGCAGGTGTTCGCCCGGGCCGGATGGGCCCGCTCCGTGGGTGGCGCCAACCCCTACCTCGCACTCTTTGCCCGGGCTGGAATCCGCCGCGAACAGGCGGACGCCGATGTCCTGGCGCGCCGGATCCTGGAACTCCCGGCTGCGCGCGGCTGCACCTACGTGATGGGCCGGGACGACTTTGCGTGGGCGCTGCGGCTCGGCCGGGATGCGGCCGACTCCGCGGTCAAGGTGCTCGGCAGGCTCGGCGTGGACCGCGGCGAAATCACACTGCTGGAGGAGCAGGTGCTCCATACCCTGGCCGAGGCAGCAGCCCCGATGGACCCCCGGCAGCTCAAGGAGGAGTTGGGCGATTCGGTGCGGAACCTCGGCGAGGAAGGCAAAAAGAAGGGCGCCGCCACCACGCTGCCCACAGCCCTGGGAATCCTGCAGTCGCAGGGGCGGATTCGCCGGGTTCCGGCCAACGGACGACTGGACCAGCAGCGCTACGCCTATGACCTGTGGAAATTGCCGCCGGGCCAGATCGACGATGACGAAGCCCGCACCGAACTGATCCGTCGCTACCTCGGCTGGACCGGAGGGGCCACGTTCAAGCAGTCACAATGGTTCACGGCTTTTACAGTGGCCCAGAGCAAGGCGGCGCTTGCGGCAGCGGGCGCGGCGGAAGTAGCCACTGCCGCCGGCGAGGCGCTGTGGATGCTGCCCGCGGACGTCGGGCGTCTAGCGGCCTTCGAGGAGCCAGCCGGCGAGCAGATCCAGCTGCTCGCCGGAACCGACTCACTGACGCTCTTGCGGCGCAACGCGGCGGAAATGCTGGCCGAGGAGGACCGGCACCTGATAACAAGGGGTTCGCTTGCCCTTCAGGCGGACCTTCCGGATCACCCGATTTTCGACCGGGGCCGGATCATCGGACTCTGGCAGTACGATCCTGGGAAGGAACGGATCGTGCCGTGGCTGTTCCACCGGCCTACGGCTGCCGTGATCCGGCGGATCGCCGAAGTTCAGGAGTGGATCCGTGCGGACTTGGGCGACTTTCGCGCCTTCAGCCTCGACTCGCCGGCCACCCGGCAAAAGCGCATCGACGGCCTGGCGGCAGCCGCAACCGGCTCCAGCTAGTGTGCGGAAGCGGTGAAGAGGACCCGGCCGGGCTTAGCTGCCGCGGTGCCCGGCAAAAAAATCCCGCAGCAGCGCCGCACTTTCGGACTCCCTGATCCCGCCATACACTTCCACCCAGTGGTTGAGCCGGCGCTCGCGGAGGATGTCGAAGACGGAGCCGGCGGCCCCGGCCTTCTCGTCCCACGCTCCGAATACCACGCGCGGAATCCGGGCCAACACCACGGCCCCGGCACACATGGCGCAAGGCTCCAGGGTCACCACCAGGGTGCAGTCCGCCAAACGCCAGCCGTCCCCGCCGTTCCGGCCCCGCGAATCAGGCTCCTGCAGCCGCGCGGCAGCCGCCCGGATGGCTACCATCTCGGCGTGCGCCGTCGGGTCCCCGAGGGCCTCGCGTTCATTGCGGCCGCGGCCGAGCACCGTACCGTCCGGACCGATGACAACGGCGCCGATCGGTACGTCCGCAGTGGCCAGTGCGGCACGAGCGTCCTCAAGGGCCAGGCCCATCCAATCGGCATGGCGGGGGTGCGGGGAAGTCATGGCTCAATGATAGTTTCGACAGTAAGCAAGCTGTGCAGCCCGGCTGCCCGGCACGACATTCGGGAGAAACCGTGAAGACCGGGACAGAGCGCTGGTTGACCCGCCGTTGGGGTAAATGGGTGGTGCCCTACGCGGCGCTGTGGGCCACGATGCTGATCGGCGGTGTGGTGGTGCTGGTCCTGGCCCTGCTAAGCGCCGAGGTCTACGACAACGTGGTGGACGACGCCGGCCTGGCCAACCTGGACAAGCCCACCCTCGGGATGATGGAACAGTTGCGCAGTCCCGCCCTCGACTCGTTCGTCACGGGATTCACCAATATCGGCGGCGGGATCGGGATGCCCATCCTGGCCAGCCTGCTTACGGCGGCGCTCATCTGGGCCAGCCGGACCTGGCGGCCGCTGATCCTGATCGGAGGCGCCGCCGCGGTCTCTGTGACGGCAACCGCCATCGGCAAGAAACTGATCGGCCGGACCCGCCCGGACCACACCGACGCCGTGCCGCCTTATGAGTCATCGCCGTCGTTCCCCAGCGGCCACACGCTCAATACCACTGTGGTGATCGGCCTGGTGGTGTACCTCGCATGCCTGCAGATCACACGCACCATCGCCCGGGTGGGCCTGATAGCGGCCGGCGCGGTCTTCATCTTCGCGATGGGAATGAGCCGGGTCTATCTGGGCCACCACTGGATGACCGATGTAATCTTCGGCTGGATTCTGGGCCTGGCATGGGTCGGGATAGTGATCCTGGCCCACCGGCTCTTCCACGTCCTGCGGCACCGCGAACAGGCCGGTCCAGCCCCGACGTTTGACAACGAGGTCCACCTTAACGCCGACGCCACCGGCGGCAGCACTGCGGGTGAGGAGCGCGACGCCGGCGCCCCCGGTCCCACGGGCAGGACCCCATCCGCCGGGTGATAGTTTTGACCCATGCGCACTTTCGTTGTGGACCACCCGCTGGTCGCCCATAAACTCACCGTTCTGCGGGACAAAAACACCCCGTCCCCGGTCTTCCGCCAGCTCACCGAGGAGCTCGTCACGCTCCTGGCGTATGAGGCCACCCGCGATGTCCGCACCCAACCGGTGACCATCGAGACGCCGGTCAGCACCACAGTTGGCACCGCCTTCACCAAACCGACTCCGTTGGTTGTCCCCATCCTGCGAGCCGGCCTCGGCATGCTCGAGGGCATGACCAAGCTGGTCCCCACCGCTGAGGTCGGTTTCCTGGGCATGGCCCGCGACGAAGAAACCCTGGACATCATCACGTACGCCGAGCGCCTCCCCGAGGACCTCACGGACCGGCAGATCTTCGTCCTGGACCCCATGCTTGCCACCGGCGGGACGTTGCGCGAGGCCATCAAGTTCCTCTTCAAGCGCGGCGCCTCCGATGTCACCTGCATCTGCCTGCTGGCCGCGCCGGAAGGCCTGGCGAAGCTGGAAGAAGAGCTGGCTGACGCCAACGTCACGATCGTGCTTGCTTCGATCGACGAGAAGCTCAACGAGAAGTCCTATATCGTCCCGGGTCTGGGCGACGCCGGCGACCGTCTCTACGGTGTGGCCGGCTGAGCCAGCGCCCGGCAGCAACACCGGCGCGGCGGACCTTCCCACCAGTGGGGGCCCGGCCTGCCGGGAAACTCAACACGGGACTGGCCTGAGCCCATGGACTGGAAACTCGAACTCATTTTAGTTCCCGTATCCGATGCCGGGCTCGGGCTGCTCGATCGCGTTCGGTGAGGGCCCCAGCGATGCACCGCCGGGTACGGCACCGACCCTGCAACTCGTGGTCAGCGACATTCAGGCCGCCCACAAGCAGCTCAAGGACAACGGCGTGGACGGCAGCGGCGTCGATGTCCAGGACTGGGGACATTTCCTCTACTTTGCCGATCCCGACGGCAACAAGTGGGCGGTGCAACAGCTCACGGCACGGTCAACCGGCTCCGGACAGCCAAGGGATCCGGAACATCCGGTTGGTACGCGGCAAGATGGGACGATGACTTCAGTTACCGGCACCGCGCTTCCGACCGCCTTCACCGTCCGGGCGGTGCTTTTTGACATGGACGGGACTCTCGTTGATTCCACCGCAGCGGTGGAACAGGTCTGGGGGGAGTTTGCTGCCCGCTATGGTCTGGACCTTGCCGAGATCCTGCGCACCTCCCATGGCGTTCAGGCAGCGGACACGGTGCGGCGCTTCGCGCCGGCGGGAGCCGACGTCGCGGCCCTCACCGCGGAACTGGGTGCCATGGAACGCGCCAGGACTGCCGGCATCGTGGCATTGCCGGGCGCTGCCGGGTTGCTGCGCCTGCTGCCGGCGGACGCCGTCGCCCTGGTGACATCGGCGGACCGGCTGCTGGCAGACATTCGGATGGCCGCCGCCGGTCTTGCCTTGCCCGCCACCGCCGTGACAGCAGATCTCGTCGGCCGCGGTAAGCCACACCCGGAAGGCTACCTGCGCGCGGCCGAACTGCTCGGAGTGGACCCGGCGGACGCTGTGGTTTTCGAGGACGCGCCGGCCGGCATCGCCGCCGGCCTGGCTGCCGGGATGCGGACGGTGGCGGTAGGCCCGAACCCCGGCGAACTGCCCGACGGCGTGCTGCGCATCGCCGATTACTCAGCCGTCTTGTGCGAGGTCGGGGTCGACGACGCCGGCCGCAGCATCATCTCTTTCCGGCTGTGAAACCGTGGCCCCGTTTCGAAGGGCCGGTGCCTCCGCCGCAGCTCAGTACCAGTTGTTCGCGTAGTGGAAGTTCAGCGCCCCGCACGGTGAGCCGTAGCGTTCCTGGACGTAGTTCAGTCCCCAGTTGATCTGCGTCCGGTAATTCGTGAGGTAGTCGGCGCCTGCGCTGGCCATCTTCTCGGCCGGGAGGGACTGAACCACGCCGTAGGCGCCGCTGCTCGGGTTGGTGGCAGTAGTCTTCCAGTCAGACTCCTTGGTCCAGAGTTTGACCAGGCACTGCATCTGGCCGGCGTCCCAGCCGTGGGCACCCAGTTGGCTGGCCGCATAAGCCTGCGCTCCGGCGGGATCGTCAACGGCAACAGGAACCGGCGCGGGCTCCGGCGCCGGTGCGGCGGCGGGGGCCGGTAACTCGGCAGGCTTAACCTCGGCGACCGGGGCCGGGGTATCGGCCGGCGGGCTAACGGTCTGGTTCGCCACCAGGACGCGTTCAAAGTCGAGGTGCTGCAGCGGATCCGCACTGACTGCCGATTTTGTGGCGCTGCTGGCGCTGCTGGCGTTGCGGGTGGCTGTCTCCGACGCTTGGCCGGCGGCGCCGGCTCCCACGAGCACTGCACACGCCGCTGCGACAACTGCCGCCCGGCGGCCGGTGGAGCCCAGGCCGGTGGTGAACCGGGACAGGGCCGACGCCGGTTTGGCGGGCTCGGCGCGGTGTCGCGACGGCTTGGAGCGCCTCTTTACATCGCCCTCAGGGCGTGTTTGTACCGTGAATTCAGTCATGGTCGCCTCTCAACGCCTGCGGAGTTAGCTGTCGGGTTCGGATGAGGTCACCCGGCCGCACGGAATCTCACGTGACGGCTTCACCCCAAGGGCGCAATGTGCAGAAATGCCCGGGAACTCTGGGTCCCCCGCCTCTGCCTAATCCAGCGGAATCCGGGAGGCGGCAGAGTTTGGCGTGCATCCGGATATGCGGTCCGAGTGATGACCGCACGCTAAAGACGGTACAGGACCGGAACGCCAATGTCACATTTCGATAACAGGAGCGGCGGGTTCGGCGCGGCGGATTGCTTCGCGGATTAGCTGGAGCGGCGGGGTGTCCGGTCCTCGGCCGGAGCGTCCGGCAGCCGAACGGTGAACTCGGTCCGGCCCGGCACCGACGTTACGCTGACAGTGCCGCCATGGGCTTCGACAATCGACTGCACAATTGACAATCCCAGCCCGCTGGTGCCCTCAGACGACGCGGCAGTTCGGGCCGGGCCGGCAGCCGCGGCGGCGAGGGGTGAGTCCGCACCCGGTGCGGACGGCAGCCGGTGTGCGCGCAGCGGCACGAGCGGGCGCGGCCGGCCGGATACCGGCGTTGTACCGGTTGCAGGATTCCTGCGCGACGCATCCGCGCGCGTAAACCTCGAAAAGACCCGGTCCACGAACTCCGGGGCGATCCCGGGGCCGTTGTCCGTTACGGTCATCACGGCGGTGCCGTCGGGAGCCCGCTGCACAGCTGTCACCACGGTGGTGCCGGTTCCAGTGTGCTTGCGTGCGTTGGAGAGCAGGTTGGCCAGAACCTGGTGGAGCTGGGTCGTGTCGCCGCGGACCACCACCGGCTCCGCCGGGAGCTCCAAGTGCCATACCCGGTCCGGTGCCATCACTTTTTCGTCGCTCACCGTCTCGATGGCCAGCTGGGTGAGGTCCACGTCGCTGAGGCGGAGCGGCCGGCCCTCGTCCAGCCGGGCTAGCAGGAGCAGATCCTCCACCAGGGTGGTCATCCGCTCGGACTGGCTCTGCACCCGGGCCAGGGACTTCTCGCCGTCTGGGGTGAAGTGTTCGGTCATCCGCATCAGTTCGGTGTACCCGCGGATCGCCGTCAGGGGTGTGCGCAGCTCGTGCGAGGCGTCTGCGACAAACTGGCGGACCTTCATTTCGCTCTTCTGCCGGGCTTCGAGTGCGTTGGATACATTGTCCAGCATCAGGTTCAGGGCGTGGCCAACACTGCCCACCTCGGTGCCGGGATGTGCTGCGGATGCGGGCACCCGCATGGCAAGTCCGACTTCTCCGGCGTCGAGGGGGAGGCGGGACACTTTCGTGGCCACCTCGGAGAGCTGATCGAGCGGCTTCATGGTGCGGCGAATCAACGCCGTGCCGGCGAGGCCAATGACAACAAGGCCGCCCGCAGAGACAAGCACCATAGTCCAAACCAAAGAGGCCAGCGTGTTCAATTTCTCGGTGAGCGGCAGCCCGGTCACGATCACGCCGCCGTCCGGGGCCGTGAAGGCTACCAGCCGGTAGGCCCCGGCGGAAAGAGACCGGTTGACCGGCTCGCTGCTCGCAGGGAGCGACAGGAGAGCTGCGTTGTCCTCCCTGGTCAGGGACTTTCGGGTGGCGTCTTCGGCGAGGAAACCGGCGCCGCGTACCGAGCCGGCCACGATCCTGGCGTTAAGGGTCCCGATTCCCTGGCCCCGGGCCTCAAGGGGGTCGGCGCGGCCGCCGGTGCGGCCAAACTCGCGGGCACGGTCCGCGGCTTGCGCGAGTTGTGTGTCGAGCTGCCTGGTCAGGAAGGAATCCATCGAGGCGTAACTGACTAGGCCGACAGCACCGCAGATCGCCACCAGAAGGGCCATGGCAACCAGAACAAGCCGGGTGCGCAGGTGCCAGCTGGAAGGGGTGTGCCACACGGGTCCGGCGGGGCCGGCCCTGCCGGAACGGACAGGCACGATTCAGTCCGCCGGCTTCAGGACATAGCCGGCGCCGCGGACCGTGTGGATCATCGGCGGGTGGACGGCGTCGACCTTTTTGCGGAGGTAGGAGATGTAGAGCTCCACGATGTTGGCCTGCCCGCCAAAGTCGTAGTCCCAGACACGGTCCAGGATTTGGGCTTTGCTGACGACCCGTTTCGGGTTCTCCATGAGGTAGCGCAGCAGCTCGAACTGGGTGGCCGTGAGGTGGAGCTCGTCACCTGCGCGCCGCACTTCCCGTGTGTCGATGTTCAGGACAAGGTCCCCGACGACGAGTTCGGCCGTATCCATTGCTGCCACCCCGGACCGCTGGACCAGCCGGTGCAGGCGGAGCAACACTTCCTCCATGCTGAACGGCTTAGTCACGTAGTCGTCGCCGCCGGCAGCCAGCCCGGTGATGCGGTCCTGGACGTCGTCCTTTGCCGTCAGGAACAAGGCCGGTACCTCCGGCGCGAAGGCCCGGATCCTGCCGAGGAGCTCGACGCCGTCGAACCCGGGCAGCATCACGTCGAGCACCAGGACGTCGGGCCGGAATTCCCGGGCGAGCTTCATGGCCTCCGGTCCGTCGGCGGCGACAGCCACCGACCAGCCCGCCATTCGCAGGCCCATGCTCATCAGCTCGGAGAGGCTCGGTTCATCGTCCACTACCAGGGCGCGGATGGGGGAGCCGTCCGGATGGCTCAGCTGCGGGAGGTTGTTGGTCGTGGAGTGCGAGGTGGCCATGGGACAACTCTCCGATCTGCCGGTTAGCTACGCCTTTGGTGATCCTGTGCGGCACCTGTGAATCCCACCCTAGCGAGCTGGAGAGGAGACTGCCCACGGCAGCGTCCTGCTGATGCGGTCGCCAAGATAAGCCGCTGGGCGGTCGCCAAGCTGCGTGATCCCGGGTCCGGGCGCTTCCCGGCAGCAGGATGACCACCAGGTGGGACGGCAGCCCCGCGTGGAGTGGCGGCCCAGTAGTCACTCAACTCGCCAGCAAAGAATTATGCATGCTCGTTGTCTCGATTTGCCGAATAGGATTCGCAAAAGGCGGCATTTGCTTGCTGATCGTAAAATCTGTTGCTCGACTCGCCCTCTTGGCCGAAGCGTGATCCGCGCCACATTGTGGATATTCGTCTCAGAATGTGGAATCCAGGAGCCTTTGTTACTTGCAAGTTTTCATTGTTACGTTGCACACTTCAATTGTGAACAAGAACTCAACAGCACCTGCAGCCGCAGTTTCCTGGATCAGCGCACCCGCTGACGCAGGGAAGCGCTGTTGTCGAATGCACGCCTAACCTTTACACCCCAAAGGTTTCTAGGCATTCGCCCCAGCCCAGTGTCGGGCGCCCCTCCCCAGTATTCATTGCGGGGAAAAGTAGCATTCGAGCCGCGATGACGGCCATTCACATTGAGGTAAGCAATCCATGTCAGTTGCATCCGGATACGTCCACATCTCCGTCCGTAACGCCGGCAAAGCCGGCCAGACCTCCGGTATTCGCCAAGGCTTCGGCGACAGGGCATCCTTCGCGCCCGCCGGCTCCGGAAACAGCTTCCCCACTCCGGGTTTTGCACCCCAGGGCTACAACCCCAACTCCTATGGACAGCTCCGGGCTGTTCCGCCGGCACCGGCCACTGCGCCGACGCCCGTGATTGCCCCTGCCGGCGGCAGCCCCCTCCGCCCCGTCCCGGTTGACAACGTCGCCCGGGGTTTTGTGCTCTACATGGGTATCGATGAGGAGACAGCAGCGGCTGCCGGCACCTCCATTGCCAAGCTGGCCCAGGAAATCCGGGCCTACGCCCAGTCGCTGGTATCCGGTGCCGAAAGCTACGCCGCCGTCGCCGTCGCACCGGCCAGCGCGCCGGGCTCCGCCCTCGACGTCGTCCGTTCCACCTTCGGCGACCCCACAGTGGGCTCCCGCCAGCGGTCCGAGAGCGCCCGCCTGCAGCAGCCGCAGGATCCGCGCCCGTCCGGTGTGCTGATCGACCTTGCCCGCCGTGAAGTGGCACTCGACGGCGAATCCCTGAACCTTACGTTCAAGGAGTTCGAGCTGCTCAACTACCTCGTTGAGAACGGCACCCGTACCGTAGGCCGTGATGAATTGCTGGAGGGCCTGTGGCGCAATGCCGAAGAAGTGCCCAACGAGCGGACCATCGACGTCCACATCCGCCGCCTGCGCTCCAAGCTCGGCCGCCTCGCCAACACGGTGCGGACGGTCCGCGGCCAGGGTTACCGGTTCTATGAGCACCCGGAAGTTGTGGTCTGGGCCGCACCGGAGTACTCGATCTAGCGTTGGGCCCACACGCCCCACGCGAAAGCGTCCGTCCTTTGAACCGGGGCGGGCGCTTTTGCGTTTCCGGATTGCGCGGACCGGGTGATACCCCGCACTAGGATTGATCCATGAGCGCGCATCACATCAAACGGCTGGTGATCATGCGCCATGCCAAGGCGGATTGGCCCGGCGGCGTAGCGGACCATGACCGGCCGCTGGAAGAGCGCGGTCACCGTGATGCTCCGCAGGCCGGTAAGTGGCTGCTGAAACATGGTGTGGTCCCGGACTTTATTCTTTGCTCCAGCGCCCTGCGCACGCGGCAGACCTGCACTTGGGTTTGCAGCGAATTAGGCGACAAGGCACCGACGCCGAAACTTGAGCACGGACTTTACGCCGCCTCGGCGTCGCGGATGCTGACAGTCATCAACCACGTCCCGGATACCGTTACCACCCTGATGGTGATCTCGCACATGCCCGGAGTGCAGGACCTCGCGATGCACCTCGCGTCCCGGGACTCGAGCCACGATGCCTATATGGATGCCGCCACGCGATACCCCACCAGTGCGCTGACCGTTATGGAGACGGAGAAGTCCTGGGCCGAACTGGACGGCCAGGACGCGAGGCTCACGCACTTTAAGGTTCCCAGGGCTACATAATCCCCGGCCGACGTCGTCTCAGCGGTCCGGCAGCCTGGAAACAGGCCCGAACTGCCGGCCGGATCGATGCCGGCGCAGCCCATCAGCGGTGTGTGCTTCAGCTCGACGGGTTCCTCTGCGCCTGCGTCCCTGCTAGTGTCTGCCTCATCCACTCTGAAGGAGTTCCTGATGGCACGGAAAGTACGCACTGCCGATCAGAAGATCTCCCGGCTGAGGGCATACAACATCGTGGCCGGCTCCCTGCATCTGGTGCAGGCCCTCGGCTTCGCCTACGTACTGACCCTGCTGGGCAGCCAGGTCACCTTCGCGGTCACGGCCGACTACCTCAGCGGTCCTCCCGGTGTTCCGCTGCCGCCTGAGCGGGTGACTCTGTTCGATGTGAACGTGGGTCTGGGAGTAGTGGCGTTCCTGGCGTTGTCTGCCGTGTTCCATTTCCTCATCTCATCGCCGTGGTTCTTTCCCCGCTACGCGGCCGGCTTGAAGGCGAATCACAACTACTTCCGCTGGGTCGAGTACTCGCTGAGTTCGTCGATCATGATCTGGCTGATCGCCCAGATTACCGGCATCACGGATATCGCGGCGCTGTTCTCGATCTTCGCCGTCAACGCGGCGATGATTATGTTCGGGGCCCTGCAGGAAAAGTACGAAACACCCGGCAACGGAAGGTTCCTGCCGTTTGTCTTTGGCTCGATCGCGGGCGTGGTGCCGTGGATCGTGATCATCATTTACTTCTTGGCTCCGGGCTCCACCACGGAGGCCTCCCCGCCGGCCTTTGTCTACGGGATCATCATTTCGCTGTTCCTGTTCTTCAACACGTTCGCAATAAACCAGCTGCTGCAGTACCGGCAGGTCGGCGGCTGGCGGGACTATCTGCGCGGCGAGCGGGCCTACATTACGCTGAGCCTTGTCGCCAAGACCGCGCTGGCCTGGCAGGTTTTTTCGGGCGCGATTATCCCGGCACTCACCTAGCCGAGCGGCCGAGGGAACGCCCGGCGGGCCACCAGCGGGCGGCGGTCACTTCCGGATACCGGGAAATCCACCGGCCATTGCCGCAACAGGTGAAATGTGTTTCACTGTTCGTGGAGGGGAGTATCCCCTGGATGTTTCGTCGTCAGCCCGGCCGCCCCTGAGCGGCCCGGCGGAGCAGGCCCCCT
Source organism: Arthrobacter sp. AL05 (assembly GCF_029960715.1). NCBI lineage: Bacteria > Bacillati > Actinomycetota > Actinomycetes > Micrococcales > Micrococcaceae > Arthrobacter > Arthrobacter sp. AL05. The sequence continues at coordinate 65,256 of NZ_JASBRC010000012.1, forward strand.
TTGGGCCGGGAAAGACCTCCGGTTGGTTAGAGCTGACTGGAAGCGGGTATCCCCATGAATGTTCCCTTTTGGGCTTGGCTGGCTGTGCTTGGCGGCATCGTCCTGATGCTTGCGGTCGACCTGTTTGCCCACCGCCGCGCACACGTGATCCGTGTCCGGGAAGCGGCCCTATGGTCCGCGGTCTGGGTTGTTGTCGGGGTTGGTTTCGGCGCCCTGATCTGGCAGATTTACGGCCAGGAGTTTGGCCAGCAATACTTCGCCGGCTACCTGATCGAGAAATCCCTCGCCGTCGATAACGTGTTCATCTGGGCAATTATCTTCACGTACTTCGCGGTACCCCGCGAATACCAGCACCGGGTCCTGTTCTTCGGGGTCCTCGGCGCGCTGGTCTTCCGTGGCGTTTTCATCGCCGCGGGCGCGGTAATCATCGCCAGTGCCGAATGGGTGCTGTACCTCTTTGCAGCGTTCCTGCTCATCACCGGCTACCGGATGATCCGCCACCGCAACGACGTGCTTGACCCGGAAAAGTCCCGGGCACTGAAACTTTTCCGCCGGCGTGTGCCCATGACGGACGACTTCCACGGCCAGCGCTTCCTGATCCGCAAGGACGGCGTCCTGCTGGCCACCCCGCTGCTCGCGGTGCTGGCCCTCATTGAGGTCACCGACATCATTTTCGCCGTGGACTCCATCCCCGCGATCTTCGCCGTCACCGACGAAGTGTTCCTGGTCTTCACCGCCAACGCGTTCGCCATCCTGGGCCTGCGGGCAATGTACTTCCTACTCTCTGACATGATCCACCGCTTCATCTACCTCAAAATCGGACTCGCGCTCGTCCTGATCTGGGTAGGCATCAAAATGTTCCTTAAGATCGACCTCTACTACATCCCCACCCCGCTGTCTCTGGCCGTCATCGCCACTATCCTGGCGGTGTCCATCGGAATCAGCCTCTGGGCCACCCGGGGCCAAGAACGCACGGTTCCCGAGGCGCCGGCATCCTCCCCGTTCGGAACCGCCTCGGCTGCGGAGATCGCCGAGCTGGAACCACTGTGGGGACGCGCGCGCCAGCGCACGGAAGCAACAACCACGGCCACCGCCGATGCCCCCGGCAACGGTGACACCGGCGGTTCCGCGGACGCGCCGGGTCCGGGTGAACGCAGATGAGCGGACACGAACTATTGCTTATGCCGCATCCGCAATCCGATCCCGCCAGCGCACACGTCAGCCAGGAGCAACCATGACCGTTCCGCCCAGCAGACCAGTCACGATCCTGAATCAAATGATCCGCGCCGAGCCGGCCGCATCCCCACGCCCGGCCTGGACCTTCCTCACGAACCACGGACATGTCCTTTTGGCCGTGGCGACGGATCCGCGGCTGCGGGTCACTGACATCGCCGAACGAGTCGGCATAACGCCACGTGCAGCCCTGCAGATCCTCAAGGACCTGGAAACCGGAGGGTACCTGCACCGCACCCGCGTCGGACGGCGCACCCAGTACGCCATCGAACCCCATCAGCACTTCCGCCACCCCACCACCGCGGCCCGGGAAATCGACGGACTCATCGAGCTATTCTCCGAACCGTGAGCCGCGACCCAGGCCAAGCCATCCCACAATTCTTCCGGACGCCCAGGGTCCTGCGCTGAGCCGGGGTATGCCCGGCGGGGGGCCGGCGCACCGAAGCTCAGCGGCGCGTCGACGACCGTGCCGGGGTGCGTTCCACTGATTTGGCGGGGCCTTTGGCAACGGACTTTGTGCCGGTGGTTCGCCCGGCGGACGGGGCCGGACGCCTGGCTCCCGGGGCTGCAGGCCGCGGGGCAGGAGCGCGTGCCGGCGGCGCTGCGGACCGTGGTGCCGGCCGCTGGCTGGCAGTCCGGGAGGGTGCGCGGCGGCCGGCCGGGGCTTTGGAAGCGGTGCCCCGCGCGGCCGTCGGACGGCGGCCGGGAACGGAACCGCGGGGCCGCGGTTGCCTGCCCCGCCCCGGGAGGACGGTTCCGGCAACCAGCAGCAGCAGGGTAGCTGCGCCGGCCGCGGCGGCGAGGTAGAAGTACAGGTCCGGGTGGTCCGAATCCACCGGAGCCGACATCGCATCCGGATCAGCGTTGAAGGCCAATCCCCACTGTCGCAGGAACGCTATGCCGAAGGCGATAAACAGCATGCTCCCGATCCCGCTGGCTGCCAGCGTCCGGTGCCGCCGGCGGATGACCACCTCGGAAACGCAGGCCACATAGGCTGCCCCGGCGGCCGCCAGGAACCACAGGAACACCGTTTCGTGGAGTGTGATGCCAGCCAACGCCAGAAGCGCCAGGGCGGCGAGGAACGCACCGATGGCAAACTTGCCGCTGTTACTCATGTGGCCCATGTGAATCATCATCCCCGAGCGGGGCTACTTTGCAACGTAGCCGCGCATGGAGGTCATAATGGCGCCGACGCTTTGCTCGCGGGTCCGCTCCGGGTTGTAGGCCTGCCGGTCCAGGCCAACTACGAAGCAGGCCCCCAGGATGGCGGTCTCCAGGCTGCCGCGGGACACGGCAGGATCCACCGGGTAGACGGCCGCCACCGCATCGATCGCCGCTCCGACTACTTCCAGCAGCCGTCCGCGGAGCTCGGCGAACGTCTCCTGCCATTCACTTGGGGTACGCCAGTTCTCGCTGACCCACAGCCTCGCGAAGGAGGGGTATTCAGCCATAAAGTCCATGGCCCGGCCGATCATAACGTCCATTTGTTCCAACGGATCCCCGGATTCATCCCGAACGCTGAGCAGCCCGGTCAGCAGGATATCCACGCCGTAGCGGAGCAACTGGGCAATCAGATCGGACTTGCTGCCGAAGTTGTAGTACACGGTGCCTTTGGAAACGCCGGCCGCCGCAGCAATCTCATCCACCGTGACGCCGGCGGCCCCGCGTTCACCGATCAGCTCCATCGAGGCCTCGAACAGCTTCTGCTTGGTGGCGTTGGTCCGTCCGGGGCGGAGCTTCTTGTCGCCGGACTCCACTTCGCTCATACTGTGATCTCCGGTTTCAGGGTCTTGAGGGTCCAGAACTTGTGCTTGTGAACGGCCAGCGTGGACAGCGCCGCCCCCAGCACGGTGTAACCAAGCAGGCCCGCCGCCGTGGGCACGATCATTGACAGGTCGGCGCCGTAGATCAGGTGCCGCATTCCGGACACCACGTATCCCATTGGCAGGACCTCGTGGACAACGTGCAGCGGCGGGGGAGTGGTCTGCCAGGGGAAAGTTCCGCCGGAGGAGACCAGCTGCAGGACCAGAAGGACAAGAACCACAAACTTCCCCGGAGTTCCCAGCAGTGCCACCACACCCTGGATGATGGCGGTGAAGGCCATCGCGGCAGCCAGCATAAACAACCACATCAGGACGGGGTGAACGGGGTTGAGGCCCAGCGCTACGTCGACCACGAGGGTGAGCAGGCTTGCCTGGACCACCGCGACGGCCAGGAAGGGCAGCCAGCCGCCTACGGCGATCTTCCACGACGGGGCGTTGGATGCCAGCGCCCGCTGCGTGATCGGCCGCATTGCCTGGACCAGCATAAATATCCCGATCCATAGTGCCAGCGTCAGGAAGAACGGGGCCAGGCCCGCACCATAGGAAGCGGCCTTGGCCTGCGAGACGTTGCTGACCGCCACTGGGTCAGCGATCACCTTGGACAGGCTGCTTTTTTGGGAGTCGTTGGGGTTCGGGACCTGGCCGGCACCCTTGGCGAGTTCGGCGGCGAGGGTGCCCGCGCCGTCGGCTGCCGTCGCCGTTCCACTTTCCAGCTGCGCGGCACCGTCGTCGAGTGTTTGCGCACCTCCGGAGAGTTTTGCGGCACCGTCCAGGGCGCTTTGCTCACCGGCGGCGAGGCCGGACGCGCCAGCGGCCAGCTGGTCCGCGCCGGTGGATGACTGGCTAATGGCGCTGCCGAGGGCCGGGGTTGCTTCCGCAAGCCGGGACGCTCCTGCGCTGACAGCCGCTGAGCCGTCCGCCAGCTGCTGGATCTGCCCTGCGGCTGACTTGAGCGCGGCCGCAGGTCCCGGGGAGGCCGGCGGGGCGGCATTTGCGTCGAAGTCCGCGAGGATGAGACCGGCCTGGGCCGGGGTGATGCTGCCGGCCGCGACGAGCCGGTCATTGGACGCGAGGACGCGGCCGCGCTGGGCCTGGGCGGTCGCCTGCTCGGTGGCTGCCAGCTGCCCTGCGAGTCCCTGTACCTTCGTGTTCAGCGCCGCGTTTCCGGCGGCGATCTGCGCGGCGCCGTCGGCCAGGGTCCGGGAATCGGCAGGCAAGGTGGCAGTTTTGTCCTTGAGCTGGGACAGTCCGCTGCTGAGCTGGCCCGCCCCGGTGTTGAGGGCGGTGGCCCCGTCCCGGAGTTTGAGCTGGCCGGCGTAGAGCTCGGCGGCGCCGCTCTTGAGATCGCCGGTGCCCTGGTGGAGGGCGAACGCCCCCTCGCGGAGCTTGGCGACTCCGCCGGCGAGTTGCCCGGCGCCGTCGGACGCCTTGACCATCTGGGTGTGGATGGTGCCAAAGCCGGTCAGCAGTTCGTTGGCCGTTTCCTCGCCCACCTCCTTGGCCACCGTTGAGTGCACGGCGGTGGTCAGCTTGTCCACAACGGTGCTGAGCACATAGCTGTTGGCATCGTTGGTGGTGACATTCAGCATCGCCTGGTTTGCGGCGTCAAAGCTGCCCGGCGAGACGAGATTGGCCGAGAAGTCCCTGGGAATCTTGAGCGCGAACGAGTACTTGCCGCTGTTCACGCCCTGGTCTGCTTCTTCGGCAGTGGCTACGGTCTGCCAGTTGAAGACGTGGGCCTCGACCAGGCTGTCTGCGACCGTCTTTCCGGTTTCCAGCCGGGTTCCGTCGCTGGCGGCCGCCCCCGTGTCCTCGACCACCAGGGCGGCGTCGATCTGGTCCAGGTTCCCGTAGGGATCCCAGTTGGCGTAGAGATACACCGCGCCATAGAGCAACGGCACCAGGGTCAGGGCAAGGATGGTCAGCTTCGGCAGGAGTCCGCCGGTCATACGCTTGAGTTCGGAGCGGGCCAGCCGCAGAACAGTCACTGTGAGTCCTCGGTTTCGAGCAGGATTGATGGGTGGTCCCGGTGCTTTCCGGGAGGGATGTCCATTTTCCGAGTGTCGGACGTGCCGGACGTGCCGGACGTGTCGGCGTCAGCGGGTGCCACCGCCGCCGGTGCAGCTGCGGGCGCAGCCTCAACGGCGTTCCCAATGGCGGCGATGGGTCCGGTCCAGCCGACCGGAAGCGCTGCGACCGTCGCGACGACGGCGAGCGGCCGTCCGCCGTCGTACGCCAGTTCCTGCAGCCGGGGCAGCCAGTCGCCGGAATCCGCGCTGTGCCGGTCCGGGGAGTCGATGACCAGGAGATCCGTGCGGGGATTCGCCAAGGCCAGTGCGGTGAGCAGTTCGACGCGCCGCCGGGCCGGAATCTCCTCGGTCCACAGATCGGCAATGTCCTCGAAGCGGTTGACCTTGAGCCAGGGTTTGCTGAGCAGCGCTCCGCGATAGCGCCGGGGGACAAGCGCCAGGTCCTCGGTGACCAGATCGCCCACGCTGAGATGCTGTTCGGGCTCGTTGACACCCGGGGAGTCCACCAGGGAGCTGGCCAGGCGGAGGCGCTTGATCTTGGGGTTGCCGTCCCAGCTGAGCACTCCGCCGGAGGGCCTCATCCGGCCGCTGAGTGTGAGCGCGAGTGCGGTCCGCTGGTCCTGGCCGTCGCCTTCCACCAGAAGCAGCTCCCCGGGGAGCACCTCAAGGGAGGTGGGCGGAAGCAGGTCATTCCGGCGGCCGTTCACCTGGAGGTGTTGCGCGGAGAGCATATATGCCTTTCGGGTCGGGTCTCCTCCAAGGCTAACTGAACTGACTGGTCAGTTCAAATAAGAATCCTCCCGTGTGATCAACTGATCACAGGCCGTACGCTTCGAGCAGCCGGAGCCACACCTCACTGATGGTGGGGTAGGACGGGACGGCATGCCAGAGCCGGTCCAGCGGAACTTCTCCGACGATGGCAATGGTCGCGGCGTGCAGCAGTTCGGCCACGTCCGGTCCCGCGAACGTGGCGCCGAGCAGGACCGTGCGCTCTTCATCGATCACCAGCTGGGCCCAGCCCTCATAGTGCTCGGCGTGGAGCGCGGAACCGGCCACCTGGATGGGCAGCTGCACGGAAGTGGCGCGGTAGCCGTCCTTGTGGGCCTGGTCCACACTCCGGCCCACACTCGCCAGTTCGGGATCCGTGAAAACGACATTGGGGACGGCGTGCTCGTCTGCTGTCTGGGCGAAGCGGCTCCACGGGGCCGGATCGCCTGAGAGCTCGCCCTTGGCGCGGGCGGCAATCGCATCGCCGGTGGCCCGGGCCTCATACTTGCCTTGATGGGTCAGCATGACCTTGCCCGCTGCATCGCCGACGGCGTAGAGCCACGGGTCCCCGCCGTTCCCGGCCAAACCCGTGACCAGGCCGGTGGAGTCGGTGCTCAGCCGGAGACCTTTGCCGTCCGCGGCGACAAGGCCAACACTTTCCAGTCCAATCCCCGCCAGGGCAGGATGCCGGCCGGTGGTGACCAGGACTTTGTCGGCTGTCACTAAGCTGCCGCCCGCCAGCTCGAGGGTGAGCGAGCCGTCGCTGTTTTCCCGGACGCTTTTGGTTCCGGTGTGCAGGCGGAGATCGACGCCGTCCGCACGCAGTCCGGCGGCGACCAGGGAGCTTGCCTCCGCCGGGAAAGAGCCGAGCAGGCTGCTGCGGGCCACCACTGTCACGGCGGAGCCCAGCCGGGCGAAGGCCTGGGCGAGTTCGGTGCCTGCCACGCCGCCGCCGAGCACCGCCAGCCGCTCCGGGATGACCTTCGCGGACGTTGCTTCGCGGGTGGTCCAGTAATCCACCTGGGACAGGCCTTCGAGCGGCGGCACGGTTGGTGCGGACCCGGTTGCCACCACCACTGCGTGCCGCGCCGTGAGCGTGTATCCGTTGCCGTCCAGTCCCGCGACCTCGACGCTGCGGCTGCCGGTGATCCAGCCATGGCCGCGGATGAGTTCGATCCCGGCGTCCGCTACCCAGGTGACCTGGCCGTCGTCCTGCCAGTTGGACGTAAAGGAGTCGCGGCGCTTCAGGACGGCGGCTACGTCCAGGGTCCGGGTGACTGCTTCCGCTGCGCCGGGAACGGTCTGGGTGCCGTGCAGGGCGGTACCCGGCCGCAGCAGCGCCTTGGAAGGCATGCAAGCCCAGTAGGAGCATTCGCCGCCGACGAGTTCCGCCTCGATCAGCACTGCGGTCAGCCCGCCCCGGACCACACGTTCCGCCACGTTCTCGCCCACGGCACCGGCGCCGATCACAATGACATCGAATTCCTGTTTTTGCTGTGCCGTCATGGCAAAAGCCTAACCCCCGCGAGGTCCGGCCGGGCCGTCCGCAGCGGGCACGCCGGGGCTGGGCCCGCCGGTGGGTTAAACAGAAGATCCGCACCGGCAGGCCGGTGCGGATCTTCTTCTCTGTGCGCCCAAAGGGATTCGAACCCCTGACCTTCTGTTCCGTAGACAGACGCTCTATCCAGCTGAGCTATGGGCGCATTTTCTGTTCCTGGAACTTCTCGCTCCCTGAACCTCGAATTACTTTACGCGAGAGGGGGCCGCGGTGACAAATCGAAACAGGTGTAATATAGCTGACTAGACCGGTCTACGTGACCTTAGTCACAAAATAGCATCGGTCCGCAGTGTTGATTCCTTGAATTTCCGGGCTTTTTGAAATCCCTTCCCCCATTCACCCCACATACTGCCCCATTTTCGGGGGGTGATCTAGCCCTACATTTAGGACACACGACTGAACCCGAGGAAGGGAACCGTAATGGGAGATTTGGCGCGACTGCCGTTGCTTGAAAAGGCACCCACCACACATGCCGGGCTGCTGGCATGGGTTGAAGAGGTAGCTGAACTGACCCAGCCGGACCGGATCCACTGGGTAGACGGCTCCGAAGAAGAGAATACCCGGCTCACGGATGAACTCGTTGCCGCGGGCACACTGACCCGCCTGAACGAAAAGCTGTTCCCCAAATCTTTCGCGGCATTCTCCGATCCCGCCGATGTGGCCCGGGTCGAGGAGCAGACCTTCATCTGCTCGGAAAACGAACGTGATGCAGGCTTTACCAACAACTGGATGGCTCCGGTGGAGATGAAGGAGAAGCTGCGCGGCCTGTTCAGCGGCTCCATGCACGGCCGCACCATGTACGTCATCCCGTTTGTTATGGGCCACCTTGACGCCGAGGATCCCAAGTTTGGTGTGGAGATTACGGACAGCGCGTACGTCGTCGCCTCCATGCGCATCATGGCCACGATCGGCACCGAGGTGCTGGAGAAGATCACCGCGACCAATGCCTTCTTCGTCCCGGCACTGCACTCCCTGGGCGCACCGCTGGCCGCCGGCCAGGAAGACGTTGCCTGGCCCTGCAATCCGGACAAGTGGATCGTGCACTTCCCGGAGGAGCGCTCGATCTGGTCCGTCGGCTCCGGCTACGGCGGCAACGCCCTGCTGGGCAAAAAGTGCTACGCCCTGCGCATCGCCTCCGTGATGGCCCGCGATGAGGGGTGGCTTGCTGAGCACATGCTCATCCTCAAGCTGACCTCGCCGGAGAAAAAGAACTACTACATCTCTGCCGCGTTCCCGTCGGCCTGCGGCAAAACCAACCTCGCCCTGCTGGATCCGACCATCGAGGGTTGGGGCGTCGAAACCCTTGGTGACGACATCACCTGGATGCGGATCGGCAAGGAAGGTGAATTGCGGGCCACCAACCCGGAGGCCGGGCTGTTCGGCGTCGCCCCCGGCACCGGCTGGGGAACCAACCCCAACGCCATGCGCGCCATCGCCAAGGGCCACAGCATCTTCACCAACGTGGCCCTGACGGACGACGGCGGCGTCTGGTGGGAGGGGATGACGGACGAGGTTCCCGCGCACCTGACCGACTGGCAGGGCAACTCCTGGACTCCTGGTTCGGACCAGCCTGCAGCCCACCCGAACTCCCGCTTCTGCACCCCGATATCACAGGTCGACATGCTGGCCGAGGAGTACTACAGCCCCGATGGTGTGGAGCTTTCCGCGATCCTCTTTGGCGGCCGGCGCAAGACCACTGTGCCCCTGGTTACCCAGGCCCGGAGCTGGACCAATGGCATTTTTATGGGCTCCACCCTGTCCTCGGAAACGACCGCCGCGGCGGCCGGCAAGGTCGGTGTGCTGCGGCGCGACCCGATGGCCATGCTCCCGTTCATCGGCTACGACGCGGGGGACTACCTCAAGCACTGGATCAGCGTCTCCGGGAAGGCTGATCCCGAACGCCTGCCGCACATCTTCCTGGTCAACTGGTTCCGGCGCACCGCCGAGGGCGGCTTCGCCTGGCCCGGCTTCGGCGACAACGCTCGGGTCCTCAAATGGGCCATCGAGCGGATCGAAGGCAAGGCGGAGGCCGTGGAAACCCCCATCGGCTTCGTCCCGGCCGGGCACTCCCTGGATCTGACCGGACTGGACCTCACGCACGCTCATGTCGAAGACGCCGTCCGCGTGGACCGCGAGGAGTGGGACACCGAACTCGCCTCGATCGAAGAGTGGTACGCGAGGTTCGGTGACTCCCTGCCTGAGGCCCTGCGCTCCGAACTCGAAGGCCTGAAGGAACGCATGGCCGCCCACTAGCAGCGGGCTGATCTGACGACGGCGGCCCCGCACCTTGCGAAAAGGTGCGGGGCCGCCGTCGTTCCCTCGCCGGGGTCTACGAAGCCAGGGCGGTGGGATCTAGCTTGCGAGCCAGATGTCCGGACCAAATACCTCGTAGTGGATCTTGGTCGCCGGGATACCAGCGTTGATGGCCTCGTTGCGGATGCTCTTCATAAAGGGCAGCGGGCCGCACAGGTACAGCGAGGCGTTGGCCGGAAGGTCCACTTCGCGCAGCGACATAAAGCCGTTCTTGGCACCGGCTGCCGGGCTCTCGAGCCAGAGCTGGAGGTCGGCACCGTCGAGGCGTTCGACGTCGTCGGTCATCTGGCTGCGCAAAGCCCAGGACTCCAGGTCGCTTTCCGCGTGCAGGACCAGGACCTGGCGGTCCGAGCCGGCGTCCGCGAGGGAGCGCAGGATCGAGGCAGTCGGTGTGCAGCCGATGCCTGCGGAGGCCAGCACAACGGGGCCTTCGCCTTCCTTGAGGGTGATTTCACCATAGGGGTTGGAGATCTCGAGTATGTCGCCCACCCGGACGTTGTTGTGCAGGACGGGGGAGACTTCGCCGCCGTCGTCCTTTTTGGTGGTGAAGGTGCGGCTGGTGCCGGCGCTGCCGGACAGCGAGTACTGGCGGACCTGGCGCAGCCCGTCCGGCAGTTGGACCTTGACGCTCACGTACTGCCCGGCGAGGGCCTCAGTGACAGGGGTGTCGTCGGCCGGTTCCAGGGTGAAGGTCGTGGAGCCGGTCCCGGCAGCGGCCTTGGCGGCGACCCGCCACGGGCTCCACATCGTGCCGTTGGCCTGTGCGGCATAGAGGCCCTTTTCGAGCTTGATCAGCGCATCCGCCATGAGCCAGTAGACCTCGGTCCATGCATCGGCGATCTCCGGGGTGATCACCTCGGCAAGGTCCTCGGCGATGGCGGCAAAGAGGTGCTCGTAGACCACCTGGTACTGGGGTTCGGTGATGCCGAGGGAAGCGTGGCGGTGGGCGATGCGGGCGAGCACCGTCTCGGGCAGGGTGCCGGGGTTGTTCACCAGGTGGGTGGCGAACGCGGCGATGCTCCCGGCCAGCGCCTGCTGCTGGTTGCCGTTGCGCTGGTTGGAGCGGCTGAAGAGTCCGTCCAGCAGTTCCGGGTGTGCTGCGAAGAGTCGGGCGTAGAACTTGGGCGTGATTTCACCGATCCGGGAACCGACCAGGGGAAGGGTGGCCTCGATCACGGGGAAGGATTTGTCCGAGAGCATTGGGACTCCTGAGATAGTGGCCCGGGTCTGTAACCGGACCGATGAAAATACATGTATTTGAAATGCAAGTATTTATACTTCAGTTTTACAGCGTGTAGAAAACAACTTCAAATCGGGTGGATTCCCGGGCGCGGCGACTGGGTGCTGGGGTGGGGCGGGCGAAGCGGGGGTTCAGAGGCCCGGGCGCAGGCCAATCACCTGGAACACCGGCGCCATCTGCCGGGAGGTGGGCAGCGATGCGACCACCAGATCGTCAAGTTCGAGGTAGAAGGCCTCGCGGGCCCGTGCGAGGGCGCCGCGGAGGCGGCATTCGTTAATCAGCGGGCACACTCCGCCGGTAGAGACGCAGTCGGCAGGGTCAAGGCGTGTGTCCAGCTGGCGCAGGAGCGCCCCGACGGTGGCGGTCCGGCCGGCGCTGCTGAGCCGGGCACCGCCGTGCCGGCCGCGTTCGACGTCGATCATGCCCAGTTCGCGCAGCTTCGCCATCGCCTTACTGACATGGTTGTACGGCGTGGCGACGGCGTCGGCGACGCTCTGGGTGGTGAGGAGTCCGCCGTCGGGAGCCGCGGCGAGCACCATCATGGCCCGCAGGCTCACATCCGCGAAGGCGTTAATCTTCATAACACCAGTTTACCGGCGGTCTAGTCCACCCAAACGACGGGCTCGTTGGTGTCGGCGGAGAGCTCGCCGAATTCCAGCTCACGGGTCGCAGGGTTGGCGGCGTAGGGCAGGACCGCGGCAAACAGGGAGCCGTCACGATGCTCAGCGGCCACGTGGATGGCGTCCGAAGCTTCTTCCAGCAGGGTGATGTCACAAACGATTGCCGCGGCACGGAACTCGTCCCGGTGCTGCCTCAGCAGTTCCGTGAGGTCGCTGATCATCGAGTCCGCGTCAAAATCGGCGTCGGTACCCTCGTCTGCGTCGGCGGGGGTGACGGCGACGAGCCGGACCTCGCCGTCGTTCTCCACCACCAGGGCGAATGGCAGGAAGCCGCCGTTGCGCTCAAGCTGCTCCTGGGCGGCACCGACCCCGGTGCCGAGCAGGTTCTCCAGATCGGTGGCGCTGGCTTCCGGGACGGTGCCGCGCCAGGAATTAGGAGCGGAGGGGGCAGATGTCTCCGAGGGCAGTTCCGACACGCGCCTAGCCCCGGACCAGTGCCAGGACGCGGTCGCGGACCCGCTCCATTGTGGCCTTGTCCGTCGCCTCGACGTTCAAGCGGAGGAAAGGCTCGGTGTTGGAAGGGCGGAGATTGAACCAGTAGCTGCCGTCGGTGGCAATGAAGGTGCTGCCGTCGAGGTAGTCGATCTCGACGTCCTCGGAATGGAAGTCGTGGCGGACCCGTTCCACGGCGCCGGCCTTGTCTTCGATTTCCGAGTTAATCTCGCCGGAGGACCGGTATGGCTCGTACTCGCGGCCGAGCTCGGACAGCGGGCCGGCCTGCTCCCCGAGGGCCGCGAGGACATGCATCGCGGCGAGCATGCCGGTGTCCGCGTTCCAGAAGTCGCGGAAGTAGAAGTGCGCGGAGTGTTCGCCGCCGAAGACGGCCCCTTCTGCTGCCATCTCGGCCTTGATGAACGAGTGGCCGACGCGGGTGCGCACTGCCCGGCCGCCGTGGCGCGCCACCAGCTCGGGGACGGCGCGGGAGGTCAGCAGGTTATGGATGACAGTGGGGTTCTCCTCGCCGAGTCCCTGCGCGCGGGCAATTTCGCGGCGGGCCACCATGCCGGTGATCGCGGACGGCGAGACCGGTTCGCCGTTCTCATCGATGACAAAGCAACGGTCGGCGTCGCCGTCGAAGGCCAGCCCGATGTCTGCCCCGTGTTCGAGGACGGCAGCCTGCAGGTCACGCAGGTTCTCGGGCTCCAGCGGGTTGGCGGGGTGGTTCGGGAACGATCCGTCGAGCTCGAAGTACAGCGGAATGATTTCGAGGGGGAGCGCGGGCAGCAGGGTGTCCCCGAGCACCGCGGGCGTGGTGAGGCCGGCCATGCCGTTGCCGGCATCGACGACGACTTTCAGCGGGCGGTTGCCGGCAAGCTCCACCAGGCTGCGGAGGTACTCGGCGTAGTCCTTCAGGACGTCATGGACGCCGATCAGGCCGCGGGCGGCGGCGGCGGGGATCGAACCGGCGTTGAGGTATTCCTCGGCGCGGGCCTGGATTTCCTTGAGTCCGGATTCGGAGGAGATCGGCTCGGCGCCGGCCTTGGCCATTTTGATGCCGTTGTACGCGGCGGGGTTGTGGCTGGCGGTGAAGGTGGCGCCGGCTGCATTGAGCGCGCCGCAGGCGTAGTAGAGCTCATCGGTGGAGATCAGGTCGAGCAGCTGGACGTTGGCCCCGCGCCGGGCGGCACCGTTGGCGAAGGCCTTGCTGAATTCGGGGGAGGAGGGGCGCATATCGCCGCCGACCAGGACCATTTCGCCTTCCAGCTGCAGGACGTCAACGAACGCTGCGCCCACAGCCTCGACGATCTCCGCGGTGATTGACTCGCCGACAATGCCGCGCACGTCGTAGGCCTTGAAGGAGGCCGAAAGGTCAAAAGTCTTCGTCTTTTCCGTAGTCACGCGTCTTATCTTACGTTGCAGCCGTTCACCGCTGTGGAGGAGTGCCGGCGAAGTCGGTCCGCGGCGGATCTGCCGGCGGACGCTGTGATTGTCCACATAGCGGCCCCTGCGGCTTCGCGGCTCTCGGCGGCGGCTGGGATACTGAAGCAATGGCCACTAACCAGAACGCTGCACTGCTGTCCGCCGCTCCCGATGCTGCCGCCGGGCCCGGCGGAACCCGGGAACTGGCCCAGGCGGTGTTGCGCGAGCTGGTCGGCCACCCGGCTGCGGAGTTCCATGACGGCCAGTTTGAGGCGATTGAGGCCCTCGTCGACGGCGGCCGGCGGGCCCTTGTGGTGCAGCGCACCGGCTGGGGCAAATCGGCGGTGTATTTTGTTGCCTCACTGCTGCTCCGGCGCCGCGGCGCCGGGCCCACGCTGATTGTCTCCCCGCTGCTGGCCCTGATGCGTGACCAGGTGGCCGCCGCGGCCCGCGCCGGTGTGCGGGCGGTGGCCATTAACTCCGCCAACCAGCTGGATTGGGACAGCGTCCGTGAACAGCTCGCGGCGGATGAAGTCGATGTCCTGCTGGTCTCGCCGGAGCGGCTCACCAATCCCTCGTTCCGGGAGAACCAGCTGCCGGAACTAATCCGCCGCACCGGGCTCCTGGTCATCGATGAGGCCCACTGCATCTCTGACTGGGGCCACGATTTCCGTCCCGACTACCGGCGTATCGCGGACCTGATCACCCAGCTGCCGGACTCCGTCCCGGTGCTGGCCACCACCGCCACCGCCAACTCCCGGGTGGTTCATGACATCGAGGAGCAGCTGGGCGCCGGTGTGCTGACCATCCGCGGCGCCCTCGGCCGTGATTCCCTCCGGCTGGGCGTGCTGAGCCTGCGGGACTCCCGGGACCGGCTTGGCTGGCTGCTCACGCACCTGACAGACCTGCCCGGCAGTGGAATTATCTACACGCTGACGGTCTCCGCTGCCGAGGATACCGCCCGGCTTCTCGCCGAAGCCGGACACGAAGTGCTCGCCTACACCGGACGGACAGACCCTGTGGACCGGGAACGCGCGGAGCAGCTCCTGAAGGACAACCAGGTCAAGGCGCTCGTGGCCACCTCTGCCCTTGGCATGGGCTTTGACAAGCCCGATCTCGGGTTTGTGGTGCACCTCGGCGCGCCGTCCTCGCCGGTGGCCTACTACCAGCAGGTCGGCCGTGCGGGCCGTGGGGCCGCGAACGCCGACGTGCTGCTGCTCCCCGGTTCCGAGGACCGCGATATCTGGCAGTATTTCGCCACCGCATCCATGCCCTCGGAGGAGAAAGCCGGCGCCGTACTGACCGCTCTTGCCGAAGCCGGGGCTGCTGTGTCAACGGTGGCGCTGGAGGCGCGGGTGGACCTGCGCCGGACCCCTTTGGAGCTGCTGTTGAAGGTGCTGGCAGTTGACGGTGCGGTGGAGCGTGTGGGCGGCGGCTGGCGGGCCACCGGACGGCCGTGGACCTACGATGCCGAGCGTTACGGCCGGATCGCGGAAGCCCGGGTGGACGAACAGGACTCGATGGTGATCTACCAGGACACCGCCGGTTGCCGGATGGAATACATCACGTCGGTCCTCGACGACGAGACAGCCCGCCCCTGCGGCCGCTGCGATAACTGCGCCGGTCAGTGGTTCCCCGCAGACATTGCCGCCGCGGCCACCGAAGCAGCGGGCCAGACGCTGAGCCGCGCCGGTGTACCGCTGGAACCCCGGCTGCAATGGCCCAGCGGCATGGACCGGCTGGGCGTGCCGGTGAAGGGCAAAATAAAACCCGAAGAAAGCGTCGCAAGCGGCCGGGCGCTGGCCAGGCTTACGGACCTGGGCTGGGGCGGCGCCCTGCGCGAAGCGTTCGCCGCCGGAGCCCCCGACCGCACGGTGGACGCCGGCATGCTTCAGGCATGCGTTCAGGTGCTGCGTGAATGGGGTGCCGGTGACTCCCGCGCGCCCGGCTGGAGTGGTGCCGGCCGGCCCGCCGCGATCATCAGTATCCCGTCCCGCAGCAAGCCCGCGCTGGTCGACTCGCTGGCCCGCGGCATCTCGGAGATCGGCCGGCTCCCCTATCTGGGCCAGCTGCAACTGGGGCACGGCGGACCGACCGGCGGCCGTGGAGGCAACAGCGCCTACCGGCTTGCGGGGGTCTGGGACCGGCTTGTGGTGGGCCCTGAACTGGAGGCGGCCCTTGCCGGGATCCAGGGCCAGAGTGTGATGCTGATTGACGATCTGGTTGACAGCCGCTGGAGCCTGACCGTCGCAGGCAGGGCCCTTAGGCTCGCGGGTGCCGGGGCGGTACTTCCGCTGGTGCTTGGCCAGGCCGGCTGACTTCCGCCCCGGCATGGCGGGGCAGCGTCAGGCTGTCCAGTGCGCTCAGGAGCATCAGCGCAGCAATCGCAAAAAACGCTGCACGGTAGGCTGCCACCGGATCGCCGGCGGCGGCTGCCGCACCAGCCCCGCCCGGCAGGGGGCCGCCGGCTTCGAAGGTGCGGATCAGCAGTGCCCCAATCGCTATCCCGGCCGCCGCAGCGAGCTGCACGAGGGTCGCGGACACGGCGTTGGCGGATGTCATCTGGGCCGGAAGGACGTCTGCGTACTGCACCGAGGCGTAAGCCGAGAAACCGATGGACCGGAAGGCTCCGCTGGCCGCGAGCAGTGCGAAGATCAGCGGCTCCGGGGTGCCGGCGTCGAGGAGGGCGCACAGCGTAAAGGTGGCCGCCGAGGCCAGGGATGCGAACACCAGCACCGCTTTAAAACCGAAGTGCCGGATCAGCGGGGTCGTGGCCGGTTTGATCCCGATATTGCCCACGAATACCGCAGCGACGAGCACCCCGGCGTGCAGCGGATCCCAACCGAAGCCGTTTTGGAACATCAGCGGCAAGAGGAAGGGCACGGCACTGATCGTCAGGCGGTAGATAAACCCGCCGGTCGCCGTGGCGCGGAATGTACGGGCGGAAAAGACGACCAGATCGAACAAGGGGTACCGGGCCCGCCGCAGCCACCAGACGGCAGCACCGAGCAACAGTGCCCCAGCGGTGATGCTGAGGGCCGCCGGGGCGCCGGCACCGCGGCCGCCGGCCAGCTCCAGACCCACCACGACGGTCCCCACGCCCAGGGTCGTAAGCGCCAGTCCCACCCAGTCCAGGCGTCGGCTACGGTCGCCCGGGACGGCCGGAACCAGCCGCAGCGCCGTGAGGAGTGCCGCGAGGCCCAGCGGGAGGTTGACCAGAAATATCCAGTGCCATGACAGGAACGTTGTGAGTGCGCCTCCGACGAGCGGGGCCAGGACAGGTGCCAGCAGTCCCGGCCACACCAGGTAGGCAGTGGCGCGAAGCAGATCCTTCTTTGCTGAGCCGCGGAGCACCAGGAGGGTGCCCACCGGGACCATCATCGCGCCGCCCGCGCCCTGCAACACCCGGCTCAGGGTCAGCATCGTCAGGTCCTGGCTCAGTGCGCACAGGAGGGAGGCCGCCGTGAACGTCGCGATGGCCAGGCAGAAAACACGGCGCGCGCCGACGCGTTCGGCCAGCCAGGCACTGAGCGGAATCCCCATCGCCACGGTCATCAGATAGGCGGTCATTGTGATGTTGACGTCAGCGGACGGCACCGAGAAGTCCGCCGCGATACTGGGGATCGCCGTGGTCAGGACGGTGCCGTCCAGGAACTCCATAAAAAACGTCGCGGCGACGAGCAAGGCCAGCCGGGGGCTCCAGCCGTCCGACGGCGTGCTGCCGGGACCGCGGGGGGTCGTGGCGTCAGCGGGCGGGTCCCCACTCATTCGGGGACTGCTTCGGCGCCACCCTCAGCCTCATCGGACACGGGCGGAGTACGCCGGCCGGATTCGAGCTTTTCGGCCTCCAGTACAGCCATCGCCGCGTTGTGCCCGCCGATGGCGCTGACGGCTCCGCCGCGCCGGGCGCCGGAGCCGCAGAGCAGGATCCGCGCGTCGTCCGTCGCGACACCCCAGCGCCTCGCCGGGGTGTCCAACGGGGCGTTATCCTCCACGAAGGGCCAGTCGAGGCCGCCGTGGAAGATGTTGCCCCGCGGCATACCGAGCGCGCGTCCAATGTCCAGGGTGGTTTTGGTTTCGATGCAGGGCTGACCGTCCGGGCCGCTCAGCAGCAGGTCCTCGATGGGCTCGGCCAGGACAGAGTTCAGGGATTTCAGCACCGCTGCCTGAAGTTCGGCCCGACGCCGGTCATTGTTGCCTGCCGAAACCAGCCGGTCCGGGACGTGGAGACCGAATACCGTGAGAGTCTGCGCGCCGGATGCTTGCAATTCCGGGGAAAGGATACTGGGGTCGGTAAGCGAATGGCAGTAGATCTCGCACGGCAGCGGATCCGGGATGGTTCCCGCGGCGGCGGCGCGGTAGGCGGCGTCGAGCTGCGGGAAGGTCTCGTTGACGTGGAAGGTTCCGCCGAACGCCGCTGCCGGGCTGACCTGCGGATCCAACAGCCGGGGGAGGCGCTTCAGGAGCAGGTTCACCTTGACCTGTGCGCCCTCCCGGAGGTGGTTCGGGTTCGAGGGGGTATTCGGTGCCGCCCAGCCGGTCCTGAGCCGGTCCAGGACCGCCGGGGCCACATTGGCGAGGATCCAGGACCCGGCGGCCGTATGCTCCGCCCCGTGCTGGCGGTAGTTAACCACACCTCCCGGGCGGACGGCGGTAACCTCCGCTGAGGTCACAATGGTCGACCCGGCGTCGCGGGCGGCGCGTTCGAGCTCTCCGGAGACGGCGCCCATTCCGCCGACGGGCACATCCCAGTCACCCGTCCCGCCGCCGACCAGGTGGTACAGGAAACAGATGTTTTGCTGCAGGTCCTCGTCGAAGGCCCGGGCAAAGGTGCCGATCAAGGCGTCCGTCAGCACCACACCACGGACCAGTTCGTGCTGCAGAGAGCGGGTGATGGCTTCCCCGATTGGCCGTTCAACGATGGCATCCCACGCTTCCAGGGCACCGGCGCGGACTGCGAGCTCCCTTGCCTCCGAGCGCGTCGGCAGTGGCGCCGTCATCGTGGGCCAAAGGGCACCGGTGAGCCGTCGGCAATCGTCGTAGAAGCCGGTAAATGCGCGGAATTCGCTCTCCGGCGCCCCGACAGTGGTGAACGATGCAGCGCTGGCCGCCGCATCTGCGTTGTCGATCAGCAGCGCGCGGCGCCCGTCGTGGGGGTCGGGGGTGTAGGACGAATACCGCCGCCGGGCCAGCCGGATGTGCAGCCCAAGGTCGTCGATGACTTGCTGAGGGAGCAGGCTCACCAGGTACGAGTACCGCGAGAGGTTGGCGTCGACGCCCTCGAACGCCCGGGCGGATACCGCGGCGCCGCCGGGCTGCTCAAGCTTCTCCAGCAACAGGACCGCCTTGCCGGCCTTGGCGAGGTACGCAGCCGCGGCCAGGCCATTGTGGCCGCCGCCGACAATGATCGCGTCAAACGCGCTGGCGTCCGGCGCGGTGTTGTCCGTGCTGCTGTTCGACCTGGGGGTGCTCGACATGGGCCCATCCTGCCATCCGGGCGACTACGGGGCCTCAGGTGTCCGGCAGCCGGACGTGCCGCGCCGGGCACCGGTCCTGTAACCCTGCAACCGGGGGTTGGCGGGTTCGGATACGCAAAAGGCCCCGGTCCAAGGACCGGGGCCAAACGCGGAGACGGGGGGATTTGAACCCCCGGTGGAGTTGTGCCCCACACTTCATTAGCAGTGAAGCCCATTCGGCCGCTCTGGCACGTCTCCAAATGCTATTAACTAGCCAACCAAGGATACGCAGAAGGGGCCACGCAGTGCAAAACGGCCACAACTGTCGCAGCGGCTCAACGGCTCAGGCCCCGCGGCCGGCCAGTGACCGCCAGAGGAAGTGCTGGCTGCGGCTCTGCAGCGCCGCGGCCTGGCGGTTGTCCGAGGCGCCCGCATGGCCGCCCTCCAGCGCCTCGTGGAACCAGATGTTGGGGATGCCCATCGCCTGCATGCGGGCTGCCATCTTCCGTGCCTGCACCGGGCCTACCCGGTCATCCGAGGTGGCCGTCCAGATGAACGTCTCAGGGTAGTCCACCCCGTCCTTGAGGAGGTGGTACGGGGAAAACGTCTTGATAAATTCCCACTGCTCCGGAACGTCCGGATCACCGTATTCAGCAATCCAAGAGTAGCCGGCGGACAGTTTTGTATAGCGGCGCATATCCAGCAGCGGGACACCGCAGGAGGCGGCCCCGAAGAGCTCCGGATACCGCGTGAGCATGTTTCCCACCAGCAGTCCGCCGTTGGATCCGCCCACGCAGCCGAGCCGCTCGCGGGAGGTCACACCGCGGGAGATCAGGTCCGCCGCCACGGCCGCGAAGTCCTCGTAGGCGCGGTGCCGCTTCTCCTGCAGGGCAGCGCGGTGCCAGGCGGGACCGTATTCGCCGCCGCCGCGGATGTTGGCCACAACGTAGACGCCGCCGCGGGTGTGCGGGGCGTCCCCCTCGTGCCCGGCCGATTCCTCGGTGCGGCGTTCCAGCCAGGCACGGCCGACCGTGCCGCTGTAGGCCGGAGTCCGTGAGATTTCGAAGCCGCCGTAGCCTGAGAGCTGCGTGGGGTTCTGGCCGTCCAGCACCAGATCCTTGGATGCCACCTGGAAATAGGGCACCCGGGTGCCGTCCTGGGAGACCGCAAAGTGCTGCTGGACCTCGTACGCCCCTTCGTTGAAGAACGACGGCGAGGACCGCAGAGCCTCGTGCGTGCTGAGCACGCCGGCGCCGTCGGGTCCGCGCTTGAGGCTTCCGCGGGTGAGGGTGCTCGGCGTCGTGAAGCCGGTAGCCACCAGCCAAAAGTCGTTCCCGGCGCCGGAAGCGTCCGAGCCGCCGTCCTCATCTTCGTCGTCGACGGCGTAAGCGTTGACGTCATGCAACGGCGGACACGCGTCCAGCACGGTGGATGCCCAGGCGGAGTCCTCCCCGGGCCGCTGCGGATCGAGGACCCGGATTTCCGAAGACACGTCGCGGAGCAGGTTCAGCAGCAGGAAGTCCCGCGTCCAGCTCCACGACTGCAGCGAGGTGTGCTCATCAGGGGTGAACAGCACGGACAGTTCCCGGCTGCCGGCCAGGAACGCATCGAACCCCACTGCGAGGAGGGACCCGGCCGGATACCTGGCTGCGCCGATGGTCCAGTCTGTTTGCGGACGGAACAGCAGCCATTCGCGGTGGGTGCTGAGGTTTACGTCCGCCGGGACATCGAACTGCACCCACTGCCCGTCGCGCAGCACCGAGGTGGTCTTCTCGAAGAAGCTGATCCAGTCCACGGCAAAAGTCCGCTCGAAACCAGGGGTCGAGTCGTGCGCCACGAGGGCCATCATGTGGTCCTCGGGGATGTCAAAAACCCGCTCGGCGGTGACCAGGGATTCGCCGCGGCGCAGTTTGACGCCGGTCCGGGCGTAGGAGGATGTGGTCTTTGGCATTCCCTCGGCAGTGGAGGCGACCAACAGGGTGTCCGCGTCCAGCCAGGAAGCGTTGCCCTTTGCCGTCGGCAGATCAAAGCCGCCGGCCGCCGGGTCCACGAAGCTGCGGGACCCGACGTCGAACTCCCGGTAGCGGTTGGCGTCGCCGCCGTCGGGGGACAGCGCGAGCAGCGCCCGCCGGTGCGGTTCGCCCTCGGCCGGGCGCAGGAAGGCGGCTCCATGGAACACCCACTCCTCACCTTCGGCGGCGGCCAGTGCGTCCACATCCAGCAGGACGTCCCACTCCGGTGATCCGCCGCGATAGCTTTCCCAGCGGGTTCGGCGCCACACGCCCTTGGGGTTCTCCCGGTCCTTCCAGAAGTTGTAGTACCACTCGCCGTGCCTGCCCACCATGGCGATCCGGTCGGTGGAGTCGAGTACCTCCAGGATGCTGTTTTCCAGCTCGGCGTAGTCCGTGTCTTCCAGCAACTCCTCGGTGCGGGCGTTCTGCTCCCGGACCCAGGCGAGCTGTTCCTCGCCGTAGATTTCCTCAAGCCAAATGTTCTCGTCGACCGGTTCGGGGGCGGTGCCCGCCGCGGCGGGGTCGGTGGGCAGGGCGGACTCGGGCGGGTGAGCAGCTTCAGCGGTGGTCATTTTCCCATCCAAGCAACATCGGAGCTCCGGTAGCAAGTCACACCGTTTCCGCGGTGTCCGGCCCGGCGGTGTCCGGCCCGGACGTACCGGGACGGTCCGGCCGGCCAGCCGGTTACGGATACGCTGGATGCCGTGGGCATATCGCAGAGCATCCGGACGGCAGTGATTGGCGCCGGTCCCCGCGGCACCAGCGTGCTGGAGCGGTTGCTGGCCAACTGGGGTGCCGCCGCACCGGGTTCCACCCTGCACATTGACGTCATTGACCCCTATCCCGCGGGGCCGGGTCACGTTTGGCAGACCGGCCAGTCCAGGCTCTACCTGATGAACACCCAGTCGTTTTACCCTTCAGTCATCCCCGAGGACACGGACCTCGCACGGCCGCTTGCCGGTCACACTTTTGACCGGTGGCGCGAACTGCAACGCAGGCAGCCCCACCCGGACCTCACCGCCGAAGAGCGCGCCGAGCTGTCAGCGCTGGGCCCGGCGGACTTTCCCAGCCGGGCACTGTACGGGCGCTACCTGCGCTCGACGGTGCAAGAGCTGCTGACCCGGTTACCATCCGGGGCCACAGTAGATTTCCACCGCACGAGGGCAACATCCGTCCGGCACGCCGCCGCCAGCGCCGCCGGCGACGAAAACCGTGTCAGCTTCGACGTCGCGCTGGCCAGCGGCGGGGTCCTCACCGTTGATTCCGTGGTGCTGGCTCTCGGCCACCTCGAATCGCGGCTTAACCCGGAACAGCGCGAACTCCAGGCCGCGGCCGCGGAGCTCGGGCTGCTCTACCTGCCGCCGGCTGCCCCGGCCGACGTCGACTGGTCCCGTGTGCCGGCCGCCAAACCGGTCCTGGTACGCGGTATGGGCCTGAACTTCTTCGACGTTATGGGTCAGCTGACCGAAGGCCGTGGCGGACAGTTCCTGCCCGGCGGCGACGGCAGGATGACATACCTGCCCTCCGGCCGCGAACCGCTGATCATCGCCGGGTCCCGGCGCGGCACCCCGTACCGGGCTAAGGCAACCCTCGCCGGGTACTACCCCGGCGCCGTCACGCTGAGGTACTGCACCGAAGGCGCCCTGGCGAAATTCGCGGCAGCGGGAATCCGGCCTGCCTTTGACCACGACTTCTGGCCGCTCCTGCACCGCGACGCGCTCTGGGCTTACTACTCCACGCTGGCGCGCTCGCAGCCGGGTGCCATCCTGACGGACCCTGACGACTTCCTGGCGGTCCTTGCGGAAGCTCTGCGCCCGCACGCGCACTCTGCCGCCAAATGGGAGGACCAGGTGGACTCCGTGCTGGAGGTGCACGTCCGCCCGGCCCACCGGCTGGATCTCCTGGGGCTGGCGGCACCGCTGGCCGGGAGGTCGTTCGCCGCCAGGGCCGAACTCGATAATGCCGTCGTCGACTACCTGCTCGACGACGCCCGGCGGTCCGCCCTGGCGGAGGATGATCCGGTGAAGATGACCATCGGGGCCCTGCACCACGGCCGCGCGGTACTGAAGACCGCCGTCGCGGACGGCGGTATCACCGATGAGTCCTGGGTCGCGGGACTCCGCGGCTGGTTCGAATCGTTTGTGGAAGGGCTGGCGAGCGGACCTCCCGCGCAGCGGGCCGAACAGCTCGCGGCCCTGGCCCGGGCCGGCGTCGTCCGGTTCGTCGGACCGGACCCCAAGTTCGGGGTGGACCGCCGGGCGGGGTCCTTCACGGCCGTCTCGCCCTGGGTGGGACCGGGCACCGGCGACGGCGGCGGGGACGTGGTGACAGCCGCCGCCATGATCGAGGCACTGGCGCCGGCCAACAAGGTCGCGGTGAACGTCTCAGCCCTGCTGGAACAACTGATGGCCGAAGGGTTGGTCCGGCCGCGGCTTATGATGACCGTTGAAGGAACGCCGGTGCCGACCTCAGGGCTGGACGTGGTGCCGCATCCGTACCGGCCGCTGGGTGCCAACGGCTCGGTGACCGACGGCCTGTACGTGCTGGGACTGCAACTGTCCGCCGTGCAGTGGGGAACCGCGATCGCGGCCGAAGCGCAGCAGAAAACCGGGCCCGTTTACCGCAGCGGCCAGCGCACGCTGCGGGACGCCGACGAGATCGCCCGGGCCATCCTGGGGTCCTGACCCGCGCAGTCCGAATGAGCATGCCCTCCGTCCGGTGGGCCAAAAAATGAGCATGCCCTCCGTCCGTGCTGAGCGCTGGACATATTGGCTATATGTCCAGCGCTGCAGCCCGGGGGAGGGCATGCTCAGGGGCTCGGAGCCGGGAGGCTAGCCGCGGAGGCAGTTCCGGTACTTGATCCACGCGATCGAGTACTTGATCCAGCCCTTGAAGTCATACCACTTCGTCGGCGGAACCGGTGCGGTGCAGGCCGGCGGAACCGGTACGTTGGCTGCGACCACAACGCTTGCCTTCACCACTGTGCCGGATTCGACGGCGGTGAGCGTCAGGGTACCGGTGCCCGTTGCAGCGCCGGCGGGTACCTTCAGATCAACTGTGGCGGTTCCGGCGGAAACCGGTGTTGTGCCCAGCGCGGTGAGGGTGCCTCTGGCATCGGTGAACTCGGCGCGCAGCGAGGTGTTCACCGGGCTGCCCAGCGAGGTGAGATCCAGCTTGGAGACGGCCAGGGTGATGGCCTCCCCGCCCTTGACCTGCGCGGCGGTGGTGTTCACCACGGCAACGGAGCGGCGTGCGAAGTCCGGTGCGACCGGGCTGTGCACCTGCAGGTACTTGATCCACGCGTCGCGGTCCACGAGTCCGGAGTCCTTGGTGTTGGTGCCGGACTTGAAGATGCGGAAGTTGTCTCCTCCTGTTGCCAGGAAGTTGAACGTTCCGATCCGGTAGGACTTCGCGGGGTCGATCAGTACGCCGTTGACCCGGATCGAGGTGATCCGGTCACCGGCGGCGCGGGCGGCGTTGTAGGTGTAGTTGACGTTCTTGGACAATCCGAGCTGCTGGTAGGCGCGGCTGGGTACCGTGCCGTCCGGGTTGGTCTGCCACTGCTGCTCCAGGAGCGTCTTGAACTGCTCACCGGTCAGCGAGGTGGTCCAGAGGTTGTTCACGAACGGCAGGACCGCGTTGGCCTCGGCGTAGGTGACGGTCCCGTCCGGGGCGTAGTAGAGCTCGTTGCGCAGCCCGCCGGGGTTGACGACGCCGATCTCGGCAGCACCGAGGTCAGCCGGCTTGAGCGAGTCAACCAGCGCATCCGCGACCAGGTTGCCCAGGGTGGACTCACTGCCGCGGTCATCGCGTGAGGCCGGAGTCGTGGTGGTGGCAGGCGTGAACGCCGTGGTGATGTCCGCGGTCACCGAGCCGACCGGCTGGTTGCCAACCACTGCAGCGTCGGCGAGTGCCTTGTCAACGATCGTCTTGACGGTGGCGACCCGCGGGTACGCGGCCACGAGATCGGCTGCCGGCTGGTCAGCGGAGGTGGTGCGCTTGACGTTGCCGGCCTTGTAGCCGGTCACCGACATGGTCTTCGTGTCGATGGTCAGCTGGATCTGGCCGATGTACTCGCCGTAGTTGCCGGTCTGGACGATCGGGCGGGTTTTGCCCTCAGCGCCGGGGACCGGGGCATCCCAGGAGTACTGCTTGTGGGTGTGGCCGTTGAAGATCGCGGCAACGTCCGGCGTGACCTCGGTGACCATCCTGGCGAACGGTCCGCCGGCGGCGACCTCCTGCGCCAGGGTGGCGCCTTCGGGCGCCCCGGAACCGGCGCCGTCGTGGTTTTCCACCACGATCACGTCGGCAAGTTTGTCCGCCTTGATCTTCGCGGCGACGCGGTTGATCGCATCGACCGGGTCGCCGAAGTCAAGATCGGCGATGCCCGCAGGGGTAACCAAGGAGGGCACTTCCTGCGTAACGGTTCCGATCACAGCGACCTTGACGCCGTTCAGGTTGAGCACCGTGTACTCCGGCAGAACCGGCTCGGTGGTGCCCTTTTTGTAAACGTTGGCACCGAGATACGGGAACTTGGCGTTGGCCCCGCCCGCAATGACGCGGTCGCGCAGATCGGCCCAGCCGCCGTCAAACTCGTGGTTGCCGACGGCGGAGGTCCGCAGTTCAAGGGCGTTCAACACATCGATCGTCGGCTGGTCCTTGGCAACGGCCGAGGCGAACAGCGAGGCGCCGATGTTGTCCCCCGCGGAGAGGAACGCCGTGGCGCCGGGGGCAGCCGCGGCCCGCAGCTTCTCGATGGTTCCGGCAAAGAACAGGGTGTTGGAATCGATACGGCCGTGGAAGTCGTTGATGTTAAGCAGGTTCAGCTCAACGCTGGCAGGGGTGACGGGCAGGTTCAGGCCCACCACCACCGGATCGTGGTCGCTCGCCCGGAACTGGTCCGCAGCGTAGTAGTCAGTCACGTTGTTGTTGTAGCGGCTGTATTCCAGGGCCACAGACTCCACGGAGTTGATGTTCCAGATGTCGGCGCCGGTGACAACGGCGTTGGCTCCCGGTGAGGCGAGGATGTGGTCCAGCGAGCCCACCAGGCCACCGAAGAGGTAGGAGTGCTTGGCGGAACCGTCGGCGTTTTTGGCCTTCTCGTCCTGGTTGATGTAGCCCGCGGCCGTGAGGACGTTGATCGGGTCTTCCTTGGCGTAGGAGTTGAAGTCACCGATCAGGAAGACTTTGTCCGTCCCCTTGGACTTCTGCAGTTCGTCGGAGAACGCCAGCAGCGACCGGGCCTGCGCGGTGCGGGCGAGGTTTGAGTTGCCCTGGCCCTTGTCCGTGTCGTCCGGGGTGGCGGCTGAGCCCTTGGATTTGAAGTGGTTTGCGATCGCGATGAACTTCTTGTCATCGGACGCGCCCACCGGCTTGAAGACCTGTGCCAGCGGCTTGCGGGCACTTGCGAAGGCAACGGTGTCGTTGAGGATGATGGACTCGCCCACCGGCTCGGCTGTGGCCTTCTTGAAGATAAAGGCGGTGCGGATCATGTCCTCATCGGCCAGCGGGGGTGCGTTGGCGGGAGTCCGGACGTAGTCCCAGATCCCCGGCGTGGCGATGTTCAGTGCGTCAACCAGCTTGGCGAGGGCATCGTCACGGTTCTTGCCGAACTGTGCGGAGTTCTCGACCTCCATAAGCGATACAACGTCGGCGCCGGACTTGGAGATGGCGGCGACGATCTTGTCCTGCTGGCGCTGGAGGTTTTCGGCGTTCGCCGCGCCGCGGGCATCGCAGCCGCCGCGGACGGTGATCGGGTTCCCGGCACGGTCGGTGTAGTAGGTGCACCCGGTGAGCTGATCGCCAGTGGTGGGGAAGTAGTTGAGCACGTTGAACGAGGCAATCTTGAGGTTGCCGCCGACGGCCGCCGGAGCGTCCGCGCGGGTGCTGCCGCCAAAACTTACCGGCTGGACCGCGTCCGCGGTGGCGGGGGTCAGCTGCGTCAGCGGCTGGAACTTCCAGGCGTTGTTGGCGAAGCTGAGCACCACGTTGGTTTTGAAGCTCACCGGGGTGCCGACACGGACGTGCTCGGTAGCGGTCAGGTACGGCAGCTCCAGGGCCTTGGTGGTGGCGTCCTTGAGGAAGTTGGTGGTGGCGCCGTCGTCGAGCCGGATGCCGTTGGCGGTGTTGGCGGCGACGGTAGCGGTGTACTCTGCCGATCCGTAGGGGGCGACCGCGGTGGGCTGCTCCAGCGGAGCAGACCCGCCGGCCAGGCCGATTTCACCGTACTGGTTCAGCGAGAAGTTGTCGGTGACAGTGACCGGTCCCTGCGGGGCCAGCAGCATTCCTTCCAGCGACTCGCGGAAGGTTTCCTCGGCCGGGAGCGAAAAGCCGGTGGCTTTGACCTCCGGGGCCGCTTCCGTGAGCTTCTTGAGGTCAGCTTCTGCGGCAACGGTCATTTGGGTCATGCCGAAGAATTCGCTGACGGCGCCCGTCACCTCGACGTAGTCGCCGATCTGGACGGCGCCGGCCGTGGCGGACGAGAAGACGAAGATGGCGTCCGACGCCGAGTGGCTGGCCGGGGTCAGGTCGCCGCCGGTGCCTGGGGTCTGGATGTAGTAGCCGGCGAACCCTCCGGTCGGGAAGGCTGCGGTGACTTTGCCGCGGGTGGTGACGGAGCTTCCGACGAGCGGGCTCGCAGTACCGTTGCCCTGGATCTCGGCAATCGTCTTGACGGCCGGGGGCGTGACGGGGCCGGGATCGACAGGCGGATCCACGGGAGCGGCCACACCGTTGGCAGCCTTGGGAGTGATGGTCGCGTTCAGGGTGAAGTCAGCAGCGTTGTTGTTGCTGTCCGCGCCGTTGCCGCGGTTCAGGCTCTTGACGTCGGTGTTGCCCGACGGCGCCGTCGCCGCCTGGGTTTCGAAGGTGTTGGAGGTCCCGTAGCCGAGCAGATCGGCGACATTGGCAGGTTCAACGACTGAGCCGGTGGCAAGGGGGTCCAGAGCGGTTGCCTGTTTGGCCAGGACGATGGTGCCGGTTGTGCCGCTCGGGTTGAAACCAGCGGCTGACACGTCGGCGGCCGGCAGTTCAGGGGCCGTAGACGCGCTGGAGTTCGTCCCGCCCTTGACCAGGAAGTAGCCCTTGGCCGGGATGCTTCCGGTGAGCGAGGCGGTTGCACTGGGTGCCGCGGTGCCGGTTCCCGGGCGGTACTGGACGGACCAGCCGTCCAGCGAGACTGCCGCATCGGAGGTGTTGTACAGCTCAACGAACTTGTTCTTGTAGGCGCTGCCGGAGCTGCCGCCGCTGAGGTACGCCTCGTTGATGATCACTGGCGAGCTGCCAGCCGCTGCCGGGGAGACTTCCACGGCAAACGCCGGCACAGCGGCCAGCGGGGCTGCGATGAGCCCTGCCGACAGCGCCGTGCAGAGCGCGGTTTTCCAAGGTAAGTGTTTCATCCGCTCTAACTCTCATGAGGTGCCCGGGTAAGGGCTGGGTGGAGGTGTCCGCGTAACGCCGCAGACCGCCGGTAGGTGCTCCTGGTCAAGCAGTTCCCGGCACATCAAAACAGAGGTGGGTGAACACGACATGTCTTGCATGTGCATTCGGCGAAACGTCCCCCAGCGGAACGCGTCACAGTCGGCACCGGGCCAGCAACGATGCGCCCCGGCGACGGAGTGGGTTGCCCCGAGCTGTGTCGGGTGAACCATGCCGGCCGGCTGGGGCCGCGCATGCCAAAAGAATACCGGCCGGTGGCCGAAGTGGAGCGGCTGGCCGGTTATTCCCGGGGCATTTTTGCGGCAGGATTTCCTGAAGTTCTTGCTCAAGATTCCTTGAGCTTTGCCCTGACGCCCAGCTGCCCTGCGGACCGATGTCCGCGCTCTACTGCGCCGTCGGGGCCGTGATCTTGAATCTGGCGCCGGTGGGGTCAGCGAGCGTGGCAAGGCGCCCGAACGGCGTATCGTCGGGCCCCTCGATCAGCTGGGCGCCCATGGCGACGGCTTTTTCGGTGGCGGCGTCCGTGTCCGCAACCGCGAAGTACACCTGCCAATGGGAGGGGACCTCGGCGGGGAGGTATCCCGAGGCGTCCATGATTCCTGCCTTGGCGGTGTCTCCGGCCCCCAGCGTGGTGTAGCGGAATTCCGGGGTGTCGCTCATAACGTCGGTGTTCCAGCCAAAAACGTCCTGGTAAAACTTGACCGCCGTGGCGTAGTCCTTGGTGTGGAGTTCGTGCCACGCAGGGGTACCGTCTTCGGCGGCGAGCTCATAGCCCGTCATCTCCCCGGTCTGCCAGATGCCGATGGCCGCGCCGGTGGCGTCGCCCACCATGGCCATAGTGCCTTGTTCTGGCACATCCATGGCTTCCAGGTAGACGGCTCCGCCGTGCTCCGCCGCGCTCTTGACAGCCGCGCGGGCATCGTCCGTGCGCAGGTACGTGGACCAGGCGTCAGGGAAACCGGCCCGGTCCGGTTGCTTTTGCATGATTCCGGCGACCGACTTGCCGTTCTTCAGCGCGGTGATGTAACCGCCGTATTTCTCCTGGTCGCCAGTTTCGAACGTCCAACCGAAAAGGTCACCGTAAAACGCCTGGGCCTTTCCGGTGTCGGAGGTCATCAGGTCGATCCAGCACGGTGCTCCGTTGGAGTGCTCGGGTGTTGGCATTGTGGACTCCTGTACTTTCTGCGGCGGTGAAAGGTACTGGCGGGGCGCCTTATCTTGGGACGGCGAAGCAGACACTGTGAGGGTATGCCTGAGCGCAGACGGTTTCAACGGGTTCCGGGTGCCCGCCCCGCGGGCGGCTGGTACCGGTGACGGGTGGGCGGGGCATCTGCAGGCCGGCGATACGAGTGAGGCCGGTTGGGGCAACCTCTCGATTGCCCCAACCGGCCCCTAAGCCGCGCAAACTCTGCGCTCCCGCGGAAGGTAAGAGATTCGAACTCTTGGTACGGGGTCACCGCACACTGGTTTTCAAGACCAGCTCCATCGGCCGCTCGGACAACCTTCCCTAACGAGTAGTGTTTCATAGGCAGTCGGCAGCAACAAAAACGCGGTTGCGCTCGCGGGCGCCGGTATCTCCTCCGCATATTCTGGGAGGAAGCGCTTCGGACATAATGTCCCGGCGGCGCAGCCGGGCCACACGGCCGCAATACGTTCGTTAGAAATCGGAGTTCTCCATGAAGGCTGTCTATATCTTAAGGCCGGGCGGACCCGAGGCCCTGGAGGTCCGCGAGGTCCCGTCCCCGGTGCCGGGTCCCGGTGAGGTGCTGATCGACGTCGTCGCCGCCGGACTAAACCGCGCCGACGTCCAGCAGCGCAAGGGCCTGTACCCGCCGCCGCCCGGAGCCTCGGAGGTTCCCGGGCTGGAAGTCTCCGGCCGGATCGCTGGCTTTGGTCCCGGAGTCACCAAACCGTTCTCCGTGGGCGACAAAGTCGTTGCGCTGCTGGCCGGCGGCGGCTATGCCCAGCAGGTTGCTGTACACGCGGGGCAGGTCCTGCGGGTCCCCGAGGGGATCGACCTTGTCACCGCAGCATCTTTGCCCGAAGTAGCGGCGACGGTCTATTCCAACCTGATCATGACAGCGCAGCTGCAGCCGGGTGAGACCGTCCTCATCCACGGGGCGACCGGCGGCATCGGCACTATGGCCATCCAGCTCGCGAAGGCGTTCGGTGCCGTGGTCGCCACGACGGCCGGCACCGCGGAGAAAGTCGGCACCGCCAAGGCGTTTCTTGGCGCAGACATCGCGATCAACTATGCGGAAGAAGACTTCCCGGAGAGCCTGCGCGCGCAAAATGGCGGCAAGGGCGCCGATGTTATTCTCGACGTCGTCGGAGCCAAGTACCTGGGACAGAACGTGGACGCGCTGGCGGAGTACGGGCGGCTGGTGGTGATCGGGCTGCAGGGCGGTGCCAAAGGCGAGCTGGATCTTGGCAAACTGCTGGGTAAGCGTGCTGCGATTATCGCGACGGCGTTGCGCCCGCGGCCCGTAGCGGAGAAGACCGTGATTATGGACGCCGTCCGCGACGGTGTCTGGCCGATGCTCGCCGATGGCCGGATCCGGCCGCTGGTGGCAAAGACCTTCCCGCTGGACCAGGTCGCTGAGGCGCACCGGTACTTCGACTCCGGTGACCATGTGGGCAAGATTCTGCTCCTCCTGTAAGCCGGGCCCGAGTCTCGGCCCGGCCGGCGGCGCCTCAAACATATTCTCTGGCGGGCATATCCGAATTGCTTGCGGAGAAGAAATGACTGTAATGTAATTCCATACGCGGTATACACGCGTCTTGGGGCGCGTGTATGCTGTCGTCCCGCTACCCTCCGGGAGCAACATGTCCATCCGTCACAGTCTCCTCGCCCTCCTGCAGGACCGGCCACACTATGGCTACCAGCTCAGGATCGAGTTCGAAGAGCGCACAGGGTCCTCCTGGCCCCTGAATATCGGGCAGGTCTACACGACTCTTGACCGCCTGGAGCGCGACGGGCTCGTCCGCAAGGATGGTGCCGACGGTGAGGGCCACATTGTTTACAGCATCACCGCGGACGGGCTTGCTGAAGTTACCCGCTGGTTCAGCTCCCCGGTGCAGCGGAGCAGTCCGCCGCGGAACGAACTGGCCATCAAGCTCGCGCTGGGGCTGACCTTGCCCGGTGTCAACGTCGGTGCCGCCATTCATGCCCAGCGTGCCGTGTCAGTCCGGGCCCTGCAGGACTACACCAAAGCCCGGCGTGAGACGGCATCCCAGCAACGCTCCATGGATACCGCCCGGCTGCTGGTACTTGATTCCTTGATCTTCCAGACCGAGGCCGAAGTGCGCTGGCTTGACCTTTGTGAGGCGCGGCTGATGCAGTTGACCGGCCCGTCCGCCTGAGTTCGGCCGTTCGACGCGTTTGCCGCACCGTTCACCGCTTCCGCCGAACCGGTTGGCGCGGAAGCCATACCCATGCACCACCTACGTTGGTAGGGTGCCTTGGGGCACCTCTGTCGGGGATTTGCCCAGTTGGTTTCTCAAGGAGGAGACATGGGCACAATGCCAGATGGCACGCCAAAGAACGTACTGGTCGACGACGGCATCACGCCGGACCCGTTGCTGCCGCCCACCGCGGTGGACGCCGGCGTAACCGAAGCCGAAGAGCGCAACTGGACGCCGGCCAAGATCGCCCTCTGGGCCGCGATCTCCCTGCTGGGTGCGGTGGCCTGGTTTATGCTCGCGATAGTGCGCGGCGAAACAGTCAACGCCATCTGGTTCGTGTTCGCCGCAGTGTGCACCTACCTGATCGGCTACCGCTTCTACTCCAAGGTCATCGAGCGCTACCTGACCAAACCGAACGACCGCCGCGCCACCCCGGCCGAGTACAAGGCCGACGGCAAAGACTACGTCCGTACGGACCGCAACGTGCTGTTCGGCCACCACTTTGCCGCTATCGCCGGTGCCGGCCCGCTCGTCGGTCCGATCATTGCCGCCCAGATGGGCTACCTTCCGGGCACCATTTGGATCATCCTCGGCGTCGTCCTGGCCGGTGCCGTCCAGGACTACCTCGTGCTGTTCTTCTCCATGCGCCGCGGCGGTCGCTCGCTGGGCCAGATGGCTCGCGAAGAGCTCGGGGTGATCGGCGGCACCGCTGCCCTGATCGCGACGCTCCTGATTATGGTGATCATCGTAGCGATCCTGGCCCTCGTCGTTGTGAACGCCCTCGGCGAGAGCCCCTGGGGCGTCTTTTCCGTGGGTATGACCATTCCGATCGCACTCTTTATGGGCGTGTACCTGCGCTACCTTCGGCCCGGCAAGGTTATGGAAGTCTCCCTCATCGGCTTCGTGCTGCTTATGGCGGCCATCATCGGCGGCGGCGCCGTCGCCGGCACCGAGTGGGGAGCGGCCTTCTTCCATCTGGACAAGGTCACCATCGCCTGGGGACTCATCATCTACGGCTTCATTGCCGCGATCCTGCCCGTCTGGCTGCTGCTTGCACCGCGCGACTACCTGTCCACGTTTATGAAGATCGGTGTGATCGCCATGCTGGCTGTGGCCGTCATCGTGGTCCGTCCGGAAGTCAACGTACCGGCGTTTAGCGAGTTCGCCAGCCGGGACAACGGACCGGTCCTGTCCGGGTCCCTGTTCCCGTTCCTGTTTGTCACAATCGCCTGCGGCGCGTTGTCCGGCTTCCATGCCCTGATCGCCTCCGGCACCACGCCGAAACTGATCGAGAAGGAACGCCAGACCCGGTTTATTGGCTACGGCGGCATGCTGATGGAATCCTTCGTCGCCATCATGGCCCTCGTTGCAGCGATCTCCATTGACCGCGGCCTGTACTTTGCCATGAACGCCCCGGCGGCGTTGACCGGCGGCACCGTGGAGACCGCCGCGCAGTGGGTCAACAGCCTGGGGCTGGCCGGCGTGAACATCAGCCCGGATTTCCTGGCCCAGACGGCCAAGGATGTGGGCGAGGAGAGCATTATTTCCCGCACCGGCGGCGCCCCCACCCTGGCCGTGGGTCTGGCCCACATCATGCAGCAGTTCATCGGCGGTACGGCCATGATGGCGTTCTGGTACCACTTCGCCATTATGTTCGAGGCCTTGTTCATTCTCACCGCCGTCGACGCCGGTACCCGGGTTGCGCGCTTTATGCTGCAGGACTCGATTGGCAACTTTGTCCCTAAGTTCAAGGAGCACTCCTGGCGCCCCGGCGCCTGGCTCTGCACCGCGATTATGGTCGCGGCCTGGGGCGCGGTGTTGCTGATGGGCGTCACCGATCCGCTGGGCGGCATTAACACCTTGTTCCCGCTGTTCGGCATAGCCAACCAACTGCTGGCAGCCATTGCCCTCTCGGTTTGTATGGCCATTGCGGCTAAGCGCGGATCCTTCAAGTACCTCTGGATTGTGGCGCTTCCCCTGGCTTTCGCAGCCGTTGTGACCATCACCGCCAGCTTCTACAAGATCTTCTCGCCGGTGCCCGCCGTGGGCTACTTCGCAAACAACGCAGCCTTCACCAAGGCCCTTGCAGACGGCAAGACCTCCTTCGGCACGGCCAAGACCCAGCTGGCCATGGAGGCCGTGGTCCGCAACACCATGATCCAGGGCTGGCTGTCGGTGATCTTTGTGGTGCTGAGCATCATCGTTATTATCACCGCGATCCTGGCCAGCGTGAAGGCGTTCCGCAATGCAACGCGCGGTTTGCCGAACCCGAATCATGAGGACCCAGCAGTCGCATCGCGCGTTTTCGCTCCGGCCGGAGTGATCCCCACCCCGTCGGAGCGCGAGCTGATGGCCGAGTGGAACAAACTTCCGGCCGATCAGCGGTTCGAAAAGGCCGGCCAGCACTGATGCGGGCACGGAAATGAACGCCGTCGTTGTGGGGTTGCGGGGTTTCGCCCGCTACCTGGGCAGCGTTATGGGCGCGGATGCCTATTCGAAGTACTCGGCGCATCATGCGGCCTTGGGCCACGGCACGACGCCGATGACTGAGCGGGAGTTTTGGCGGGACCAGACGGACCGCCAGGACGCCAACCCGCAGGGCCGATGCTGCTGACCGGTTCGCACCGGCCGGCGTAGCTGAACTCAGCCGGCAGGGGACGGGCGACGCCGGGCACACAGGTGCCCGGCGTCGCCCTTCGCCGCAGCTGTGCGGGGTAGTTAAACACCCTCAGTGGACTCTCCGCTGAGGGTTTCGATGTAGTCCAGGGTTTTGGGGCTGACATGCCGCACGGACGCCAGGGCCTGCCGGAGACCGGTCCTCCTGGCCGGGTCACCGAGTGCGCCGCGGAGATCCATGACGGTTTCGATGCCCTGATCCTCGAAAACGCCCGTTATGTCCTCGACCTGGGCGAGACGGCCAGGCGAGGGCCAGCTGATGACTTCAGCGAGCGTTCCCGTGTCGAGGTGCCGGCGGAATCCGCTGGTTGTGTCGGCATCCGGCCAGGTGTCGACCAGGGCGACAACGCGCGGCTTGACTGTCGAGTGGTAGTTCTGCCGGCGCTGCAGGGTGGCGTCGACAATGATGGCCCCGATATGGGCCCACCTGCGGCTGGATTCGGTCGCGGCGTCCGGGCCCTGGGGGTCCGTAAACGCCGGGCGGGTGGCCTCGTTGTGCTCGTTAGTCATAGGTGAATACTTCCACGTGCGGCAGCGGGCGTTGAGCTGCCTCAGCCCGGACCGGAGGGTGCAGCGCCGGAGGGGTGCGGGTGAGCGACTGCGTGGGCCCGGCCGGGTACGCCCGCAGCCGGGCACCCGGCTCGTGAGAGTATGAAGCCATGAGCGATCCGCACGACACTCAGACCGACGCCGTGGTACCTGTCGAGGGCACTACCCTGGACTCCAGCCCGGACGGCGATGGCGTCCAGCCGGGAGACAAACAGCTGCCGGAACCGCTGCGCCCCTCGGACCCGAAGGAGCCGGCACGGTCGCGGCGTGCCGCGGATACCCGGGAAAGGACCGGCCAGCTCCAGGACCTCGTCGATGAACCGGCGAAAGTGATGCGGATCGGCACCATGATGAAGCAGCTCCTGGACGAAGTGAAGTCTGCCCCGCTCGATGACGCCGCCCGCGCCCGGTTGGCCGAAATCCATCAGCGGTCCCTCAAGGAACTGGAAGACGGGCTCGCCCCGGAACTGGTCGAGGAACTGGAACGGATCACCCTTCCCTTTCCGGCGGAGGGGACCCCGTCGGACGCAGAACTGCGGATCGCCCAGGCCCAGCTGGTCGGCTGGCTGGAGGGCCTCTTCCACGGAATCCAAACCGCCCTCGCGGCCAAACACGCTGCCCGGGAGCAGGCCGTGGCGCAGGCGCAGCTCCGCCAGTTGCCGCCCGGCACCATGATCGCCCCCGGCGTGATTATCGGTGCGAACGGCGAGCCCCAGCGGGCGGCGGCGCCGGCACCGGGCGCGGAACCCTCCCGGCTTCCCGGGCCCGCAGACCCGGACCACGGTCCCGGCCAGTACCTGTAGGCGCCCGTGGGTTTTTTCAGCGCCGCCCGGCAGGGGCGGAAAGACGACGCCGAGCTTGGCAAGGGGCTCTGGCGGCGGGCCCACGACCGCTTCATCCGGGGCTTGGACCGCTACCACCAAATCCTCGAGGGGGTCGAGGACGAGGCCCTCTACGCCGAGCTCCTGGCGGTCGGCAACGAACTCTCGGCGCTCTCGGGACGGGTCCGGCAAATCTGTGTGGAGGCCCAGCGCCGGGCGCCGAGCGAGGGACTCGACATCCCGGGGACCATGACGGGAGTCCACCGGGCACTGTCAACGGCAGGAAATTCCCTGGCGACCACAGCCGAAGCAGCGGCGATGGTCCGCCTCGCAGTCCACCCGGTCCCCGCAGGAGCGGAGTCGGTTCGACGCCGCGCCCAGATGGTCCTGGAGCACGTCATCGACGCCGAACGCCGCCTTGCCCAGGCGTCGGCTTCGAGCTGACGGACGGGACGTGCGCCGGATACGCGGGAAAATTCCCGGTTAAGCGCCTAGCTTAGCTGCGCGGTTTCCACTGGCGCAGCGGCGTGGACGTTGGCACGATAGCCAGATGACTTCTTCACCGGTAATGACTTTTAATGACGGCAATACCATCCCCCAGCTCGGCTACGGCGTGTGGCAGGTTGAGGATGACGTCGCTGAGAAGGTTGTCGTCCAGGCCTTCGAGGCGGGCTTCCGCCACATCGATACCGCCAAGATCTACGGCAACGAAGCAGGCGTGGGCAGGGCCATCGCACGTTCAGGGCTCACGCCCGAGGAAATCTTCATCACCACCAAGCTGTGGAACGCGGACCAGGGCTACGAGTCCACGCTGAAGGCCTTCGAGGAATCCATGGAGCGCCTGGGCCTGAAGACCCTGGATATGTACCTGATCCACTGGATGCAGCCCAAGCAGGACAAGTATGTGGATACCTGGAAGGCCCTCATTGAACTGCAGAAGCAGGGGCGGGTGAAGACCATCGGTGTTTCCAACTTCACCAAGGAAGGTCTGCAGCGGCTGATCGACGAGACCGGTGTGGTGCCGGCCATTAACCAGATCGAACTGCACCCGTTCTTCAGCCAGGCCGAGTTGCGCGAATTCAACTCCTCCCACGGCATCCTCACCCAGGCCTGGTCGCCGCTGGGCCAGGGCGGCGAGCTGTTGGAGAGCCCTGTCATCGCTCAGATTGCGGCAAAGCACAACGCCACTCCGGCGCAGGTCGTTATCGCCTGGCACCTGGCCATCGGCAACGTCGTTATCCCCAAGTCGGTGACCGAATCCCGTGTCCGCGAGAACTACGCGGCACTGGAGGTCACCTTGGACGAGACCGATGTTCAGGCCATCAACGGAATGGACAACTCTGCCGAGGGCGCCGGCCGCATTGGCGCGGACCCGGCAGTCTCGGACTTCGCCTAAAGCCACGCCGGCCAAGCCGCCGGCGAAGCGTGCAGCTGGGCCTTCACCCGAACCGGGTGGGGCCCATTCTGCTGTCCCGGGAGCGGAAGGCAACCCAGCTAGGCAGCCTTCCGGGCTTCCTCGACCGGAACGGCGTCAACCATTGCCCAGCCACGCTCGTCCGCGATCTGGCGGGCGGCGAAGCGTTCGGCGGCGTGGACGTCATCAAACGTCTCGGTGCGGATCCGGCCGCAGTCCGTGTCCAGGTACGTGACTTCGAAGTACTGGGTGCTTTCCATGGACTAAGTGTGCCGCCGGGCACTGACACTAAGTGGCCATCAGTCCGGCGTGTTGCCAATCCGCAGCACCCGTTCCCGTGCCAGGTCCTCGGCTCGCCGGGCCCTACCCGCCGCCCGATCAGCCTGCTGCGCTTGGGCAGCGGCCAGATCGCGCCGTTTCCTGGCCGCTTTGAGCTCCGGTTCGCACCGGGCCAGCTGCTCGCGCAGGTCCCGGGCCGTGTCGGAGAGTTCCGTTACCAGGGCAGTGGATTGGGCCAGCTCCGCATCACGCTGGCGGGCTTCATCGGCCGCCACGCTGGCTGTGTTTTCGGCTTCCTTCAGTGCGGCCCGTGCGCGTTCCTGCGCTGAGGGACTGGGCCGGCGCGGTTCCTCTCGGACGGCCTGCAGGCGGGGTCGCCCTGCAGCCTGCGGCGCAGTGGCTCCCGCCGGGGCGGCGTCGGAAGTCAGCACTCCGGTCCTGCTGGACTCACCGCCAGGGGCCGGCGCGGAATCCGGTGCCGGCGTTGCTGGTGGGACCAGCCCCGGGAGTGCTACCGCGTCCGAAAGGTCCACCGCGTCGACACCGTCGGCGGACAGGCCCCGGAGGAGGCGACCGGACTGCACGGCCGCAGCTGCTCCCTCGTCCGCAGTCGCCGCCCGCAGCGTCCCTTCGACGTCCGCAGCGGTCGCCCCGCTGATCGTCCTGCCCTGCTGCTGGGCCACGTCCCGTGCTGCCTGGACTGCGCCGGCGAGAAGCCGGCGCCGTGTCTGTCCCAGCCGGCGCAGTGTCGTGGCATCAAGGGAGGACTGTGCAGCACGCATCGACTCTCCCAGCTCGGCGAGTTGCCGAAGGGTCTCCGGTCGCCGGGTCGCGAGCATGTTCACGGACCATGCGGCCAAGGACGGCTTGGGCAGGGCACGCACGTCCGCCGCGAGGGAATTCTTCGTGTTTGTGGCGCCGGCCGCTTTGGCAGCGGCGGTCCGGGCGGGGACAAAGTCGTCGAACGGGAGGGCATAGAGCCGCGCCGCAACGTCCGCCAGTCCGCGCTCTGCCATGCAAGAATCATAGAAGCCCGGCCCGGGAATGCGGCCGCAAAGGGGCAGTTCTGCTGGAGATAAAGGGCGCACATGATTGAAATAGCGGGGCTTCCAGCCCACATTCTGCTCGTCCACGCGGTGGTCGTGCTGGCGCCGATCGCCGGTCTCGGCGCGATCGTATATGCCGTCGCACCACGCTGGCGGAACTACCTGGCCTGGCCGCTGGGAGTGCTTTCGCTGGGCCTGGTTCCCGTGTCCCTGCTCACCGCGCAGGCCGGGGAGCAGCTGCAGAACGCCCGGCCCCCATCTGCCTTGATCCGCGAGCATGTGGAGCAAGGGGACGTACTCAAGGCCGTCTCCGTGGTGTTCTTTGTGGTTATCGCGGCGACCCTGGTGGTCAGTTACGAGCCCATCGGCCGGTGGTTTGCCTTCCTGGGGCCCCTGCGGAGCAACCGTGCGGTCCGGCTGGCCCTCCTTGTCATCGCGGCGGCGGCGGGGGCCGTTTTCGTCTACCAAAGCATCGTAACCGGCCATTCCGGCTCGGCCTCGGTCTGGAGCACCTAAGCAGGACCCCACAGCCGGGCCGGGGCTGCAGCGATCAGTCCTGCCGCAGGGTCCGCGCCGAACGGCCCCGTTGCGGTTCGCGGATCCGGAACAACGCCACCACCAAGACCGAGAAGGCGATCAGCTGCAGGACGGCCACGGCCAGGATCAGCAGCGGACGGCTGCTATACAGCGAGCCGTACAGCCCACCGCCCGCCAGCGCCCCGGCACCTTCAAACGCCGCGAAGACTCCGTACGCCGTGCCCTGGCGCCCTTCCGGGACGAGGTCCGCGATAAGCGCCTTGACGGTGGAATCCTGGATACCTGTGGCCGTCCCCCAGACCAGGACTCCGGCAAATGCCAGGCCTGCGGCGGGCGCCAGCGCCAGCGGCGGGACTGCTGCGATCAGCAGGGGAAGCGCGAGGAGCGCCGCCGCCCCGGAACGGTCGTAAATGACGCCGCTCGCGAGGGCGCCGAGGGCTGCGGCTGCCATCGCCCCGGCGTACAGCAGCGGTACCACCGCCACTGGAACTCCCGCCGTTGTCGTGAGGTGGAAGGCGATAACACCGAACGCCACCAGGCCGGCGCTCCAGAAGAATGCGGCGACGGCGAACAGCAGGAAACCACGGGTGAAGACCGTCGCCGGTCGGTCGGCACCGGGCGGGGGTAGGGCGTCGACGGCGGCAGGAACGGATGACGGTACCCGGAGGCGCAGCCAGAACAGCATAAACATCGCTGCAGCTGCCGGCAGGGCCAGGACGGCGAAGGCCACCGACATGCTGCCGGTGGCGGCAAGTACTGCCGCGATCAGCACCGGCCCGAGGACCGCGCCGAGAAGGTCAAGTGATTTATGGACGGCGAAGCCGCGGCCCCGGCCGACTTGTTTGGCGACCGCTGCCAGCAGAACTGTCTTGGCCGGGCTGCGGATGGCCTTGCCAACGCGGTCTCCGATAATCAGAACGGACGCCAGCACCAATCCGGCTTCCCCGGCGAGCGGCGCCACAGCGAGCAGGGGCACACAAACCGCGGTGAGCCCGTATCCGGCCAGCGTGAACGTCCAGTACCGGCGGGTGCGGTCCGCCCAGGGTCCGAACAGCAGCCGCAGTCCCTGCGCCGCGGCCTCGGCTGCGCCGGTCACAAGGCCAACGACCAGTGCAGAGGCGCCCAGCTGGGCCAGCAGCGGACCAGCCAGCGGCCGGGCGCCGTCGGAGACAATGTCGGCTGCCAGGCTCACCAGGCCAAAGCCGATCACCGGACCCCAGAGGCGGCGCCGGTTCGCGCCGGGCACGGAAGTGCCGGCCGCCGTCCTCTGACCCCGCTGTTCCATCTGCCAATGGTCGGCTGCTGACCGGCGCCAGGACAAGAGGCAGCCGGCCCGGGCCCGGAAGCGGGGCGCCGTCGGGGACCCGTCAGCCGTACCTGGGGGACAAAAAGATCGGCCCCGGCGAAATCGCCGGGGCCGATCTTTGCATCTCGAGCTTCCTGCCAGAATCGAACTGGCGACCTTCTCATTACGAGTGAGACGCTCTACCAACTGAGCTAAGGAAGCATCCGCGTGAACCGCCCGGGTGGCCCGAACGCCTCATGCCAGAGATAACTGTAGTAGAGGCCTCCGGCCCGGTCAAAATGGGCTCAGCAGACCATGTTGTCCGCGGGGGTCTTTCCATCGACAAAGTAGCCGTCCACGGCGTTGCCGATGCAGTCGTTGGAGCGGCCGTAGGCCGTGTGGCCTTCACCCTTCCAGGTCAGCAGCGAGGCCGTGCCGAGTTGCTTGCGCAGGGAGCCGGCCCACCCCACCGGGGTCGCAGGGTCGCCGGTGGTGCCAACCACAACGATGTCGGTGGAACCCGTATATTCCACCGGGGCGGGCGTCCTGATGTTTTGGTACGGCCAGTCCGCGCAGCTTGTGCCGCCGTAGGCGAAGTAGGAGCCCAGCGTGGGCGAGAGTTCCCGCAGCTTTTGTTCTTCGGCACGCATCGAGGCTGTGTCCGCTGCCATCGGATAGTCGAGGCAGTTGATGGCATTAAAGGCGAAGGCCGAGTTGGAGGAGTAACTGCCGTCCGGTTCACGGTCGGCGCCGAAATCGGCGAGCCGGAGCATCGGGGTCATGTCGCCCTTGATGGCGCTGCCGAGGGCCTGCGTTAGGGCAGGCCAGTTGTCGTCGTTGTAGAACGGCAGGATAAAGCCGCTGACAAACATCGAAGCGTTGACGACCCGGCCGTCCTTGGCTGCCCTCGGATTCACCTCAACGCCCTTGATGATTTCCTGGATCTGGCCGATGGCCTGATCCGGGGTGCCGCTGAGCGGACAGCCGCTGTTATCGAGGCAGTCCGTTACGTAGGCCCGGATGGCCTTCTCGAATGCCTTCGCCTGCCCGCTGGTCAGGTCCTCGAAGCTGAGGGAGGGATCCATCGCGCCGTCAAGGACCATACGGCCAATGTTGTCCGGGAACAGGGAGGCATAGGTGGAACCTAAGAAGGTTCCGTAGGAGTAGCCGAGGTAGTTCAGCTTGCTGTCATTGAGCACACCGCGCAGGACGTCAAGGTCCTTGGCGGCGCTGACGGTGTCGACGTGGCCGAGCACCGGTCCGGTCTTTTCCGCACATTTGGCCGCGATGGCCTGGTTGTCCGCCATGGCTTCAGCGAGCCCAGCGTCGGTGTCCAGGGCGTAGACCTTGGCGCGGGAGGCGTCGCGTTCCTGGTCGGTGAGGCAGGTGACTGGGGCGGATCGTTTCACCCCGCGCGGATCGAAGCCGACGATGTCGTAGCTGGCCCGCACTTTCTCCGAGATATTGGTGGCGCCGGCGTCCCGCACGAAGTCGTAGCCGGAGCCGCCGGGGCCGCCGGGGTTGACCAGCAGGCTGCCTTTTTTGCTGTTGCCCGTCGTTGCCAGCTTCAGGGCCGCGATTTCGATGGTATCGCCGTCGGGCTTGCTGTAGTCCAAGGGCACTTTCACCTTGGTGCACTGGAAGTCGCCCTCGCAGCGGGTCCAGTTGAGCTGCTGGGAGTAGTAGCTGCGCAGTCCCTCCGGCGCTGCCGCGGCGATCGAGGGGTCGGCCGTCTGCTGGGCGTCCTTCGCGCCGCCGTCGCCAGTCCCGAAAAGACCGCAAGAAGACAGGATAAGTGCCATCACCAAGCCGAGCGCCAGAGCGCCGACCCCCCGCGCCCAGGCCGCGGGGGGTCGGCTTCTGGCGGGCAAAGATGGTTGCGTCATGCGGTTCTCCTTGGGAATGGAACGGGCAACTCGGAGCGGATGGAGCAGATCGAGCCGTGCAGGGTCAGATGAGGCTGGCGGCCATGGCCTCGATGGTCAGCAGCGGCGCCACGTTCGATGTGGTGATGCGGTTGCGGGCCTTGTTGATGGCGTCCATGCGGGCAAGAGTCGTTTCGGCGGTGGAATGCCCGGCGAACGCCACCAGTTCGGTCCTCAGCTCAATGTTGACCAGCTCCACGGCGTTCCCCAGCTGGATGATCAGCACATCCCGGTAAAAGGACAGCAGATCGGTCAGGGTGCGGTCGAGGGAGTCTGTCACCGAACGCTTGGCGCGGCGTTTCTGATCGTCCTCAAGCTGTTTCACCTGGCCGCGCATGGCCGGCGGCAGCGTGCCGCTTTCGGGTGCTCCGAGGGTGGCCAGCAGGGCGGCTCTTTCGGCGGCGTCGCGCTCATCGTTGGAGCTGTTCGCCTCCTCGGTGGCGATCTTAACAAGCTTTTCCGCCATCAGGACGGCGGCGGTAACTCCCCGCAGGGCCAGGGGGAACCGCACTGTTTCGAGGCGGCGCTCACGGGCCTCGGGATCCCGGGCCAGCCGGCGCGCGATCCCAACATGGCTTTGAGCTGCCCGGGCCGCCCGTTCGGCGACGGCCGGGTCGACGCCGTCGCGCCTGACCAGCAGGGCAGCGACATCGGCAGCAGGCGGAAGGCGCAAGGCCACTGCCCGGCAGCGGGAGCGGATAGTAACCAGGACATCGGCAGGGGACGGCGCACACAGCATCCAAATGGTGCGCGGGGTGGGTTCCTCGATGGCCTTGAGCAGTACGTTGGTGGTGCGTTCCGCCATCCGGTCCGCGTCCTCGACGACGATGATCCGCCACCGGGCCGAGGACGGCCGGTTCCCGGCCGTGGAAACCAGCTCCCGGGCCTCATCGATGGTGATGGTGACCTTTTCGGTGCGCACAAAGGCCACATCCGAGTGGGTTTCGCCCAGGATGGTCAGGCACGCGGCGCACTCGCCGCAGCCGCGCAGGCGGACATCGTCCTGATCGCAGTTCAACGCTGCAGCGAAAGCCTTCGCAGCGTTGGACCGGCCGGACCCGGGCGGTCCGGTGAAAAGCCATGCATGGCTCAGCCCCGCACCTTGGGTCGCCTGGCGCAGTTGGGCCACAACAGCGGGCTGGCCCTGCAGATCATCCCAGACACTCATACGCCCGCACCCAGGTGCCGGGACAGCAGGGTTTCGACC
Organism: Arthrobacter sp. AL05; assembly: GCF_029960715.1. NCBI lineage: Bacteria > Bacillati > Actinomycetota > Actinomycetes > Micrococcales > Micrococcaceae > Arthrobacter > Arthrobacter sp. AL05. The sequence goes on from NZ_JASBRC010000012.1 coordinate 108,810, forward strand.
CTGTCGAGGATCCGTGCCGCCAGCTGATCGACCGGGAGGCCGGCCGGGAGCACCAGATACTGCCCGGGCCGGGCCTCTGCCAGGTCCAGGAAGGAGGCGCGGATCCGGGCGTGGAACTCGTCCGCTTCGGATTCCAGCCGGTCCTCGGCCGCGTCGCCGGCGGTCCGGCGGCGGCGGCCCACTGCAGGGTCGACGTCGAGCAGAACCGTCAGATCCGGTTGCAGGCCCGAGGTGGCCCACTCGTTGATGCGTCGGACAGCGTCGGTGCCAAGGTCCCGGCCGGCGCCCTGGTAGGCGACCGAGGAGTCGATATAGCGGTCGGTGAGGACGATTTCACCGCGTTCGAGGGCTGGGCGGATGACCTGGCCCGCGTGGGCGGCGCGGGACGCCGCGAAGATCAACGCTTCGGTGTGCGCGTCGATGTGGCCGTGGCCGTGGTCCAGGACCAGGGAACGAAGTTTTTCCCCGATCGGGGTGCCACCGGGCTCCCGGGTCCGCAGCACCGTGCGGCCGCGCGATTCAAGGGCCGCTGCCAGCTCGGCTGCCTGCGTGGACTTGCCGGCGCCGTCGCCGCCCTCAAAGGCGATAAACAGTCCGGGGTTCTGGGTAGTCACCGCTCTAGACTACCGACAATCCCTGACAGCAGCGCGCTCCGGCGTCACACCTTGGCCGCCCCGCAACGCGCCAAAGTACGCTGTGACCATGAGTCTTTCCGAAGAACAGGCAGCGGCCCTCTCCGCAGAAACACTGGTTGTGGCGGCGGGCCGCCCGCCGCGTGAACGCGATGAACCGGTCAACCCTCCGCTGGTGCTCTCATCGACCTATTTTGGCACGGGACCCCTGGGCGACGGCGACCGCGGCTACGGCCGCTATTCCAATCCCACCTGGGATCCCTTCGAGCAAGCCCTCGGTCAGTTGGAGGGAGCCGAACTCCCGGGCCTGCTTTATGCGTCCGGCCTCGCTGCCGTCAGCTCCGCCCTGTCCCTGGTACCGGCCGGCGGGGTCCTGGTTATGCCCTCGCACAGCTACGCCGGATCCCTGGTGATGGCCACGGAACTTGCCGGGAAGGGTTTCCTGGACCTGCGCACCGTGGACATCGCGGACACCGACGCGGTCCTGGCGCAGCTTTCGCCGGCGGACGGGCGGCCCGCCAGCATGCTCTGGCTGGAGAGCCCCACCAACCCCATGCTCGGTGTCGCGGACATCCGGGCGCTCACGGCCGCCGCCCACGCCGCGGGCGCGGTGGTTGTCACGGACAACACCTTCTCCACCCCGCTGGTGCAGCAGCCACTGGCGCTGGGCTCCGACGTTGTGCTGCATTCGGTGACGAAGTACCTCTCCGGCCACTCCGATGTTGTGCTGGGCGCCCTGGTGACGTCCGACGCCGGGCTCCGCGCCGCGCTGCTGCACCACCGCACCATCCACGGCGGCATTGCAGGGCCCTTCGAGGCCTGGCTGGCGCTGCGCGGGCTGCGCACGCTGGCCCTGCGGGTGGAGCGGTCGCAGGCTTCGGCAGCGGTCCTCGCGGAGCGGCTCAGCACCCACCCCAGGGTCGGTGGCATCCGTTTCCCCGGCCTTGCCTCCGATCCCGGCCACAGCCGGGCCAAGAGCCAAATGAAGGGCTTCGGCTCCGTGCTGTGTATTGAAGTGGCTCCCGTGGCCGGTCCCGCGGGCACCCTGAGCGGTGCCGATGCCGCGGACCGGATGATCCGTGCACTGCGGCTGTGGCTGCCGGCCACCTCGCTGGGCGGCGTGGAGTCCCTGATCGAACGGCGGCGCCGGCACACCGCCGAGCCGGCCAGTGTGCCGGACAACCTGGTCCGTATGAGCGTAGGAATAGAAAACGTCGAGGACCTTTGGGCCGATTTGGAGCAGGCCCTGGCGGGCTTGGCCAGCTAGGCTGGGGTCATGGACGGAAGAGCGCTTATTTACTATGTTGAAACAGGGATCTATTTTCTCTTGGCCCTGGTAGCACTTGCCCTTGAGGTGTGGGCGTTCTTCGATTGCCTGCGGCACAAAGCGAACGTCTTTGAGGCCGTCTCCAAGCGCACCAAGACGTTCTGGCTCGCCCTCACCGGCGGCGCCATGGCCGTGGGCCTGCTTTCCCTGGTGGGCGGCGGCGGCGGAGGCCTTTTGGGCCCGCTGGGGTTGTTCGGGCTCGTCGCCGTAACGGCGGCCTCCGTGTACCTGGCCGACGTCCGGCCTGCAGTCAAGGACGCCGGCCGCGGCGGCAGCCGCAACATGGGCCCTTACGGACCCTGGTAGTCCCCAGCCACCGGCAACCATTCAGGGCCCGGGCGCAACCGCGTTCCAGGCCACTGTTAGCTCGCCCAGCCGCCACCGGCCGGGTCCGTCCCGGACCGGCCAGCCGCCATCGAGCAGTGAACGGCACATGGAAGTCCACCGCTGCCGGTTCCCGAACGACGCAAGGGGCGCAGCGTCCAGCCAGGCCTTGTCCATTGCCTGCAGGAAGGCCTGAATCCTTTCGCCCGGAACGTTACGGTGGATCAGGGCTTTCGGCAGTCGCTCGGCCACTTCCGAGGGCAGTACAAAACTCCCGAACCGCATGGACAGGCTCAAGCTCAGCGGTTGCCGGGCGTCCAGTGCTACCCAGGTGACCCGGCGGCCGATCTCGTCGCAGGTCCCGTCGATGAACAGCCCGTCCGGGGCCAGACGCCCCTGCACCAGCCGCCAGATCGCGGCGACGTCCGTTTCCTCATATTGCCGCAGCACATTAAACGCCCGCACCAGGACCGGCCGGCCGGCCACCGGCAGTTCGAAGCCGCCGAGCTGGAAGCTAAGCCCCGGCCGTTCCAGCTCCTTGGCCAGGCGGACCCGTTCCGGCTCGATTTCGATGCCGACCACACGCACATCGGGACGGATCACGGACAGCCGTTCAAAGAGTTCGACGGCGGTCGCCGGGGAAGCCCCGTAACCCAGGTCCACCACGAGGGGATCGTCCGCCGCGCGCAGCCGCCAGGCCTGCGGACCGGTCAGCCAGCGGTCCAGCCGCCGCATCCGGTTGGGATTGGTGGTGCCCCGGGTAATGTTGCCCACCGGCCTGCCCGTTCGGGGTCCGTTCCTGGCCACGCCCTGGTTCCGCGGGGGCGATACCCGCTCTGCCTTTTGCACCACACGCCAACCATATCTTCCAGTGCCGTGCCGGCCCGGAACGGCAGTTGATGCCGGCCCGGAACGGCACCGAATGAATCCGGCGGTGCCGCACTGTCCGGTCGATGTAACGCTGAGCCACCGCCGGGACCGCTCGGCTAGGATGAAAACCATGACATATCAGCTGATTCTGCTGCGCCACGGCCACAGCGAATGGAACGCCAAGAACCTGTTCACCGGCTGGGTGGACGTTGACCTCAACGACCAGGGCCGGGCCGAAGCGGTTCGCGGCGGCGAGCTTCTTGTGGAGAACAACATCCTCCCGGACGTCCTGTACACCTCACTGCTGAAGCGGGCCATCAACACCGCCAACATCACCCTCGACAAAGCCGACCGGGGCTGGATCCCGGTCAAGCGGGACTGGCGGCTCAATGAGCGCCACTATGGCGCGCTGCAGGGCAAGGACAAAGCCCAGACCCTCGCCGAATACGGCGAAGAGCAGTTTATGACCTGGCGCCGGTCCTATGACACCCCGCCGCCGCCCCTGCCCGACGACTCCGAGTTCTCCCAGGCGCATGATCCGCGCTACGCGGACCTCGGCGCCGCGCTGCCCCGCACCGAGTGCCTCAAAGACGTCCTGGTCCGCCTGCTGCCCTACTGGGAATCCGACATCAGGGAAGACCTCAAGGCCGGTAAAACAGTACTGGTCACGGCCCACGGCAACTCGCTGCGTGCCCTCGTCAAGCACCTTGACGGCATCAGCGACGAAGCCATCGCCGGACTGAACATCCCCACCGGAATCCCGTTGGTCTACGAACTGGACGAGGACTTCAAGCCGCTCAACCCGGGCGGCACCTACCTCGATCCCGAGGCCGCGGCCGCAGCCATCCAGGCCGTCGCGAACCAGGGCAAGAAGTAGCGCCGGCGGCATAATCGCCAATTCAACGACGACGGCCGGTCACCCCAAGGTGACCGGCCGTCGTCGTACTCTTCGCCGTTCAAACGGCCGAGTGGTTAGCTGTGTTCGATGCCGTTCGGCTGCCAGGCGCCGGTGACCAGGTAAGTGACCTTTTGCGCGACGGACACGCCGTGGTCCGCGAAGCGCTCGAAGTAGCGGCTGGCGAGGGCGACGTCGACAGTCGTCGCGGGGGACTCGTGCCAGTCACTGCGGGCGATAGCTTTGAAGACGCTCAGGTGCAGATCATTGACGGCGCTGTTGGCTTTCATGATGTCCCGGGCGAATTCAAGGTCGCGGGTTTCCAGCAGTGAGGTGAGCTTGCGTGCGATCAGAAGGTCGTGCTCGGCGAAGCTCATAAACGTGTCGCGCAGCTGTGCGGGGACCACTGTGGCGGGGTAGCGGAGCCGGGCAAGCTGGGCAAGGTGACGGGCGAGGTCGCCCATTCGCTCCAGCGAGGCGCTCATGCGGAGGGAGCCTACGATCATCCGCAGGTCGCTTGCCACCGGGCCCTGCAGGGCGAGAATGTCGATGGCGCGCTCGTCCAGGCTGTTCTGCAGGAAGTCGATCCGGGCATCGGCCGCGATGACGTCCTCGGCCAGATCGATGTCGGCGCCATCGAAGGCAGCGGTGGCCTTCTCCACAGCCTCACTGACCAGCATTGAGATTTCTACGAGCTGTTCCCCGACTTGGGTGAGTTCTTCCTGAAAAACCTTGCGCACGTGTGCGTCCTTTCCCTTGAAACATCGTCGGCCGTCGCGGCGGTCGACCCATTTCGTTTCACCTATCGGCGCTTCAACTGTTCAGTCTTCCAGCGCCTGGTGAACTGTTGCGCCCCTAAAGGTGAACGTTAGCTGAACCACGCCGGGAATGGCGGGAGATTAGCCGTTCCGACGCGGGCCAGCGCATAAGCTGGGGCCGTGGACCCTATGCTTATCGGCGTGATCGCCGGCCTGATCGGCCTCTCGCTTGGCGTCTTCGGCGTGCTCGCCTTCCGGGTCAGCGAGCAGCAGCGCAAGCTGGTGGACGTGGAGTCTGAGGAGCCGGCGCTTCCGCAGGGCGCCGCCGAGGTGCTGGCCGCCGTCGGCAGGGCTTTTGTTGTGGTGGACGCGATCGACGGCGTCGTCCGCGCCAGCCCGGCCGCCTACGCCTACGGGCTGGTTCGCGGCCACACCCTGGTCCATGACCAGCTTCTGGAGATGACTGCCAAAGTGCGTCGCGACGGCGTCATCCTTGAACGGATCCTCGAACTTCCCCGGGGCCCGCTGGGGCAGGGAACCATGGTGGTCCAAGTGCGCGCGGCAGTGATCGCTGAGGACTACATCCTCCTGCTGGCCGACGACCGGACCGAGTTCACCCGCACCGAGGAAGTTCGCAATGACTTTGTTGCCAACGTGTCCCATGAATTGAAGACACCCGTCGGCGCCATTTCGCTGCTGGCGGAGGCGCTGGAGTCCTCCGCGGACGACCCCGACGCCGTACGCCGCTTCGCCAGGCGTACCCACAAGGAATCCATGCGCCTGGCAGCCCTGGTCCAGGACATCATCGAGCTGTCCCGGCTGCAGGGATCAAATGTTGCAAAGCAGGGCCGTGCGGTGGATATCAATACCGTCGTTGCCGAGGCAGTGGACCGCTCCCAGCTGCCGGCCGAGAGTAAGAACATCGATCTGGTAGTGGCCGGCCGCACCGAGGCGATGGTTTACGGCGACCAGGACCAGCTGGTGACCGCCCTGCGCAACCTGATCGATAACGCGATCCGGTACTCCCCGGAAAACACCAGGGTCGGAGTCGGGATCCGGGTCAAGGACGGCCTCGTGGCCGTTTCCGTGACGGACCAGGGCGGGGGCCTCAGCCCCGAGGACCAGGAACGGGTCTTTGAGCGCTTTTACCGGGTGGACGCGGCACGGTCGCGCCACACCGGCGGTACCGGACTGGGCCTGAGCATCGTCAAGCACGTTGTCGCCAACCACGGCGGCGAGGTGACGCTCTGGTCCAAGCCCGGGCAGGGCTCCACGTTCACGATCCGGCTTCCGGAGCTGGAGGGGCAGGACGTCGGCGACGGTTCGGACGCGCAAGCGCCTGCGGACCGGGCAGCCGAGCAGTCCACTGCCCGCGGTCCGTCCGAGCATCCCAGACCACCACGACGGGACGCCGCCGGCGCCCATGAGCAAGGAGCTACCGCTTGAGCAGAATTCTTATTGTCGAGGACGAAGAGTCATTCAGCGACCCGCTGTCATATCTCTTGGGCAAGGAAGGGTTCGAGGTGGCGATTGTAGACAACGGTCTGGACGCCATCACCGAATTCGACCGGAACGGTGCCGACCTGGTGCTGCTGGACCTGCAGCTGCCCGGGCAGTCAGGCACCGAAGTCTGCCGGCAGCTGAGGCAGCGCTCATCGGTCCCGGTCATCATGCTGACCGCGAAGGACGCAGAGATTGACAAGGTTGTTGGGCTGGAACTCGGCGCCGACGACTACGTCACCAAGCCGTACTCTTCCCGGGAGCTGGTGGCACGGGTCCGGGCTGTGCTGCGCCGCCAGGGTGAGCCTGAGGAACTGGTGTCCAGCACAGTACAGGCCGGGCCGGTCCGGATGGACATTGAGCGGCACGTGGTCACGGTAAGCAGTGAGCAAGTGTCCTTGCCGCTCAAGGAATTTGAACTGCTGGAAATGCTGCTGCGGAACTCCGGCCGCGTCCTGACCCGGGGGCAGCTGATTGACCGGGTTTGGGGGTCTGATTACGTGGGGGACACCAAGACCCTGGATGTCCACGTTAAGCGGCTTCGCAGCAAGATCGAGCCGGATCCTTCGGCGCCGCGGCACCTGATCACGGTTCGCGGCCTGGGTTATAAGTTCGAGCCGTAAGCCCTGACCGGTCCAAATAACTAAAGCGAGGGGCGCCGGGTCTGGATATTTCAGACCCGGCGCCCCTCGCTTTAGTAAAAAGCTCTTGGTTCTAGCTTCCCGACGGCGTCGGCGTCGAGGTAGGCGTCGTCGCGGCAGAGTCGGTCTGAGTGGCGGACGACGTCGGAGTGGCCGACTCGGTCGGCGTGGCGGTTGGCAGGTACTGCTTGTAGTCGGAGATCGTGGCGTCCAGTACCGGGACCTTGAACGTGGTGCTCTGGTTAGTGCCGTCCTCGCGGAGGCTAACCTCGACGAGGGAGCCCGGGGCGCCGCCGGTCGTGCTCAGGATCGCCTCGTCGGTGGATTCGTTCAGCAGCGTGTACGAGTTCTTTTTGACCGGGACCTGGGTCTGGGAGCCGGCCGAACCCCGGATGGTCAGGGTCACGTCGGTGGAGGACGAGTTGTAGACAGCGCCGACGACGCGGCCGGGCTTGTCTTCAGCGGAGGAGATGATCATCATGTTGCGCAACTGCAACGGGCCAACGTTGGCCTGGGTTCCATCTGACGCAGCATACTGCTGGGAGGTCTGCTGGGGGTTGATGTAGCCGCAGCCCGTTACGGACAGCAGGCTGATGGCCAGAGCAGCCGTCGCGATTGCCAGCTTGCCGCGCTGGCCCCGGTTGGAAGCAGAGAAACCCACGTCACGCACTCCTTGAGAGTCTTGGAACATTATTCAGCCATAGCCTATCGGCAATCCTGGTCAAACCATGATTCGGGCGGGACGCAATCCTGCAGACTCGTGGGCCTGCCCGCCACGCACGCGGTGTCCCGGCACTCTTGGCAAAGGACTTTCAATACACTAATATCCGCTTTCGTCAAGAGGTCTGACGGGGTCGATTAAGGCCATTTTCCCCGTATTCATGCGGTTCTTGGGCGGGTTCCATGGCAGTTGTATGCCTTAAACGTGATAAACTGGTCTGCGGGAAAGGGGAATGTCCACATGGTTTTTGAGGTCGGCGAGACAGTAGTTTACCCTCACCACGGTGCAGCAAAAATTGAAGAAATCAAGATGCGCACTGTCAAGGGCGAAGAGAAGATGTATCTCAAGCTCAAGGTGGCTCAGGGTGATCTGACCATTGAAGTTCCAGCAGAAAACGTTGACCTAGTTGGGGTCCGGGACGTAGTGGGCAAAGAAGGTCTGGAGCACGTATTTGAAGTGCTGCGGGCCGAGTTCACTGAAGAACCCACCAACTGGTCACGTCGATACAAGGCAAACCTGGAGAAGCTTGCTTCCGGTGACGTCATCAAAGTGGCAGAGGTCGTTCGTGACCTGTGGCGCCGCGATCACGACCGGGGTCTCTCCGCAGGGGAGAAGCGCATGCTGGCCAAGGCACGCCAGATTCTGATTTCAGAACTGGCGCTGGCCGAGAAGACCGACGAAGAGAAGGCTGCAAGCGTTCTCGACGAGGTTTTGGCTTCCTAAACAAGAGTTGAGCAGAAAAGAACTAAACCCCGGTAGCCTAGCGGCTGCCGGGGTTTCTTGTGCCCGCCTGATAGCGCAGTGGGATGCCGCTCGCGCCGCGACGTAGTCTTGTGCGCATGGACTCTGCACCAAAAACCCCCGTCACCGCGGTCATCGTTGTGGCTGCCGGCTCCGGCCAGCGCCTGGGCTACGGCATGCCCAAAGCCAAGGTCCCGTTGGGCGGGGACAGCATCCTCACCCACGCCCTGCGGGGCGTCGCCGGATCCGGCATTGCGCAGCAGATTTGCGTCGCCATCCCGCCCGGCGACCCGGAGCTCCTCGCCCTCTGCGAGGCCTTCACCCGGGAGCTCAAGGCCGAGCGGCCGGACACGCCCGGTGACGGCGAAGCCGGAGATGTCCCGGTGGTGACAATTGTCGACGGCGGTGCCACCCGTGCCGAGTCGGTCCGCGCCGGGCTGGCAGCGCTCTTGCCGGCCACCGAAGCTGTCCTGGTGCACGACGCCGCCCGAGCACTGACGCCGGAAGCTGTTTTCCACCGGGTGTCCCGCGCCCTTACGGCCGGCGCGCTGGCCGTCATTCCCGTTATGCCCGTGGTGGACACGGTCAAAACCGTGCAGCCGACGTCCGGCGACGGCGCCGCGATCGCCCCGGAACTTGTCACCGGCACCGCTGCCCGGGAAACCCTGCGGGCTGTGCAGACCCCGCAGGGCTTTGAGCTTGCGACCCTGCGGCGCGCCCACGCGGCGGCAGCCGCCTTCGACGCCGGACAGGCCGCGGCCGTCACCGATGACGCCATGCTGGTGGAACTGTTGGGCGTCCCGGTCCACGCGGTGCGCGGCGCCAGCCAATCGCTGAAGATCACCACCCCGCTGGACCTGATCATCGCCGAGGGGCTACTGGAAGGCCCGCTGGGCGTCCGCTGGGTGGAAGGCTGAGCGTGTCCGGAACGCAGAAACCGCCGTTGCCCCTCATCCCGCGGACCGGAATCGGCATCGACGTCCACGCCTACGCCCCAGCGGACGCACCCCAGCCGCTCTGGCTTGGCGGCCTGTTCTGGGACGGGGAACGGGGACTGTCCGGCCACTCGGACGGCGACCCCGTCGCCCACGCTGCCGCCGACGCCCTGTTCTCTGCCTGCGGCATCGGTGACCTGGGCACCCATTTCGGTACCGACCGCCCGGAGTACGCCGGCGCCTCAGGTGTGACCCTGCTGGCCGAGGCTGCCCGGATCGTCCGCGCCGCAGGCTTCGAAATCGGCAACATCGCCGTGCAGTTCGTCGCCAACAGGCCCAAGTTCGGCCCCCGCCGGGAGGAATCCCAACGGGTTCTCGGCAAAGCAGCAGGCGCGCCGGTCAGCGTCTCGGCAACCACAAGCGACGGACTTGGATTTACCGGCCGCGGCGAAGGGATTTCAGCCATGGCGACCGCCCTCGTTTACCCTGCCAAGCCCGCGCCCCAGGAATCGGTCGCCTAGGCTTGACGGAAGATCCCTTCCCGCAACATCAGGAGACCTCCCGTGAAAAAGCTGCTGCCCGCCGTCGTCGTTCTGGCCGGACTGCTGCTGACCGGCTGCACCGCGACACCGAAGATGGGACTCCCGGAGAGCTGCGCGTTCCTCAACAAGGACACCTTCGTCCCCACCGGCAACCAGCAGCAAAAGGCTGAGCAGATCTCCAAGCACTACCAGGAGGTCGCGGACAAGGTGGCGTCCGAGGTGGCCGACCCGATCCAGAAGATGGCGGACATCATGACGGCGGTGGCGGGCACCTCGCTCGGGGCCACGAGCGCCGAGCAGACCAAGCAGTTGACGGAACAGAACAACAGGATCGGCGAGTACTGCAAGTAGTCGCCCGGGGTGCTCCGCACGCCGGGGCTTGGATCCCCATCGGCTAATCTGGAGCGGTGACCCTGCGCTTCTATGACACTGCATCCGCCGAAGTCCGTGACTTCGTCCCCCTGGTTCCGGGCAAAGTGAGCCTCTACTACTGCGGCGCCACGGTGCAGGGCATGCCGCACGTCGGCCACATCCGCTCTGCCATCGCCTTTGACCAGCTCACCCGCTGGCTGCAGTACCGTGGCTTCCGCGTTACCGCGGTCCGCAACGTCACCGACATCGACGACAAGATTCTGGCCAAGTCGGCGGATTCGTTCGCCCCTGACTTTGAGGACGAACCGGGCGCCGTCCGGAATGAGGAATGGTGGGCACTGGCCTACCGTTACGAGCAAGAATTCCTCAAGGCCTATGACACCCTTGGCGTCGCCCGCCCCACGTACGAACCTCGGGCCACCGGCCACATCCCGGAAATGCATGCACTGATCGCCCGATTGATCGACCGCGGCCACGCCTACCCGGCCCTGGATAACTCCGGGGATGTCTACTTCGATGTCCGCTCCTGGCCCAAGTACGGCTCCCTGACGCGGCAGAACATCGATGACATGCAGGGCGCGGCCGACGCCGACCAGCGCGGGAAAAAGGACGCCCGCGACTTCGCGCTCTGGAAGGGCCACAAAGACGGGGAACCGACGACGGCGGGCTGGGACTCGCCGTGGGGCACCGGCCGGCCCGGCTGGCACCTGGAATGCTCCGCGATGGCGGGCAAGTACCTCGGAAACGGGTTCGACATCCACGGCGGCGGGCTGGACCTGCGCTTCCCGCACCATGAAAACGAGATGGCCCAGTCCCAGGCCGCCGGCCACGGCTTCGCGAACTTCTGGATGCACAACGGCATGGTCACCTACGCCGGCGAGAAAATGTCCAAGTCCATCGGCAACACCATCAGCCCCGCCGAAATGCTGGAGCTGGCCCCGGCACGGGTTGTCCGCTATTACCTCGGGCAGGCGCAGTACCGCTCCGTGCTGGATTACCAGCCAACGTCGCTGCAGGAAGCCGCAGCCGCCGTCGAGCGCATCGACGGGTTCATCAGCCGCGCCGTCCGGGCCCTCGCCGACGGCGGAAGCTACGGCTTCGCCACCTACGGGAAAGTACCCGAAGCCTTCGAACGCGCCATGGACGATGACCTCAACGTGCCCCAGGCCCTCGCCGTCCTGCACGAGACCGTTCGGGCCGGCAACACCGCACTGACCGCCGGCCGGCCCGACGAGGCCCGGCAGGCGCTGGACAGTGTCACGGATATGCTGCGTGTCCTTGGTCTCCATAACACCGCGCGGCCCGCTGTGGACGAGGAAGGCAACGAGGCCCTCGCCGTGCTGGTCGAGGCACAGCTCGCGGCCAGGGCGCAGGCCCGCGGCAGCAAGGACTGGGCCGCCTCCGACGCCATCCGCGATACCCTCTCCGCCGCCGGCGTTGTGGTCGAGGACGGCCCGGACGGCGCCAGCTGGAGCCTCAAGCGCGGCTGATGCCTGGCCGGCGGGTGGCCTCCGGCCAGGCGGAATGCCGGCCCCGGATCTCCCTGCCGGTCGAGGATTTAACTCGAGTCAGTAGACTGGAGTTCAGACTTGTCAACTAATCGCGTATTTAAAGGGTGAAACTCATGGCCAATAACGGTCGCCGCTCGGTCAAAATGAAGAAGGGCCCCACTGTCGGAACCGGCGGTCACGGCCGCAAGGCACTTGAAGGCAAGGGGCCCACCCCCAAGGCCGAGGACCGCCCCTACCACAAAGCGCACAAGAACAAGCAGCTCGCTGACCGGTCCGCGGCCAAACGACCGGGAGCTCCGCGCAACGCCGGCGCCCGCTCCGGCCCCAAGGGCCGTGCCACTGAAGAAGTCGTCACCGGACGCAACTCGGTTGTGGAGGCGCTGCGCGCCGGGATCCCGGCCAAGGCCCTGCACGTGGCAATCCGCATCGAGATGGATGACCGCGTCAAGGAGTCCCTCAAGCTCGCTGCTGAGCGCGGCATCCCGCTGCTCGAAACCGGCAAGCCCGAGCTGGACCGAATGACCGACGACGCCATCCACCAGGGCCTTGTCCTGCAGATCCCGCCCTATGAATACCAGGACGCCTACGAGCTTGCCGAGGAGACTCTCGGAAGCTGGAAGAAGGGCCACGTAGCCAACGCGCCGCTTTTCGTCGCGCTCGACGGCATCACCGACCCCCGTAACCTCGGCGCGATCATCCGCTCGGTTTCGGCTTTCAGCGGCCACGGCGTCATCGTTCCCGAGCGCCGCTCCGTCGGCGTCACGGCCTCGGCTTGGAAGACCAGCGCCGGTGCCGCCGTCCGCGTTCCCGTTGCACGTGCGGCCAACCTGAACAACACACTGAAGGCCTTCAAGAGCATGGGCATTTATGTTCTCGGGCTCGACGGCGACGGCGACGTCTCACTCCCGGACCTCGCCCTGGCCACGGAGCCGGTCTGCATAGTCGTTGGTTCCGAGGGCAAGGGCCTCAGCCGCCTGGTCCGCGAAAACTGCGACCAGATCGTTTCCATCCCGATTGACTCGGCGATGGAATCGCTCAACGCCTCCATGGCGGTCGGCATCTCCCTCTACGAGATCTCCCGTCAGCGGGCCGCTAAGTAACGACCGCTCGTTGCTGCGGCTCTGACGCTCTCTCACGTTCGGCGACGCTTTTGGGGACGCTCTCTCACGTTTGGTGCCGGTTTTGGGGACGCTCTCTCACCTTTGACGCAGCTTTTGGGGACGCTCTCTCACCTTTGGTGCGGGAGCGTTTCCTGATGAGTCGCGAAAGGTGCGGGAGCGTTTCCTGATGAGTCGCGAAAGGTGCGGGAGCGTCGGTTCTCCCACCGCTGTCCGCGGCAGGGACCCGAAATCCCCGCGCCAAGCCTAGAACCTGTGGCGGTTGGCGAGCACCGGGAGTTTGGCCCGGGCGTCCTTGACAACGCCGGGATCCAGCTCGGTGAACAACAGGCCGGGTGCGGCGTCGAGCTCGGCCAGGACGTTTCCGAAGGGGGACACCACAACCGAGTGCCCGACGCCGGTGGGCGCCGCGCCCTTGGGCTCGATGCCCTGGCTGGCCGGGTCGCCCTGGCCGCAGGCGAGGACCAGGGTGGTGGAATCCAGCGCGCGGGCACGGGCCAGGAGCTTCCATTGCTCGGCCTTGCCGGGGCCCGATCCCCAGGAAGCGCAGACGATGTTCACGTCGGCGCCGCGGTCCGCATTCTCGGTGAACAGATCCGGGAAACGGAGGTCATAGCAGGTGGTCAGGCCGAAGGTCATGCCTTCGAATTCGAAAGTGACCGGTTCGTCCCCGGCGTCGACGGTGTCTGATTCCGCGAAGCCGAAGGCATCGAAGAGGTGGATCTTGTCGTAGCTGGCTTCGATTCCCCGGCCGGTGACCAAGAGCGTGTTGCGTACCTTGGCGCCGTCGTCGGCAGCCCCCGGCGTGAACATCCCTGCGATGATAAGGATCTCCTGTTCGTCCGCAATGGCGCGCACTCGTGTTGCCCACGGGCCGTCCAGCGGCTCGGCGATGTCCAGCAGCGAGTTGCCGAAGGCACGCATCGTGGCCTCGGGAAACACAACGAGTTCGGCGCCGCCGGCCTTGGCCCGAATGGAGTAGTCCTCCACGAGGGCCAGATTTTCGGCAAGGTCGCGTCCGGTAATGATTTGAGCAAGTGCAATTCGCACTGTTACCTCCGATTGGGAGCCTGTTCCAGTATGGAACGCTGCTATTCCGTAGACTTCATATCGTCAGGAAATCAGAAACCGGGGCTAGTCGACTGGCCCCGCTAAACTTTGAGCAATGGTAATGACCTACGTAGATACAGCTTCCACCGTAGACGCTTCGCGTGCGTTTCCGCTGGGAATCAGTGTTCCGAGCACCGGTTCACCGGCCGCGGACGACCCCCGGGGGGCCGTCGCGAATGTGGCTGTCTACGCGCCCGGCGTGGCCACTCTGGAGATCTGCTACCAGGCGCCAGGCGGTACCTGGCAGCTAAAAACGCTGCCAAATCTGACCGACGGTGTGCACCACGGCATTGTCGAAGGCATTCCGGTCGGTTCCCGGTACGGTTTCCGGGCCACGCCGGACCACGAGGCGCTGCCGCTGCCCATGCCTGCCGCGGATTTCGACGCCGACGGCGTGCAGCCCCTGCTGCTGGACCCGTACGGCCGTGCCGTGGACGAGCGCGAGGACTTCATCACCAGCGTCCGGATGGACAGCGCTTTCGATTGGGGTGATGACCGCGGCCCCAGGGTGCCGTGGCGCAACACCATCATTTACGAGGCGCATGTCCGCGGCCAGACCAAGCTGCACCCAGACGTCCCCGAAGAGCTCCAGGGCACCTACGCGGGGCTGGCACACCCGGCCATGATCGAGCACCTGATCGCGCTGGGAATCACCGCGGTCCAGCTCCTCCCGGTGCATTTCCACGTGGACGAACCGCACCTGCAGAACCTTGGTATGACGAACTACTGGGGCTACAACACGGCTGCTTTCTTCGCCCCGCATCCCCGCTACGCCACACAGGCCGCGCAGGCCGCCGGCGCGCAGGCCGTCCAGGATGAGTTCAAGGGCATGGTGAAGCTGCTTCATGGCGCCGGACTGGAGGTCATCCTCGATGTCGTCTATAACCATACTGCCGAGGGCGGCCGGGACGGACGGACCCTCAGCTTCCGCGGGCTGGGCGAGATGACTTACTACCGCAACGACGGCAACGGCAAGTACGTGGACACCACCGGCTGCGGCAACAGCCTGAACTTCGGCGAGCCACGGGTTGTCCAGCTGGTCCTGGACTCCTTGCGTTACTGGGTGACAGAGTTCCACATCGACGGGTTCCGGTTCGACCTTGCGGTGACGCTGGCGCGCAATGCCGCCAACGAATTCGATCCCCGGCATCCTTTCCTGGTTGCGATCGGCGCCGACCCGGTGCTGTCCGCCACCAAGCTCATCGCGGAGCCGTGGGACGTCGGCTACGGGGGCTGGCAGACCGGCCGCTTCCCGGCCGGCTGGGTGGACTGGAATGATCACTTCCGCGATGCCGTCCGCAGCTTTTGGCTCGCCGACCGTGCCGCGATCGACGCCGGCGGGCAAGGCAGCCCCGTGGCCAGCCTCGCGGACGCGCTTTCCGGCTCCGCGAGCCTGTTCGAGCCCTCCGGCCGGTCCCGGCTCGCTTCGGTCAACCTCGTCACGGCCCACGACGGTTTCACCCTCGCCGACCTTGTCGCCTACGACCGCAAGCACAACGAGGCCAACGGCGAGCAGAACCGCGACGGCCACGGCGATAACCGCAGCTACAACCACGGCTTCGAGGGACCCACGGAGGACGAGGACATCCTGGCCAAGCGTGCCCAGTCCAGCCGCAACCTGATGGCCTCGCTGATGATCTCCCAGGGCGTGCCCATGATCACCGCCGGCGACGAGGTGGGCCGCACCCAGCAGGGCAACAACAACGCCTACTGCCAGGACAACCCCATCACGTGGATCGATTGGACCAGCAATCCCGAGTCACACTCGATGCTGCGGACCACCAAGCGTGTCATTCGGCTCCGCAAGGAATTCCTGGCCGGCCAGCCGCACGATTACCCGACGCGGGAAAAGCAGTCGTACTTCCATTGGTTTGACGAGCACGGCGAGCCCATGGCCGGGGACCGCTGGCAGGACCCCGGACACCGGGTTGTTCAGCTCCTGCTTGGCTCCGACGACGGTCACGTTGACGGGCTTGTGGTGGTCAACGGCGGCGCCCGGGACGTCAAAGTCACGCTGCCGCTGCTCAGCAATGAGGACGGGACCGGTAACAGGCTCTTTGAATTGCGCCTGACCACCTCCGAGCTCCACGACCGGCGCCAGGGCGTCCGGGTCGCTTCCGGCGAACGGGACGTTGTCCAGGCCAATTCCATCAACATCTACCGCACTTAGTCCGGCGCCGGATCCAGACCAAAGGAAATCACAAATGAAGGCCCAGCGGCTGACAGCCCTGCTTGCCGTGCTGGTGGGACTGGCGGTGCTGGCCTTCGTCCTGGCAGGGGTCCCGCAGACCGGCGACGCTCCGCCCGGAGCCGCCACAACGGCCACCGAAACGGCCACCGGACCGGGCGGCGCAGCAGCCGGGCCCGCCACAATGGCCGCGGGGCCCGCCGTTACCAACCCGTCCGGGCTGCCGGAAGTGAAGGTCGCCGAACTTCCGGCCGAGGCACGTCAGACGCTGTCGCTGATCGCCAGCGGCGGTCCGTATCCGTACGCCAGGGACAACATCGCATTCGGCAACTTCGAACGTATCCTTCCCCGGAAACCCGCCGGCTACTACAAGGAATACACTGTCGGGACGCCGGGCGAATCCGACCGCGGTGCCCGCCGGATCGTGGCCGGTAGGGACGGCGAAAAATACTACACGCCGGACCATTACAACTCGTTCACATTCATCAGCGAAAGCAAGTAGGGAACCGTGAAGATTTACTCCGCAGACACTTGGACCATCGAGGAACTGCAGGCATTGGTAGCCGACGCCGGACGCCGCGCCGTGCTGATTCCCGCCGCCGACACCAAAAGGGCCGTCCTTGAGTCGTTCGCGGCGACGCTGGACTTCCCGGCGGACTACGGAGTGAACCTGGACGCGCTCAACGACTCGCTGCACGAGTTCGCCGATGCCGTCGCCGACGACGCCCAGCGACCCGTCAGCTTCATTTGGGAAGTCCCGGCCGCCTTCCGCGCGGACCGATCCTTCGGAGTCATCTGTGAGATCCTGCAGGACGCCGAAAGCTACGCCGGAAAGAACCTGGCCGTCATCGCCGTCTTCCGGTAACCGCCAAGGAACTGCGGCAGGAAGACGGCGACGCCGCTCGCAGGGATCAGGCGTTGACGATCAGGCCCAGTTCGGCCCTGGACGCCAGCGCCGTGTGCTTCGGGAGCACACGAACGGTGTAACCAAAGGACCCGGACCGGTCGATCACCAAGGTGCCGCTGAAGAGGTGACGGCCCCTGCCAAGATCTTCGACCGCCTTGAGTTCGGCCACCGTGACGTCGGCCAGCTCGTCGCTGTCCTCGGCCTTGCCGTAGGCCACCTCGACGGACACATCATCCGGTGTCAGCTCGTGCAGGGCCACGTAGGCGTTAACTTGGAGAATATCGCCGATCTGCGGGTCTTCCGAGACGCCCACCGAGTCAACGTGCTCTACCTGGATCTGCGGCCAGGCGGCCCGGACCCGGGAAACCCATGCCGCAAGGGCCTTGGCCTCTGCGAAATTGTCTGCCACTGCCCGGCGGCCCGCAACGGCAGCCGGCCGGTACAGGACATTGACGTAGTCCCGGAGCATCCGGTCCGCGGAAACAGCGGGGCCCAGATGGGACATCGTGTGTTTGATCATCGAGACCCAATGCGTGGGAACAGCCTGCGGGCCGGACACTGAGGGTCCTGCGGCCCCCGCACCGTCGGCCACCGTGAGTCCGTAGAAACGGGGTGCTACCTGCGTCTCCAGCAGCTCGTACAGGGCCGCCGCTTCGATGTCGTCGCGTTCCTCGGGGGACGCGTCATTGTTGGCGGTCGGAATCGCCCAGCCGTTCTCGCCGTCGTACATCTCGTCCCACCAGCCGTCCAGGACGGAGAGGTTCAGCGAGCCGTTCAAGGCGGCCTTCATCCCGGAGGTGCCGCATGCCTCGAGCGGACGCAACGGGTTGTTCAGCCAGACGTCGCACCCCGGAAACAGGGTCCGGGCCATGGCGATGTCGTAGTTGGGCAGGAACGCGATCCGGTGCCGCACCGCCGGGTCGTCGGTGAACCGGACGAGGTCCTGGATCATCTTCTTTCCCGCGTCGTCGGCCGGGTGCGACTTGCCGGCAATGACCAGCTGGATCGGGTGCGTTTTGTGCAGCAGCAGGGCCTTGAGCCGTTCGGGCTCGCGCAGCATCAGGGTGAGCCGCTTATAGGTGGGCACCCGCCGGGCGAAGCCGATGGTCAGGATGTCCGGGTCCAGCACGGAGTCCGTCCACGCCAGCTCGGCGTCGGCCGCCCCGCGCTTCTTCCAGGCCGCACGCAGCCGCCGTCGGACATCCTCGACAAGGGACACCCGCATTTCGCGGCGGAGGGCCCAGACGTCCTCGTCACTGACGTTGTAGGCGAGGTCCCAGCGGCCCTGCGTTTCCGCGTCGGGACCGAACTGTTCGCGTGCCAGTTCTGAGACCCTCGGGTCCACCCATGTGGGTACGTGCACACCATTGGTGACCGCGGTGATGGGCACCTCGGAGTGGTCGAATCCGGGCCACAGGGCGGCAAACATCCCGCGGGACACCACGCCGTGCAGCTTGGCCACGCCGTTGGCACGCTGGGCCAGCCGCAGGCCCATGACGGCCATGTTGAACACGAACGGATTGCCGTCGCTGTAATCCTCGCGGCCGAGGTTCAGGATCTTGGCCACCGGTACGTCGGGAGCCAGCCCGGCTTCGAAGAAGTGCTGGATCTGCGAGATTTCGAAGCGGTCAATGCCAGCCGGGACCGGGGTGTGGGTGGTGAAGACCGTTGACGCGCGGCCGGCAGCGAGCGCCTCTTCCCAGCTAAGCGGTTGTTCCGCGGACATCATTTCCTGGATCCGCTCCACGCCCAGGAACCCGGCATGGCCCTCGTTGGTGTGGAACACCTCCGGTGCGGGGCTGCCGGAGAGCTTCTGGTAGGCGCGGAGCGCCTTGACCCCGCCCATGCCGAGCAGGAGTTCCTGCTGGAGGCGGTGGTCGCCGCCGCCGCCGTAGAGGCGGTCGGTGATGCCGCGGGCGGCGTCGTCGTTGCCCGGAACGTTGGAATCCAGCAGCAGCAGCGGGACACGTCCGACGTCGGCACGCCAGACATGTGCCAGCAGCCGGCGGCCGTCGGGGAGCGGGAGGGAAATCTGAAGCGGCTTGCCGTTGCCGTCCGTGGAGGCCTCCCGCAGCAGCGTCAAAGGCAGCCCGTCCGGATCCAGCACCGGATACGTTTCCTGCTGCCAAGCGTCGCGGGACAGTGACTGCTTGAAATAGCCGGCCTGGTAGAGCAGGCCGACGCCGATCAACGGCACGCCAAGGTCCGAGGCCGCCTTCAGGTGGTCGCCGGCGAGGATGCCGAGGCCGCCGGAGTACTGCGGCAGCACTTCGGTGATGCCGAATTCAGGGGAGAAGTAGGCGATGCACGCTGGCGCACCGTCGCCGAGGCTCTGGTACCAGCGGGGCTGCTCAAGGTACCGGTCGAGGTCTTCCGCCGCAGCATGGACCCGGCGCACCACGTCCTGGTCAGCGGCGAGCCGCTGCAGCTCTTCCCTGCTGACCAGACCGAGGAAAGTCACCGGATCGTGCCCGCTCTCGGCCCAAATCTTGGAGTTCAAGCCCTCGAACAGCGCCCGCGTAGGGCGGTGCCAGGACCAGCGCAAGTTGGTTGCCAGCCGGGCCAGCGGGCGGATCGACTCGGGGAGTACGGTACGGACGGTAAATCTGCGGATTGCCTTCACCTGCGAAACACTAACGGACAAGTCGGAAGCCCGGAACCGGTTTAAGTTTCTTTTGCGTAAATGACGGACGAGGTTCCGGAAAACCTCCCGAAAAAAGTGCGCTGCCTTAGCAATCTGGCCGATTTGTCGATAACGTCGACGCTGTGACGACAAATTCGCGAACGAGTGCCGTGTCCAAGCAAAAGCCGAAGGCCCTGATCACGGAGGGCCTTCGCTTTGGCCGTTTTCCAATCACCGCCGTACAGCCGGTGGTCGACGGCGGGAACTTCCCTGCCAAAGCCATTGTGGGAGAAACCCTGGTGGTAGGTGCCACTGCCTTCCGCGAAGGCCACGACCAGCTCGGCGTCAGCGCCGTCCTGGTCGATCCCCGCGGGAAGGAGCGCCAGCGGGTGCGTCTCGCCCGCCCCCGCGGCCCCCGCGGCCAAGGAACCGACCGCTGGGAAGGCCTCCTGACCCCGCCCGCCACCGGCGCCTGGTCCTTTGTGATTGAAGCATGGCACGACCGCTACGGCACATGGCACCACAACGCCGAGGTCAAGGTGGAAGCCGGCATCGACGTGGAGCTTATGCTGGCCGAGGGCGCTGCGCTGCTCGCCGAAGCGTCCGAGGACTCGTCCCGCCCGTCCGCGGACCGGCGGACGTTCCGGATGGCCGTCGTCGGACTTAACGACCCGAGCAAGACCGCCGAGGAACGCCTCGCCGCCGGGTTCAGCCCGGAGGTTTTCGCCGTCATCGAACGCCAGCCGATCCGTGAGCAGGTCACCGTCTCCCAGCGCTACCCCTTGCTGGTGGAGCGCGAACTTGCCGGCCGCGGCGCCTGGTACGAGTTTTTCCCCCGCTCAGAGGGTGCTGTCCGCAACCACGAAACCGGTGAGTGGACCTCCGGGAACTTCCGCACCGCGGCGGCCCGACTCGACGCCGTTGCGGACATGGGCTTCGACGTCATCTACATGCCGCCCATCCACCCGATCGGGGTCCAACACCGCAAGGGCCCGAACAACACGTTGCTGGCAGGACCCCATGATCCCGGGTCGCCCTGGGCCATCGGGGCCGCGGAGGGCGGCCACGACGCCATCCACCCCGAGCTGGGCACGTTTGCGGACTTCGACGCTTTTGTGGCCCGCGCCGGCGAACTGGGCCTGGAGGTGGCCTTGGACTTGGCGCTGCAGGCCGCCCCGGACCACCCCTGGGTTGCCAGCAACCCGGAGTGGTTCACCACCCGCGTTGATGGCAGCATCGCCTACGCCGAGAACCCGCCGAAAAAGTACCAGGACATTTTTCCGCTGAACTTCGACAACGATCCGGCCGGGCTCTCCAACGAGATCCTGCGGATCGTTTTCCTCTGGATCAGCCACGGCGTCAAGATCTTCCGGGTCGATAACCCGCACACCAAACCGGTGTGGTTCTGGGAATGGCTGATCGGCAAGGTCAACAAGAAGCACCCGGACGTGGTGTTCCTCGCCGAAGCGTTCACCCGCCCTGCGATGATGCACGCGCTGGGGCGGGCCGGCTTCCAGCAGTCCTACTCGTACTTCACCTGGCGCAACACCAAGGAGGAGCTGGAGGAATACTTCCAGGAGGTCAGCCACGAATCCCCGGCCTACTTCCGGCCGAACTTCTTCGTCAACACCCCGGACATCCTGACCGAGTTCCTGCAGTACGGCGGTCCGCCTGCCTTCAAGATCAGGGCTGCACTGGCCGCTACCGCGAGCCCGATCTGGGGCGTTTACGCCGGATTCGAGCTCTACGAGCACGTGGCCCGGCCCGGCGCCGAGGAGTACATCGACAACGAGAAGTTCGAGTACAAGGCACGCGACTGGGATGCCATGGCGGACTCGGGCCGGACGCTGGCTCCCTACCTGAGCCGGCTCAATGAGATCCGCCGCGCTCACCCCGCGCTGGGCGACCTGCAGAATCTGACCGTGCACCAGAGCACCGACAACGCCACTGTTGTCTACTCGAAGCACAAGACGCTCCCCGACGGCAGTAAAGACACCCTGATCATCGTTGTCAACGTGGATCCGCACGGGATCCGGGAGAGTACCGTGACGCTGGATCTGGCGGCGCTGGAGCTCCATCCGGACGATCTGGCGCACACCGGCCGCTTTTTGGTCGACGATCTGGTGACCGGCGAGAGCTGGGAATGGGGCGAGTACAACTATGTCCGGTTGGACGCCCATGTTGAACCCGCCCACATTCTCAGCATCCGGAGGTCAAACGCGTGAGCTTCAGCCCAACGAACCCAGGCCAGCACTTCAGCCCGAAGGGGAACTTCGAACTGAATGCCCCCGGCCTCCAGCACGATCCGCACTGGTACCGCAAAGCCGTCTTCTACGAAGTGCTGGTCCGGGGCTTCGCCGACGGGAACGGTGACGGTTCCGGCGACTTCCATGGTCTTATCGAGAAGCTGGACTACCTGCAGTGGCTCGGCGTCGACTGCCTGTGGTTGCCGCCCTTCTTCCAGTCCCCGCTCCGCGACGGCGGCTACGATATCTCGGACTACAACTCCGTGCTTGATGAATTCGGCACCATCAGCGACTTTAAGCGCCTTGTCGCGGAAGCCCATGCCCGCGGCGTGCGCGTGATCATCGACCTCCCGCTGAACCACACTTCCGACCAGCACCCGTGGTTCCAGGAATCGCGAAAGGATCCGGACGGTCCCTTCGGCGACTTCTATGTCTGGAGCGATACGGACGAGAAGTACGAAGACGCCCGCATCATCTTTGTGGACACCGAGGAATCGAACTGGACGTTCGACCCGATCCGACGGCAGTTCTTCTGGCACCGCTTCTTCAGCCACCAGCCGGACCTCAACTTCGAAAACCCCAAAGTCATCGACGCCCTGTTCGACGTTGTGCGGTTCTGGCTGGACCAGGGCATTGACGGCTTCCGCGCAGACGCCATCCCGTATCTCTTCGAAGAAGAGGGCACCAATTGCGAGAACCTGCCGCAGACCCACGAATTCCTGCGCACCTTGCGCAAAATGGTCGATGAAAGCTACCCCGGCCGGGTGATCATCGCCGAGGCCAACCAGCCGCCGGCCGAAGTGGTCGAGTACTTCGGTACGGAAGAGGAACCGGAATGCCACATGGCGTTCCACTTCCCGATCATGCCGCGGCTGTACTACGCACTCCGGGACCAGAAGGCTGCCCCCATCATCGAGACGATGAAGGAAACCCCAAACATTCCCGAAGGCGCGCAGTGGGGCACCTTCCTGCGCAATCACGACGAGCTGACCCTGGAAATGGTCACCGCCGATGAACGTGCCGCCATGCTCGGCTGGTACGCCCCTGACCCGCGGATGCGAGCCAACATTGGCATCCGGCGGCGGTTGGCACCGCTGCTGGACAATTCCCGCTCCGAGATCGAGCTCATCAACGCCCTGCTGCTGTCCCTGCCGGGAAGCCCGTTCCTGTATTACGGTGACGAGATCGGGATGGGCGACAACATCTGGCTCGAGGACCGCGACGCCGTTCGCACGCCCATGCAATGGAACCCGGACCGCAACGCCGGTTTCTCCAGCGCGGACCCCGGGAAGCTGTACCTGCCGGTGATCCAGTCACTGGTGTACAACTACAGCATGGCCAACGTCGAGGCCGAAGCTGCGCACTCCGGGTCGCTGCTGCGCTGGACGCGCCAGATCCTCAGCGTCCGGAAGAACCACCCCGCATTCGGGCTGGGCACCTTTGAACATGTCGAAGCGGACCACGACGTCGTCCTCGCCTACCTGCGTGAGCTCCCGGAAGGCAACTCCGCAGGTGAGGACAGCGAAACCATCCTGTGCGCCTTTAACCTCTCCCAGCACCCGGTGGCCACCACGCTGCGGGTCCCCAGGTTCGCCGGCCGCGGCCTCCGGGACGTGTTTGGCGGCCAAGCGTTCCCGGCGATCTCCGAGGACGGAACCCTGACGCTCACCCTGGGCAGCCACGACTTCTTCTGGCTGCGGATCCGATCGGCGGCCTCCAACCCGGCGTCGCCGTACACCCAGGCCATGCCGATCCTGTCCATCGAGGGTTGAGATGACCCGGCCCACTTTTACGCCCGCACTGAGCGGACTGCTTGGCGACTGGCTTCCGCGCCAGCGCTGGTTCCCCGTGAAAAGCCCGGCTTTCAGCTTCGAACCCGCGGGGGGACTGAACCTCGCCGGTCCGGGCGACGGGACCGGCGAGGCCGGACTCCAAGTGCTGATGCTGGCCGTGGACTATCAGACTCCGGACGGCTCCCGCACCGACGTCGTCCAGGTCCCGCTCAGTATCCGGACTGCGCCGCTGGCCGGAGCCGAGGCAGCGCTGATCGGGCAGATTTCGGGCTCCGGCCTCGCCGACGGCGCTGCCGGTGCCAGCGTTGACCGGTGGGTTTACGACGGCGTTCACGACCCGGCGTTCATTTCCGCCTGGCTGGAGCTAATGCGCGACCGCGGCACCACCGCGGCCGGGAACGCCACCGGCCACCTCGTGGACTCCGGTTACCGCCTGCCCAGGGCTAACGGCTTCGTCAAAGTGCTCTCCGGAGAGCAATCCAACACTTCCGTAGTCGTCGACGACGGCGAATCGGCCGCGATCCTGAAGTTCTTCCGGGTGCTCTCCGAGGGCCAGAACCCGGAAGTGGAAATCGGCGCCGCCCTGACCGCAGGACGCGCCGCCGAAGTCCCGGCCACCCTCGGCTGGGTGAGCGGGGAATGGGCGCGGCCTTCCGGGCGGCCGGGAGCCGGGCCGGCGCTCGGCGAACTGGCCGTGGCACACGAGTTCCTTGCCGGCGGGCTCGATGCCTGGCGGCTTGCCGTCGACGCAGCGGCCGGCGGCCGGGACTTCAGCGCCGAGGCGCACGCGCTTGGCGCCGCCACCGCCGCGGTCCACCGGCGGTTGGCCGAGGCGCTCGGCGTCGCTGTCGAATCCGGGCCCGGACGCGACATAGCGCCAGGCGTCGCCGAGCGGGTGCGTCAATCCTGGGCGCAGGCCGGTCCCGCCGTCGGCCCCTACGATGATGCGCTGGACCGGCTGTTGGGGTTCCTCGAAGGCAGCAGCGCCGGGGCCCTGCAACGGATCCACGGCGATCTCCACCTGGGCCAGATCCTGCACGTTCCGGGCGATGGAAGCCGGGCACCGCGCTGGACCATCCTTGATTTCGAGGGTGAGCCGCTCCGGCCGATTTCCGAACGCAATTTCCCGGACGTCCCGCTACGCGACGTTGTGGGCATGCTGCGCTCCTTCGATTACGCCGCCGGCGCGGCAGTCCGCGAGCACCCGGACGCCAACGTCCCGGGAGGCTGGGTCGACGACTGCGCCGAGGCTTTCCTGGCCGGCTACGCGGAAGTCATCCCGGGCGGCATCGACCGGGACTCGCCTCTTTTCGTGGCGCTTTGGCTCGACAAAGCCCTCTACGAAGTCATCTACGAACTACGTAACAGGCCGGACTGGCTCTCCATTCCGGTTCACGCATCACGTCGTCTCCTCGGCAGTACAGGCTCCGGCGTCCCTGCCGAAGCCGCAGCGGAAGGTACCAACATGACAGGTTCAGCACGTATCGATCGTCCCGGAAGTCCACTGCCGGTGGACGCGGACACCCTGGCAAGGGTGGCCGCCGGCGAGCACCACGCGCCGCACTCGGTCCTCGGCGCGCACCTCGACGACCACGGACACGTCACCATCCGCACGGTCAAGCATCTTGCCGAAGCCGTCTCCATTGTGACCCCGGCCGGCACCTTCCCGATGACGCACGAGTCGGGCGGAATCTGGGTTGCCGTGCTGGAGCCGCAGGAGCCCGGCCACGTGCCCGACTACCGGCTGGAAGTGACCTATCCGGGCCAGGCTCAGCAGCCGGCTGACGACCCCTACCGGTTTTTGCCCACGGTCGGCGAAATCGACCTGCACCTGATCGGTGAAGGACGGCACGAGCGCCTCTGGGACGTGCTCGGCGCGCATGTCCAGCACTACAAGTCCGTTCTCGGGGATGTCGACGGCGTGTCCTTCGCCGTGTGGGCGCCCAACGCCCAGGCGGTCCGGGTCAAGGGCGACTTCAATGGCTGGGACGGCCGGCAGCACTCGATGCGCTCGCTTGGCTCCTCCGGAGTCTGGGAAGTCTTTATCCCAGGCGTTGTAGCAGGGGCGTGCTACAAGTTCGAGATCCGAACCAAGCAAGGGTACTGGCTGGAGAAGGCGGATCCGATGGCCTTCGGCACGGAGGTTCCGCCGCTGACGGCGTCGCGTGTGGTCGAGCCCTCCTACGCCTTCAAGGACGCGGAGTGGATGAAGGCCCGAGCCGGGCGGGATCCGCACAATTCGCCCATGAGTGTCTACGAGGTGCACCTCGGATCCTGGCGGGTTGGACTCGGCTACCGGGAGTTGGCCAAGGAACTCGTCGAATACGTCAAGTGGCTCGGCTTCACCCATGTGGAGTTTATGCCGGTGGCAGAACACCCCTTCGGCGGATCCTGGGGCTACCAGGTCACGTCCTACTTTGCTCCGACGTCGCGGTTCGGCCATCCCGATGAATTCCGCCACCTCGTGGACGAACTGCACCAGGCCGGCATCGGCGTTCTGCTGGACTGGGTACCGGCGCACTTCCCCAAGGATGAATGGGCCCTGGCACGGTTCGACGGCGAGGCGCTGTACGAACATGCCGACCCGAACCTCGGCGAACACCCCGACTGGGGAACACTCATTTTCGACTTCGGCCGCAGCGAAGTCCGCAACTTCCTGGTCGCGAACGCGCTTTATTGGCTCGATGAATTCCACATTGACGGCCTCCGCGTGGACGCCGTGGCCTCCATGCTCTACCTGGACTACTCCCGTGAGGAGGGGCAGTGGAAACCGAACCGGTTCGGCGGGCGGGAGAACCTTGAGGCAATGTCCTTCCTGCAGGAGGTCAACGCCACGGTCTACAAAACGCATCCCGGTGCCGTTATGATCGCCGAAGAATCCACCGCGTTCCCCGGCGTAACGGCGCCGACAAGCCAGGGCGGGCTGGGCTTCGGCATCAAATGGAACATGGGC
Organism: Arthrobacter sp. AL05; assembly: GCF_029960715.1. Classification (NCBI taxonomy): domain Bacteria; kingdom Bacillati; phylum Actinomycetota; class Actinomycetes; order Micrococcales; family Micrococcaceae; genus Arthrobacter; species Arthrobacter sp. AL05. Next base: position 135,517 of record NZ_JASBRC010000012.1, read on the forward strand.
TGGATGCACGACACGCTCAAGTACATGGCTGAGGATCCCTTCAACCGCCGGTGGCACCACGGCACCATCACCTTTTCGCTGGTCTATGCGTACACGGAAAACTTCCTGCTGCCGATCAGCCATGACGAAGTGGTCCACGGCAAGGGTTCGATGCTGCGTAAGATGCCGGGGGATCGCTGGCAGCAGTTGGCGAACCTGCGTGCTTTCCTTGGCTACCAGTGGGCGCATCCGGGCAAGCAGCTGATCTTTATGGGAACGGAATTCGGCCAGGAAGCGGAATGGTCTGAACAGCACGGGTTGGACTGGTGGCTGGCTGAAAGTCCGGGGCATCAGGGTGTCCAGCGCCTGACCAAGGACCTTAACGAGCTCTACAGCTCGACGCCGGCGCTCTACGAACAGGACAACGACCCCGCCGGCTTCCAGTGGATCAACGGCGGGGATGCCAACCGCAACGTCCTGACCTTCCTTCGCCGCGACGCCGCGGGCAACCCAGTTGCCTGCGCGTTCAACTTCTCGGGCTCCCCGCATGAGGATTTCCAGCTCGGTGTCCCCATGGCGGGGGAGTGGCGCGAAGTGCTGAACACCGATGCCGACGCCTACGGCGGGTCCGGTGTGCTGAATGAAGGCACCCTCACTGCCACCGCGGTGGACATCGACGGCCAGCCGGCAGGCCTGACCGTGACGCTGCCTCCCCTGGGTGCCGCCTTCTTCAAGCCTGTGAGCTGACAGGCACGCCGGACACGCACTGGAGAAGCTTCGGCAAAAAGCCCGGAATCCTCATGATTCCGGGCTTTTTGCTGCCCTGTAGGTAGTGGCCTGCGGCCGCCTTTGGCACCAGTGAAAAGTGGTGGTAGAGTTGTTTTCCGCGCTGCTCCCCGGAGTTGATCCGCCACCAAGACCCAGATGCTTCACGGTAAAACTGAGTCGGACTGGCGATTTGACAAGGGTGAAGTGGCCCGGTAAGTTTGAAAAGTTGCTCCGGAGCGATCCATGGCTGTTTTGGTTGTGGTGGT
>NZ_JASBRC010000013.1:0-116793 GCF_029960715.1 Arthrobacter sp. AL05
GGCCTCCCGCGGCCTGGGCGAGGCCATGGTCGGAATCAACGTCGACGAAATCCCGCAGCCGCACCGCCTCGCCGAGCGCGGCTGGTAACTGCACCAACGCCCAACTGACTCGCAGATATGGTCGTTTTGAGGGCTCAAAACGACCCCACCTGCGAGTCAGTTGGGCTGCGCGGGGTGGATTCCGTGGGCTACTCGAGGCCACGGCGCTTGAGCAGCGGTTCGAGTCCGGCGTCGCGGCCTCTGACGGCGCGGAAGGAATCCAGCGGATCCCGGCTGTTGCCGCGGGAGAGCAGTTCAGCCCGGAAGAAGTCGCCATTTGCGCGGGTGAGGCCGCCGTTGTCCTTAAACCATTCCACCGTCTCGGCGTCCAGCACCTCGCTCCAAATGTAGGAGTAGTAGCCCGCGGCGTAGCCGGCACCGGCAAAAATGTGCTGGAAGTACCCCGTGCGGTAGCGCGGCGGGATCAGGTGGTGTGCCACGCCGGCCGCTGCCAATGCCCCGGCCTCGAACTCCAGAACGTCCTCGGGCACCTCTGTGCCGTCCAGGACATGCCAGGCCAGGTCAAGCAGGGCAGCGCCCAGGTACTCGGTCGTGCCAAAGCCCTCGCCCCACAGCTGCGCGGCATCGAGCTTGGCCACGATCTCCTGCGGGAGCTTCTCGTTGGTGGCATGGTGGCGTGCGTAGTTCGCCAGAACCTCGGGCCACATGATCCACATTTCGTTGACCTGCGAGGGGTACTCCACAAAGTCCCGCGGCACGGAGGTACCGGAAAAGCGCGGGTACGTGACGGAGGAGAACAGTCCGTGCAGGGCGTGGCCGAACTCGTGGAACGCGGTGCGGAGTTCGTCGAGGGTCAGGAGGGTGGGTTCGCCGGCCGGTGGCTTGGAGATGTTCAGGTTGTTGATCACCACGGGCCGGGTGTTGAGCAGGCCGGACTGTTCCACCAGAGAGTTCATCCATGCTCCGCCGCGCTTGGACTCGCGGGTGTAGTAGTCGCCCAAAAATAGCCCCAGCTCGGTGCCGTCCTGGTTCCGGACTTCCCAGACCCGCACGTCCGCGTGGTAGCCGGAGAGGTCTGCGCGTTCGTGGAAGGTGACACCGTACAGCGCGTTGGCGGCGAAGAACACGCCCTCGTGCAGGACGCGGTCCAGCTCGAAGTAAGGGCGCAGAGCCTGTTCGTCAACTGCGTACCGTTCGCGTTTGACCTTGGCGGAGTAGTAGGCCCAGTCCCAGGCTTCGAGCGGGTGCCCGGCGATCTTGGCCAGCGCTTCTGCCTCCGCATTCGCGTTGCGGACGGCGGCTGGCGCGAGCCGGTTCATCATGGCCTGCACGGCGGCGAAGTCCGGGGCGGTCTGTTGATCCACGACCAGTTCGGCGTAGTTGTTGAAGCCCAGCAGCGCAGCCTTCTCGGCCCGGAGCCGGACTGTGTCCTTGACCAGATCCAAAACATCAAGGTTGCCGCCGGCGCTGCCGCGGCCAACGGACGCCTCGTACAGGCGCCGGCGGACGCCCCGGTGGTCCAGCGCGGCGAGGGCGGGCTGGTTGCTGGGCTGGATGAGGGTCAGCAGGTACTTGCCTTCGTGCCCGGCAGTGCGGGCAGCTTCCGCAGCGCTGGCAACATCGTCCGCGGGAAGTCCGGCAAGTTCGGTGGCGTCATCGAGCAGCAGAGCTGCGGACTTCATTGCTTCCTTGACCCGCTGGCCGAATTCCGTGCCCAACCGGGAGAGCTCGGCGTTGACGGCCTTGAGCCGATCCTGGCCCGCGCCGTCGAGCTGGATGCCGGACTGGCGGAATTCCTTGAGGTATTCGTCCACCAGGCGCGAAGACTCGGCGTCGAGCTGGTCGGTGTTAATCGCGGCGAACCGTTCGAACAGGCCACGGTTGAGGTACACGGCGTCCTGATGGGCCGACAAACGCGGGGATAGGGTGGTCTCCAGTTCGCGGATGGCGTCCGAGGCGTCGGCCGAGACGAGGGTGAAGAAGGAAGCGGCGGCGCGCTGCAGGAGCTGTCCGGACCGCTCCATGGCGAGCGCCGTATTTTCAAACGAGGCGGGTTCCGCGGTGTCCACGATCGCCTTGATCTCCGTGAGATGGGCGGCAAGACCGGCCTCGACCGCTTCGGAGTAGTGCTCATCGGTGATGTCCGCGAAGGGCGGCAGGCCGAAGGGCAGGTGGCTGGGGCTCATCAATGGGTTGATCATGAAATAACTCTTTCATGTAATGCAGGGAGTCTCAACGGCGGCCCGGCGTTTTTTGCCCGGCGCCATCGTAGGATGGCGCCATGCGTACCCTTACCCCGACTCGGCGTGCTCGCCTGATCACCGTTGCCGCAGCCCTGTTCCTCGTAGCCTCTTTGGCTTCCTGCGGGTCCGGCGCACAACCGGAAAACGGCGGCTCGCGTTCCGCGGCCGCCGGTAGCAGCGAGAGTGGTGCTGCATCGGCGGGGAACCCGGTACCGGGCCCGTCGACGTCACCGGCCCCGATCCCGACGCCGGGGAAGGGCCCGGCCTGCCGGGCCGTCCGTTGCGCCTCGGTGCTGGTGACCGGCGACATGCTGGTTCATGCCCAGCTGTGGGACCAGGCCCGTGCCGACGCCCTCGCCACCGGTGCGAAGGGCCTGGACTTCGGACCGCTACTGGAAGGCCAGCGCCGATACATCGAGAAGAGTGACCTGGCGATCTGCCACCAGGAAACACCGGTAGCCGGCCCCACCGGCCCCTTCTCCGCTTACCCCTCGTTCAACGTCCCGCCGCAGATTATTGCGGCTGCGCAGGGGGTGGGCTACCAGGCCTGCACGACGGCGAGTAACCACACCATCGACCAGGGCACGACCGGCCTGGTCCGCACGCTGGACGCCATGGACGCCGCCGGACTCCAGCACACCGGCTCGTACCGGAGCGAAGCGGACTCGCAGGGAATTATGGTCCTGAAAACCACTGCGGCCAAAATCGCGGTCATCGATGCCAGCTATGGGTTGAACGGGCAAGTTCCGGAGGCCGACTGGCAGGTGGACATGCTCGATCCCGGGGTGATGATCGCCAAGGCCAAGAAGGCCCGCGCCTTGGGAGCGGACATCGTCCTCGCTGCCATGCACGCCGGCGACGAGTACTCCAGTGAGCCCAACGCCGAGCAGCAAAGCGTCGCCCACGCTCTCGCGGACAGCGGCCAGTTCACCATGATCTACGGTCACCACACGCACTCGGTTCTCCCGATCGAGCAGTACAAGGGGACGTGGATTGTGTACGGACTGGGCAATGGGATCACCGAACTCTCGCCGAGCTACGTGGTCAACAATGAAGGTCTCCTGGTGCGGGTACAGTTCAGCCAGGACGCCGCCGGCAAGTGGACCGCCTCCGATCTGGCCTGGGCGCCGTCGGTAATTGTCCGCAGCCCCTACCGCTGGTGTTCCGTTGCCTCCGACGCCCCGCAGGGCCCCTGCGCCGGTGCCGCGGCCGACGCGGCCACCCACCTGCGCACCCAGACCGTGGTCGAGTCGATGGGAGCCGCAGCCGCGGGCGCCCACGAACTGCTCATCACGAGGGAGCCGTAGCGCCGGGCGGAACGGCCGCGCCCACTCCGCGGGGTCTTGCCGTGCTTCCGACCGGCGCATACCGTGGTGGTGACGCGAGGGCTGGGGGCAGTTCCTTTCACCACCGGGCAGGAGGCTTTCGTGGGCAGAGTACCGATAGCGGACCGGGAAACCCGGAACGGGACCTTTCCCAACGGCATGGACTACCTGAGCCTGGGCAATGGCGGGAAAAAACTCCTTTTCATCCAGGGTGGCCCGGGGAGCACGGTTCCCCGGGGGCTGCTGCGCCAGATGCTTCGGCGGCAGTTCGCCCCACTTTTCCGGGCCGGGTACTCCGTCTGGATTGTCACCCGGCGCCGGGGAATGCCGCCGGAACACCGGGTAGCCGACATGGCGGACGACTATGCGCGGCTGATAGCCGAGGAATTCGGCGGCCGCGTGGACATTGTCGTGGCTGAGTCGTTTGGCGGAATGATCGCCCAGTACCTGGCGGCGCGGCATCCCGAATCCTTCGACCACATGGCCATGGTGGTCACCGCCGCGGAGCTGAGTGACTGGGGCAAGGACGTCGACTCCCGGATGGCGCATGCCATTGCGGACGGGGACACGGACGGCGCCGGAACGGTCTTCGCCGAGTATCTGATCCCGAACGAGCGGCTTTGGTGGCTTCGGCGGATGCTCGGACCGGTAATCAGCCGCCTGGTCATCACCGGGGCCGGCTATCCGCTCGCGGACGTCTTGACCGAAGTCGAGGCGGAAGTGAGCTTTGATTCCAGGGCCGTGCTCCCGCACATCCGGCGGCCGGTGCTGCTGCTTTGCGGTGGCTCGGACCAGTTCTTCCCGCAGGACGTTGCGCGCGAGACGGCCGGACTTATCCCGGACTGCACCCTCATCTGGTACGAGGGCATGGGTCACCTCCGGGCAGCCTCAAGCAGCCGGATAGCCCGGGACGTCCTCGCCTATATAGGACCTGGCTAAGCGACGGCGCGGTCCGGGAACCCATCGGCGCGGCGTACCGGAGTGTCCGGCTCAGTCCAGCCGGGGCGTGGCGAAAACATCGCTGTGGCCGATCGTGGCCTGGCCCGGATCCCGGCGGGCGGCCAGCCAGTCGGCGACTTCCCCCGGGGTCAGCTCCCGCGTCTCCAACGCGGCAGCGCCGATGCCGGTGGCGAGTTCGCGCCGGAGATCCGAATCCTCCGGTCCGAGCAGCCAGGGCGAGTCGGCGGTGTGCACGGCATAACCGTGCATCGCGAGCAGTCCCGCCAGCGCAGCCGTGGCCCGCGGACCGGTGGACGGACCGAAGCCCTTGTCCCACTGCTGATGGCTGTTGAACGCACGAAGCACACGCCCGTCCTGCGGGTGGGCCGGCTGCCATTCCTGCCGGCCGTCGTAGCTCAGGACCGTGTAGAGCGGCAGCCCGGCCGCGCTGAGGGCGGCCGTGAACAGCTCCAGCCAGGGCTCCGAAACGAGGTCGAACAGTGCTGCGGCCGTGACAAGATCCGGAGCCGGCGCCAGCACCTGCGCCAGGTCACGGGTGAGGTCGGCCTCGGCGAAGCTGACGTCAATGCGCTTGTTCTCCTTGCGCAGCCGAAGGAGGGCGCCCTCGGACCGGCTCTCGTCCGCCCAGTCGACCAGGCGGTGCCGGGCCAAGGTCAGCAGCTGCGCGTCATAGTCCACCAGCCGCCAGGACTGGTGGTCCGGCAGGAACTTCGCGGTGCCCCGCAGATTGGACCCGGAACCGCAGCCCAGATCCACCACGCTGACGTGTGTGTGTGCCGCGAAATAGGCGGACAGCTGCTGCCCTAGCTCCGAATCCCGGGCCCGGTGGTCAGCCGGTTCGCGCAGGTCCAGCCACTCCGGGCTGAAGCCGCTCATGCCGCGTGCTCCGGGAGCAACCGGGCCACGGCCCGCACCGCGCCAGCGACCCGACCGGCAGTCTCAGACCAGGACGGCAGCGTCCGTCCGGCGGCCCAGGAGCGCTCCCCGAGGTCGGCGAGGCGCTGCGGATTGGTCAAAAGTAGTCGGAGGGCATTGCCGAGGGCGGGCGCGTCGCCGGGCGGGACCTTGACGGCAGCGCCGTCCGGCACCGTCTCGGCCGCGGCCCCGCCGGTGGTGCAGATAATCGGCAGGCCGTAGGACATCGCCTCCGCCAACGCCATGCCGTAGCCCTCATAGAGGGAAGGCATCACAAAGAGGTCGCTGGAGCGGTAGGCGGCCGCCAGCTCATCCGCCGTCAGGACACCGGTAAAGGTAACCCGGCCGGCAAGGCCGTGGGCCTCGATGGCGGCGGCCACGCGGGCGTGCTCGCCCGGCACCCGGTGAGTCTCACCGGCGATGGTGACATGCCAGTCCAGGTCAGTCAGCTGCGAAAGTGCCAGGGCCAGGACGCCGTAGGCCTTGCGTGGGGAGACCGACCCGACGCAGAGCAGTTCCGCCCCGCGTGTGCCGTCTGAGCCTTCGGCCCGGCGTGCCGGTGGTGTCCCCGGACAGGCGATCGAGATTTTGCCGGCCGGGACGCCGTAGTCGCGGCTCAGAGTCCGGGCCGTCACCGCGCTGGTGGCAATCACGTGCGTGGCGCGTGCCAGGGCATGGCGCTCGGTTGCCGCGAGCAACCGGCGTTCGTCTTCCGCGATCCCGGCTTCCAGTGCCAGTGGATGGTGGACGAGGGCCAGGAGCGGGTGGCCGGTCCCGTCGCCCAGCATCTCAAGCAGTGTGTCCGGGAACGCACCGAACGCGAGTCCGTCCACCATAACCGGGGTCCCGCGCCGCAGCGAGGCGAGCACCCGCCTGGTTTGTTCAACGTCAGCGGCCGTCGGAGACGGCCACTGGCCCGGGAGTTGGAGGTGCTGGACCCGGATGCCGGAGCCGGGCAGGTGCGTCAGGAGGCTGCGGTCATAGGCGTAGCCGCCGGTGGGCGCTGAAAGGTCGCCCGGGATGGCGAACACCAGCCCGGGATCTGGATCTCCAACCATGGCGGACTCCATTTCGAGCGACGGATGAGCGACGGGCCGCAGGTCACGGCACGCGAGACCCATGCTACCCGGATAGCCCGGACGGCGCCTTGGCCGTCAGCGCGGGCGGCGGGCGGCGTGGTCGCGGGCCAGGACGGCGTACGAGTCGTCCGGGGTACCGGGCGAGAAGCTGCCGTATTTGCGCTCGACGGCGGTCCGGATCAGGAAGTCTGCCAGGACCGGGTTCTTGGGCAATAGTGAGCCGTGCAGGTAGCTGGCCACAATGTTGCGGTAGCGGGCCCCTTCCTGGCCGGAACTGCTGTTGTTGCCCGTGCCCTTGGCGGTGGCTCCCAGCGGCGAGACGCCCGGGCCCAGGCTGGTCTGCCCGCTGTGGTTCTCGTACCCCAGCACGGTGCCGAACTCGGGGGAGGTCACCGACACGTTGCCGATCAGCCGCTCATCGGTGCCGTGGGTTTCCACGTCCAGGATGCCAATTCCCGGGATGATTGAACCCGTCCGGGTTTTGAAGAACTTCCCGAACAGCTGGTAGAGGCCGCAAATCACCAGCATCGGGGTGCCGTCCTCGGCCAGTTCCTTGAGCGCGGATTCGCGCGAGAGCAGGTCGTCCTGGATAACAAGCTGTCCGCTGTCCTGTCCGCCGCCTCCGACTACCAGGTCGATGTCCGCCGGAAAGGCGTCGCCGACGTTGTACTCAAGCAATTCCGGCGTGTAGCCGTGCCAGCGAAGCCGCTGTGCCAACACCAGGGCGTTTCCCCAGTCGCCGTAGATGTTCATGTCCCGCGGGTACAGCTGGAGGACCCGGATGGTTCCTTTGCTCATGAGACCACCTCCACAGTGGTGATTTTGGCCAGCTCGCGGCGGATGGCCAGCATCGCCGTGTAGGTGCAGAAGATTCGTTTGGGCTTGTTTTTGGCCCCGCGGATAAAGGCTGCCAGCGCGGGCGCAATCTCGGTATTCACGGCGCCAATCGAGACGTCGTTATACTGCAGCCGGAGTGCCATGTCGTAAGCGCGGGAGCCGCTCAACTGGTCCACGCCGCCTTCGCTCAGGGTGTCGAATTCCACATCCCAGAGCCAGGACATGTCCCGGCCGTCGGCATAGTTGTCATTGATTGCGATCATCGTGGCGTACCCCGCAGCAGGAAACGACTTCAGCCCGAGGCGGAAGCCGCTGGGGTTCTTCACCAGCACCAGGTCCAGCGGCAGGCCGTCGACGACGAGGCTTTCTCCGCGGCCAAAGGCCGGTGCCACCCGGGACAGGGCCGCCAGCAGGCTCTCGTTGTCCGCGACGGCCGTTTTTCCAGGGACAGGGTCCCCCACCGCAATTGCCCGCGCCAAGGTCAGCGCGGCCGCGGCGTTAAAGATGTTGTAGACACCGCGGAGCTTCATCGCCGTGGTGGCCGTGACGCCGTCGTACTCAAAGTCCGCGTCCGCGGCACCGACCCGGCGAAGCACAACGTCGGCATGCGGCTTGGCGGGAGCCGGCGGCACCGGGCTGCCGGGGGCGGTCCGCATCTCGTCGTCGTTTGGGAAGGTGCTCAGCAGGGAATCATCCAAGCCGAAGTAGAGGACGTCGGGGCCGCTGTGCGTGCCTGTTTTTCCCGTGCCCGTTACGTGCGGTTGCGCGGCGAGAGTTTCCGCGATCCGTGCGACGCGGGGGTCCTCGCGGTTCAGCACGACGGTTCCGGTGGTTTTGGCGGCGATGTGCTGCAGCAGCTGGGCGGTCTTGTCGATCTCGCCAAAACGGTCCAGCTGATCCCGCAGCACGTTGAGCAGGAGGCAGTAGCGCGGCGGCACCTGGTTCACGAAGTGCACCGCGTGCGCCTCGTCCAGTTCCAGCACGGCGACGTCCGCGTCGAGGCGTCCCAGCCAGTCCACCTCGCCGAGCAGCGCAGCGGCCACGCCGCGGGTGAAGTTGCTGCCGGTGCGGTTGGTGAAGACCTTCAGGCCCTGGCTCTCCAGGAGTTCGACCACCATCTTCGTGGTGGTGGTCTTGCCGTTGGTGCCGCTGACGACGGCGACGCCGTGCGGCAGCGTGGACAGCGTCCTGCGCATAAACCCGGGGTCGATTTTTTCGACGACCAGCCCCGGCAGGGCAGAGCCTCCGCCCCTGAGCCGGGACACCCGGCGGACGAGCTTGCCGAGCGGAACGCTGAAGTAAAACATGCTCTGTAATATATCCCAGCGTCGGCATGGAAGCCCGCCGGGCGGCGGCGGCGGGTTCGTTCAGGCCACTATGCTGTTCGGATGACCAACCCCTCTTCTGCCTCCTCTTCCCGCGCGGGTTCGGGCCTGCGGATCGGCGTCCTGGCCCTTCAGGGCGACTTCCGCGAACACCTGCGCGCGGTGGAAGAAGCCGGCGCCACGGGCATCGGCGTCCGCCGGGCGTCCGAACTCGACGGCCTCGATGGCCTCATCATTCCCGGGGGTGAATCGACAACCATCGACAAGCTGTCCCGGGCCTTCGGACTGCGTGATCCGCTGCGCACCCGCATCCGGGCCGGGCTGCCGGTCTACGGTTCCTGCGCCGGGATGATTCTCCTCGCCGAGGAAATCGCCGACCCCGCGAAGGACCTCGCCGGCAACCCCCAGCAGACCTTCGGGGGCCTTGACATCACGGTGCGCCGGAACGCCTTCGGCCGGCAGCGTGAGTCTTTCGAAACGGATCTCGATTTCAAGGGCTTGGGCTTCAGTGCCACCGGCGACGGCGTCGCCCCCGTGCACGCTGTTTTTATCCGCGGACCGTGGGTGGAACGCGTCGGCGACGGCGTGGAGGTCCTCGCCGTAGTGGAGCCGGCCGGCGCCTCCCACCCCGAGGCGCTGGCCGGGGCGGCTAGAATTGTTGCTGTGCGTTCCGGCAAGCTGCTGGCCACCTCCTTCCACCCGGAAGTGACGGGGGAGAAGCGTGTGCATAAATTGTTTATCCGAATGATCAGAGGAGAAGCGTAAAGCATGTCAGGCCACTCCAAATGGGCGACGACCAAGCACAAGAAGGCCATCCTCGACAGCCGCCGGGCCAAGTCGTTCGCCAAGCTGATCAAGAACATCGAAGTCGCCGCACGGATGGGCGGTCCGGACCTCGCCGGCAACCCGGGCCTGGAACTCGCCGTCACCAAGGCAAAAAAGACATCGGTCCCCGCTGACAACATCGACCGTGCCATCAAGCGCGGCGCCGGCCTCACCGGCGAAGTGGTTGACTACACCGAGATCATGTACGAATGCCGCGGGCCGCAGGGCTCGGCGCTGCTGATCGAGTGCCTGACCGACAACAAAAACCGTGCCGCCTCCGAAGTCCGGCTCGCCATTTCCCGCAACGGCGGAACCATCGCCGATCCCGGTTCGGTCAGCTACCTCTTCTCCCGCAAGGGTGTCGTTTCGCTGCCGAAGAACGGCCTCAGCGAGGACGATGTCCTGATGGCCGTCCTGGACGCCGGCGCCGAGGAAGTCAAGGACCACTCGGACAGCTTCGAGATCCATTCCGAGCCGACGGACCTGCAGGCCATCCGCGATGCCCTCAAGGACGCGGGGATCGAATACGATTCCGACGAGGCGGAGTTTGTCCCGTCCATGCAGGTTCCGCTGGACCTCGAAGCCGCCAAAAAGTTCATGAAGCTTGTCGATGCCCTCGAAGAACTCGATGACGTCCAGAACGTCTACAGCAACGCCGACCTCAGCGACGAAGTGCAGGCCGCACTGGAAGCGGAGTGACGCTGCGCGTCCTCGGCGTCGACCCGGGCCTCACCCGCTGCGGGATCGGCGTCGTGGACGTTGAGAAAAACCGCCGGGCCACGATGGTGGCGTTCGGCGTCGTCGGGACCTCGCCGGAGGAAAGCCTGGACCAGCGCCTCCTGGTCATCGCGACCTCCATCGACGAGTGGCTGGACAAGTACACACCGCACGTCCTGGCCGTTGAGCGCGTCTTTTCCCAGCTGAACGTCAGCACCGTGATGGGGGTGGCCCAGGCCTCGGGCGTGGTGATCGCCGCTGCCGCGCGCCGCGGCATCCCGGTAGCGCTGCACACACCGTCCGAGGTCAAAGCCGCCGTGACCGGCAGCGGCACGTCCAACAAGGATGCCGTGACCAAGCTGGTTACCAAGATCCTCCGCCTTGACGCCCCGCCGCGGCCGGCCGACGCAGCCGACGCCCTGGCGTTGGCCATCACCCACGCCTGGCGGGCCGGAAGCGGCGCGGCCGTCAGCACCACCGGGCCCGGCAGCGGCTCCTTGACTCCCGCGCAACGGGCTTGGGCAGACGCGGAAGCCAAAGCGCGCCGCACCCGCTGAATGTCCGGTGCGCTTGCTAGGGTATTCGTAGATATGTTCGGATAGCCGGGTCCTCCCGGTTCATGTATGGCTGAATTTTCAGGAGCCCGGCTTTGATCAGTTTTCTCCGCGGAACCGTAGCGCACGTTGGCCTGTCCTCCGCCGTGATCGACCTCAACGGCGCCGGCATGAGCGTGAACGCCACGCCGCAGACCCTCAGCAGGCTCCGTGCCGGCGAGGAAGGGAAGCTGTTCACCTCCCTGATCGTGCGGGAGGACTCCCTTACCCTGTTTGGATTCGCTTCCGACGACGAACGAGCTGTGTTCGACATCCTGCTCAGCGTCAGCGGCGTCGGGCCCCGGCTGGCTCTCGCAGTCCTGGCCGTGCATGAGCCGGAAACGATCCGCGTCGCCGCACACTCCGGAGACGGCAAGGCCTTCACCAAGGTGCCGGGGATTGGCCCCAAGGTCGCCGGGCGGATTGTGCTGGAACTGGCCGGCAAGCTGGTGCCGCACGGCACCGCGGCCGATGCACCTGCTCCCGCGGCAAGCTCCGAGTCGGTCTGGAAGCCCCAGGTGGTCGCGGCCATGACGAGCCTGGGCTGGTCCGAGAAGGATGCCACCTCCAGCATCGACAAGTCCCTGGCCGATTCACCCGAACTGGCCGACAGGGGCAACGTGGCCGAGATCCTGCGCGCCACCCTCCGCTGGCTGGGCCAGGACGGCGCCCGGGCCGGCAACAGGGCAGGCGCCCGTGGCTGAGCCATCCGTCGTCGCCGGGGGAGAGGAGCCGGAGGAGCGGGTCATCGAAGCCGCCCTCAGGCCCAAAAACCTGCATGACTTCGTGGGCCAGCACCGGGTCCGGAAACAACTGTCACTGGTCCTGGAAGCTTCCCGCATGCGGGGCCGCAGCGCTGACCATGTCCTGCTCTCCGGTCCTCCCGGCCTGGGTAAGACCACGCTGTCCATGATCATTGCGGCCGAGATGAACGCACCGCTGCGAATCAGCAGCGGCCCGGCGATCCAGCACGCAGGCGACCTGGCTGCCATCCTGTCCTCGCTCTCCGAAGGTGAAGTCCTTTTCCTTGATGAAATCCACCGGATGTCCCGGCCGGCCGAGGAAATGCTCTATATGGCCATGGAGGATTTCCGGGTCGACATCGTCGTCGGCAAGGGAGCCGGAGCTACCGCCATCCCGATTGAACTTCCGCCGTTCACCCTGGTGGGTGCGACCACCCGCGCGGGCCTGCTGCCCGGACCGCTCCGGGACCGGTTCGGCTTCACCGGACATCTCGAGTTTTACTCCGTGGCGGAATTGGAACTCGTCCTCCGGCGCTCTGCAGGCCTGCTGGACCTGAAGGTCAACTCCGCCGGGTTCAGCGAAATTGCCGGGCGGTCCCGCGGTACGCCCCGCATCGCAAACCGGCTCCTGCGCCGGGTCCGCGACTGGGCGCTGGTGCACGGGGTCGAGCAGATCGATGCCCGGACCGCGTCCGCGGCGCTGGACATGTACGAAGTCGACAAACGCGGACTTGACCGGCTGGACCGGGCCGTCCTGGAGGCTTTGATCACCAAGTTCGGCGGCGGACCCGTGGGCCTGTCCACCCTGGCTATCGCCGTCGGCGAGGAGACGGAAACGGTGGAAACCGTCGCCGAGCCGTACCTCGTCCGCGAGGGCCTGCTGGGCCGGACCCCCCGGGGCAGGATCGCGCTCGCCCCGGCCTGGACACATCTTGGCTACGCGGTGCCGCCCGGCGTTTTCGCGCAGGACCCGCTGGAACTCTTCCCGGCGGACGGTGACGCCGACTTCGAGGCCGGGCCGGGCCAGGATGCCGATCCGGAATGGATCCGTAACCGTCAATAGCAGCAGCGCGTAGCCTTTCCCTCTAGACTAGTATGACGCTCGGCACGTTCGGGTCTTTGTTTCCGTGCGCGGCCAGTTCCTGGCCGCCGTCGGCTCGGCATAATTTGCCTGCCAGCTATCCCGGAGCGAAACGGACGTTGCTGTACAACCAGCTACGCAAGTACAGAATGGAACTTTTCCCTTGGATCCAATGAACATCCTGCTTTTCGTTATGCTCGGACTCTTCGTCTTTATGATGTTCCGACGCAACAAGAAGACCAAGGAACAGGCAGCCACGCTGCAGTCACAGTTCGCCCCGGGTGTCGAGGTTATGACCAGTTTCGGCCTCTTCGGACGGATCGTCGAGATCGACGACGCAGAGAACAAGGTCCTGCTCGAACTCTCCCCGGGGAACACCGCCACAGTGCACCGCCAGGCAGTTACCAAGATCGTCGAGCCGGTCCTCGCCGCCGAGGAGCCTGCAGTGGTTCCCAACGATGCATCTTCGCTGACCATCGAGAAGTCCGAAAGCATCGCTCCTGTCAACGATGCACCGCGCGATGAGACGCCTGAGGAAACCCTGCGCCGCCTCAGCGACGAAGGCAAAAAAGACAGCTAGTCTGCCTGTTTGAGCTATCCCGCGAAACAACGGCTGCGGGCCACCGCCGGAGCGCGCCCGTGAGGGCCGCACGGCGGTTCCTCCGTAAACAATAGAAAGATCCACAATGGCACGAACTGGCCCCAAAAACACAGCCCTCAGGGTGCTGGTCTGGCTCGGCGTTATCCTCGCCGTCCTGACGGCCGTCCTGGCCGGCGGCACCATGGCCGGCCAGGCGAGCTGGGCACCCAAGCTCGCCCTGGACCTTGAAGGCGGCACCCAGATGATCCTGGCGCCCAAGGTTGAAGGCGGTTCAGGCATCAATGAAGAGCAGCTCAATCAGGCCGTGGCGATCATCCGCCAGCGTGTGGACGGCTCCGGTGTCGCGGAAGCCGAAATCAGCACGCAGTCCGGCCGGAACGTCGTCGTCAGCCTGCCGGGCACACCCGCCAAGGAAACCCGCGCCCTGATCCAGGCGTCCGCCGACATGAATTTCCGCCCCGTCCTCCAAGCCGGTCCGGGCGCAGCCGTCCCCACGGAGTCCTTGACTCCGGAAGACCAGCTGCCCAAGCCCACCGCCGAGCCCACCAACGGCAGCGACATTAACTGGGTTACCCCGGAGGTCTACAAGAAGTTCGAGTTGCTCAACTGCGACAACCCGTCGCAGGACAAGCAGGAACGCTCCGACCCGACCAAACCGCTGGTAACCTGCGAGCCGGCCTCCGCCAGCTCCCCGGCGATCAAGTACATCCTTGGCCCGGTTGAAGTCAAAGGCTCAAACATCGCCGGGTCCTCCTTCCAGCTGCAGCGCGGCGCCCAGGGTGCGGTGACCAACGAGTGGGCAGTTAACATCCAGTTCAACGACGAAGGCACCACCAAGTTCAAGGCAGTCACTGAGCGGCTGTATCAGTTCAACGTCGCCAGCCAGGCCCAGGGCGGCTCGGATCCGAAAGCGCAGTTTGCCATCGTGCTCGATGACCAGGTCATCTCCGCGCCGCGTGCGAATGCGGTCATCACCGATGGACGTCCGCAGATCACCGGCGGGTTCACCGAACAGTCCGCGAAGGCACTCTCGGACCAGCTCCGCTTTGGAGCCTTGCCGATCAGCTTCGAAATCCAGAGCGAACAGCAGATCTCAGCCACCCTGGGTGGTGAGCAGCTGCGGATGGGCATGCTGGCGGGCCTGATCGGCCTGTTGCTGGTGGTCGTCTACTCACTGTTCCAGTACCGGGCCTTGGGCCTGGTCACCGTGGCGTCCCTGGTGGTTGCCGGTGCCCTGACCTACCTGGCCATCGCGATCCTTGGCTGGACGGAAAACTACCGGCTCTCGCTTGCCGGTGTGGCCGGTCTGATTGTGGCAATCGGACAGACAGCTGACTCCTTCATCGTCTACTTCGAACGCATCCGTGACGAGCTCCGGGAAGGCCGAGGACTCGTTTCGGCAGTCCAGAACGGCTGGAAGCGCGCCAAACGCACAGTGCTCGCATCCAAGGCGGTCAACCTGCTGGCCGCACTGGTGCTGTACTTCGTGGCAGTGGGCAACGTCCGCGGCTTCGCGTTTACGCTTGGCCTGACTGCCATCGCGGACCTCATCGTTGTGTTTATGTTCACGCACCCGACGCTTCAGCTGCTCTCGGGCACCAAGTTCTTCGGCGAAGGCCACCGGTTCTCCGGCCTGGACCCGAAGCGGCTCGGGGCCATCCCGCTGTACCGCGGGGCGGGCCGGATCCGCACCCCGGATGACAAGCCCGCCGTTGCGCTTCGCGCCAAGAACACCGGCGCCGCGGCCGAGGCCGAACGCCGGATGACCATTGCGGAACGACGGCTCGCGGAACGCCAGGAACAGCTTGCCGGTTCCTCCAAGAACGCGTCCAAGGAGGGCAACTAAATGGCCACCAGCTTCGCCAATTTCGGCAATGAGCTCTACACGGGCAAGCGCTCGTACGACTTCGTCGATTCCAAGAAAATCTGGTTCCTGATTGCAGCCGTCCTGGTTGCGCTCTCGATCCTGCTGCCGGTCGCCAAGGGTGGCTTCAATCTCGGCATCGAGTTCCGGGGCGGCTCGGAATTCACCGTCTCAAATGTCAAGACCACGGACCCTGCCCTCGGCGAGAAAGCCGTGAAGGACGTTGTCTCTGGAAGCGTCCCGCGCGTCGCCAACGTTGCCGGCACCACGATGCGGATCCAAACGGACAAGCTCACCGACGACGAGACACTGCGGATCAAGGACGGACTCACCACGGCCTACGGCGTCACCGACAATGAGGTCACCTCGACCTTTGTCGGGCCGACGTGGGGTGCCGACGTTACAAAACAGGCCCTTTTGGGCCTGGCGATCTTCGTCGGTCTCGCCGCGGTGCTGATGGCGCTGTACTTCCGGACCTGGAAGATGTCGCTCTCGGCCCTCGTGGGCATGCTGGTGACGATGTTCATCACCGCCGGCGTCTATGCCCTCAGCGATTTCGAGGTCACGCCGTCGGCCATCATTGGGTTCCTCACCGTGCTGAGCTACTCGCTGTACGACACAGTGGTGGTCTTCGACAAGATCCGCGAGAACACCGCGGACCTGCAGGCGTCCACCCGCCGGACGTTCGGCGAGGAGGTCAACCTGGCCGTCAACCAGACCTTGGTGCGCTCCATCAACACCATGATGGTTGCCATCCTTCCTGTGGGTGCGATCCTATTCATCGGCGCTGGCCTGCTCGGCGCCGGAACCTTGCGGGACCTCTCACTGGCTCTTTTTGTCGGCATCCTGATCGGCACGGCGGCCACCATATTTATCGCCGCGCCCCTCTACGCCTGGCTGCGCCAGGGCGAACGGGAGTTGGTCAAGCAGGCCGCACGGGTGCAGCAGCGCCGGGCGCAGGCTGCCGCCAAGGCGGAAACCGCAGAAGCTCCCGCGACGGCCTAGCCGCAGCGGTCCTGCCGGACCCGGTCCGCCGGGGTATTTGCTTCCGCAGACCTTCGGGCCGGAGAACGCCATTCGTGGTGCTCTCCGGCCCGTCGCCGTATCGTCGACGGTTATCGAAGTATCCTGCTGCGGGAATAGACTGGAAGAATTAACGGGTTCGGAGAGGTGCTCCATTGGAAGAACGTTCGACGCCGGTGCCAACAGCGCAGGCGGATGAGGCTGCAGGCCAGGGTTCGCAGACTGGCGTGGTGGCTCCGGGACGCGCTGATCCGCCCGTCCCGGTCGACAGTTCGGGGGCCCGCCCGACCTTCCCCGGCCGCCGTGAGCGCACCCGCTCCCGGCTGGCGCGCCTGACCGGTCGCGGTGCACCTGCCTATTCGCCCATCCTGGAGCCGCTCCTGCGCACCGTGCGGGCCAACAACCCCAAAGAGGACTTTGAGCTGATTCAGCGTGCCTTTGTGGTGGCGGAGAGCTGCCACCGCGGGCAGAAGCGCAAGAGCGGCGACCCGTACATTACCCACCCCGTGGCGGTTGCCACCATCCTGGCCGAACTGGGGCTCAGCGGAACCACCCTGGCGGCGGCTCTCCTGCACGACACGGTCGAGGACACCTCGTACTCCCTGGAGGACCTGAAAGCCGAATTCGGGCCGGAAGTGGCCATGCTGGTCGACGGGGTCACCAAGCTGGACAAGGTCAGCTTCGGCGAGGCCGCCCAGTCTGAAACCGTGCGCAAAATGGTCGTCGCCATGGCCAAGGACATCCGGGTCCTGATGATCAAGCTGGCCGACCGGCTGCACAACGCCAGGACCTGGCGCTTCGTCTCGGCCGAGTCGTCGGCGCGCAAGGCCCGGGAAACACTGGAGATCTTCGCTCCGCTGGCACACCGGCTGGGCATGAATACCATCAAATGGGAACTTGAAGACCTCTCCTTTGCGGCGCTGTATCCGAAGGTCTACGAGGAAATCGTGCGTATGGTGGGGGACCGGACCCCCGAACGCGAAAAGAACCTCTCGGTGATCCGGAACCAGATCACCGAGGACCTGCGCGAAGCGAAAATTAAGGCCACTATCAGCGGCCGGCCCAAGCATTACTACTCGATTTACCAGAAGATGATTGTTCGGGACAAAGATTTCGACGACATCAACGACCTGATGGGCGTCCGGGTGCTGGTCGACTCGGTCCGGGACTGTTACGCGGCCCTCGGCGCCATGCACTCACGCTGGAACCCCCTCCCCGGGCGGTTCAAGGACTATATCGCGATGCCCAAGTTCAACATGTACCAGTCGCTGCACACCACCGTCATCGGCCCCGGCGGCAAACCCGTGGAGATCCAGATCCGCACGCACGAAATGCACCGCCGCGCTGAATACGGCGTTGCGGCACACTGGAAGTATAAGGATCAGCCGAACCGCACCGCTGCCGGGCCGGGAAGCCCCCGCGAGGGTGAGATGGGCTGGCTCCGCTCCCTCGTGGACTGGCAGCAGGAAACCTCCGATCCGGGCGAGTTCCTGGACTCGCTGCGTTTTGAAATCAACGCCCGGGAGGTTTTTGTTTTTACCCCCAAGGGCGAGGTTATGGCCCTACCCGCCGGTTCCACACCCGTGGACTTCGCCTACGCCGTCCACACCGAAGTGGGCCACCGGACCATCGGGGCCCGAGTCAACGGCAAACTGGTCCCGCTGAACAGTGAACTGAACCACGGCGACTGGGTGGAAATCTTCACGTCCAAGGCCGAGGGCGCCGGTCCCAGCCAGGACTGGCAGCATTTCGTCAAGAGCGCCCGGGCCCGCAACAAGATCCGTCAGTGGTTCAGCAAGGAACGCCGCGAAGAGTCGATCGACCGGGGCAAGGAAATGCTGACCAAGGCGATGCGCAAGCAAAACCTGCCGTTGCAGCGCCTGATGACCCATGACGCCCTCGCCGCGATCGCGGAGGACTTAAAGTATGTCGACATCTCCGGTCTGTACGCAGGGGTCGGCGACGGCCACACCTCGGCTCAGTCCGTTATGGAACGCCTCGTGGAAAGCGTCGGCGGCAACGACACTCCCGACGACGCCCTCACCGAGGTTTCCATCCCCTCGCAAGTCAGCAAGGGACGGTACTCCGATTCAGGCGTCGTAGTACGCGGCGTGGACGATGTCTGGGTCAAGCTCGCCCGCTGCTGCACACCTGTTCCGCCGGACCCGATCCTGGGCTTCGTCACCCGCGGTTCCGGCGTTTCAGTGCACCGGACGGACTGCACCAACGTCAGTGGGCTGCTGGAGCAGCCAGACCGGATAGTGGAGGTTGATTGGGCACCCACCCAGTCGAGCGTTTTCCTGGTCGAAATCCAGGTTGAAGCCCTTGACCGCAAGTCGCTGCTCTCGGACGTGACCCGCATCCTGTCGGAGAACCACGTCAACATCCTGGCCGCGAGCGTTCACACATCCACGGACAGGGTAGCCATCTCGAAATTCGCTTTCGAGATGGGCGACCCGAAATACCTCAGCCATGTGCTCAGTGCCGTCCGACGCATCGACGGGGTCTTTGACGTCTACCGGACCACCGGCAGCCGGCGGCGCGGCTGAATCTTGTTTGGCGAGACACCGTAACCGGGCGCCGGGAGGCGCCGGGTTATGGCGCCGGACGGGGCTGCAGCTGTTCGAGTTTCGCCAGCGCTTCCTTTTTGTGCGGCATCCGGGGCGATGCCTCCACGGCCCGCAGCAGCAGCCGGGTCTGCAAACCCAGATCTGGGTTTGCCAGCAGCGCCCGCAGCGCCGGAACGGCCCGCTCCGCGTCCACATGCAGGGCGATGTCCACAGCGGTCCGCAGCGGGCTGGAGACCAGCAGACCACCCAGGCTCACGACGTCGAACGGGCCCAGGCGCACCTCGTGGAGTGTGCACCCGCGGGCCGACCTGAGGCTGGATATCCGTCGCTTGGTGTCGACGAGCAGGGCAAGACGGTCAGGTTCGATGGCGCAGCCGTAAATCCAGGCGGCCGTCATCCGCCCCGCGACAACCCGGGTGCGGATGGCCGGGCTTATCAGGAGGGAGGCCGCACGGGCCCTGAGCCGCGGCGTGGGGCGGGTCCCCGGCGGCAGGTAGCCGCGCTGGTAGAGCTGCGTCAGCACGCCGTCCAACGCCATCGCTTGAAGTTCGGGCCAGGAGAAGAGCGCTCCGGGGGAATACAATTCAGCCGGCGGCGACAGTGCAGCCGTCAGCGGCGCTGACCCTGACCGCAACGTTGACAGTGACGGTAGAAGTGAGCCTGGGGTGGACGTGGCAGCGGGGCCGTGAACGATGACCATTCAGCCATCCTGACCCGTCCCGGAATCAGCGAACAGGCCCCGCACCGGTCATGTGGATAACCGGTGCGGGGCCCGCTTCGTAGGGCTTGGGGTCCGGCGCCTGCGGGCTAGGAGAGTTCGCTCGCTGATTTTTCGAGCTGTTCCAGCCAAGCCTCGCGGGCCTCGAGCGCTTCCTTGGCGGCCTTAATCTTGCGATCGTCGCCGGCCTTCTCCGCCTTGGCCAGGTCCTCCCGCAGCCCTGCAATGGCCGATTCAAGTTGCGTCAGCGCGCTGTTGGTGCGTGCTTTCGTCTCCGGGTTGGACCGCTTCCAGTTCTCGTCCTCGGCGTGGCGGACGCTATCTTCGATCTTCCGCAGCCCGGCTTCGACGCGTGCCATGTCGGCGCGGGGGACTTTGCCGGCCTCTTCCCAACGGTCACGGATGGACTGGAGCGCCTTTTTGGCCGCGGTGAGGTCCTTGATGGGGAGGAGCTCGTTGGCTTCCGTCAGCAGCGCCTCCTTGACCACGAGGTTTGCACCGTATTCCTGGTCGATCTCATCGTTGGCCGCCTGGCGGTGCGTAAAGAAGACGTCCTGGGCGGCACGGAACCGGGCCCACAGCGCGTCGTCGTCTTTGCGGCTGGCACGCGGCGATGCCTTCCAATCATCCATCAGGCGGCGGTATTCGCCGGCGGCAAAGCCCCAGTCGGTCGAGGAGGAGAGCGCTTCCGCCTCGGTGATCAGCTTCTCCTTAGCGGCCTTGGCTGCCGAGTTGGTGCTGTCCAGCTGGGAGAAATACGCACGGCGGTGCCGGTCAAAGACGGTACGGGCGGCGCGGAAGCGCTTCCAGAGGGTGTCCTCATTGCTGCGGCCGAGCCGGACGCCGCTCTTCTGCGCGGTCTTCCAGCCCTCGAACAGTTCGTTCATCCGGGCGCTGGATGTCTTCCACTGGATCTGGGCCGGGTCGTGGCCGGCAATCTCTTCAGCCTCGGCGACGATGGCTTCGCGGGCGGCCAACTCGGCAGCGCGGACGGCATCGTGTTCTGCCTTCTCGGACTTTTCGAGCTCGGAGATCTGCGTGGCCAGGGCGTCCAGACGGGACTCGGCGGAGCGAAGGTCGCCCACCATGTTGCGCCCGGCGAGTTGCTCGCGCAGGTGGGCCACGGTCTTGTGCATGTCCGTGGTGGGTGCCTTGGAGCTGACCCGCTGTTCCAGCAGGACAATCTGCGCGACGACGTCATCGTACTTGCGGGCGAAGTAACCCAGTGCCTCGTCGTCGCTGACGTCCGGGTACTGCCCGACAGGGTGCTCGGCACCGTCGAGGGTCAGGAACACGTGGCCGTCGCCTTCGACCCGGCCCCATCGTGCGGCCTCGGCCAGTGAAGCAGCGGAGGAAACGGTAGCCGGTGCTGCCGGTGCTGCCGGTGCGGGTTTCGCCTTCGGCCGTGCCGCAAACGCTGCCGGTGACGGCGCGGGGCGCGGGGCCGGGGGAGCCGCGGGCTCAGAGGCGGTATCCGCGGCTTCGGCGGCGGCGGGTGCGGCTTCGCCGGCGTGGGTGGAAGCGGGAGCCCCCGTTGCGGCGACAGCCGCGGCGGCCTGCGCCTCTGGTGCCGTCTCCGTCACCGTAGCCGGGGTTGTGGCATCTGCCTGCGCCGTGCCCGGGCCTGTGGCTGGTTCTGCGAACCCAGCTCCGGCCTGCGTTTCGTTGGCAGCTGCTGCTGACACTGTTTCGTCGGATTTCTGACTGTCTGTCACCGCTAGAAGTCTTTCGCTTGGAGGGAAATACCGGGGCCGGTGCCACGAGGGCGACGGCTGGTTACTTCAGAGAGAACGAGTCTATCGTGACTGGTTCCGCCGGGGCGCCGTCTGTGGGGCTGTCACCTGGTTTTAGTCCGGCGGCCGCGATTGTGGTCACAACATCCAGGCCCGAGGTCAGTTTCCCGACCACGGAGTATCCGCCCGCGGCATCGGCGGGAATGACGGTGTCCTTATACACGATGAAAAACTGCGTGCCGTTGCCGTAGGCGTTTCCACCGGTCCTTGCCACGGCAATGGTTCCGGCAGGGTAGGTGTTGTCCTGCGGCGTGTTTTCCAGCGGGCCCCACGTGTAGTTGGCGTCGCCGCTTCCGTCGCCGGCTTTGGACCCGCACTGCAGGACGCCGAACGTTTCGCCAGTGGTGAGCCGGTGGCAGCTCAGCCCGGAATAGAAGTTCTGGTCCGCGAGGGACTTGAAGACGGCGGCTGCCTGGGGCGCCTTGGTGCCGTCCAGCTCGATGCCGAGGGTGCCGCTGTTGAGCTTCAGTTCGCCGGTGAACGTCTGGCCGGCCGCTGTTTCAGGCTTGGGGATGTTGTCGGCATTACCGGCGGAGGCCGACGGCGTGGCGGACGGGGTGGTAAGTCCGGCCTGGGCTGCGGCGTATTCGTCCTCACTGGGATTGGCGGCGAAAACTGTCAGCTGCAGGACCAGTGCAACGACGAGCGCGGCGACTCCGGCGCCGACGGCAAGTACGTTGTCGCGCTTGCGCCGTTTGTCCTGCTCCTTGCGCAGCTCGCGCTTTGCCTCCATCTGCTGGACGCGCCGCTTCGCTTCGCGGGCGCTCCGTGAACTGGCCGCCAAAAGTCCTCCTGGGTTTAGGGCCGAACCTGCGCAGGCGCCGTGGCGCTGCGCGGGTTCAACGGTAAAACTGCAGGCAATCGCGCCGTATACCGCCGCATTAGAAGATGCGGGCGCGGAAAGCATAAACTGACTGCCGCACACAGTTTATGCATGACCGGCCTGTCTGCCGCCCATCTGATCCCCGTTTCGGACGCCCGTTTCAGCCCCACCGCGGCGCAGAACACCTCGGCCGGTTATTACCTGAGGAGAAAATCCACCATGGCACGCACCGCCTCCCTGTCCGGATTCCCCGAGTGGCTTCCCGAGGAGCGGATGGTGGAGCTGCATGTGTTGGACACCCTGCGCAGGGTTTTCGAACTGCATGGTTTTTCCTCCATTGAAACCCGGGCCGTGGAGACTGTGGGGCAGCTGCTGCGAAAGGGTGAGATCGACAAAGAGGTCTATGGGCTGAGCCGTTTGCAGGACGATGAGGGGGCTCCGGCGCCGGACGGTGCCACTTCACACCGAAGCGATCCGCACGCCCTGGCCCTGCACTTTGATCTCACGGTGCCGTTCGCCCGGTACGTCGTCGAAAACGCCGGCTACCTTGCGTTTCCGTTCCGCCGGTACCAGATCCAGAAGGTCTGGCGCGGCGAGCGACCGCAGGAAGGCCGAGCACGGGAATTTACCCAGGCGGATATCGACATCGTGGGCGACGGTAATTTGCCGTTCCGGTACGACGTCGAGATTGCGCTGGTGATCGCGGAGGCCCTCAGTGCCCTGCCGATCCCGGATTTCCTGCTCCGGATCAACAACCGCAAGCTGGCCGAGGGCTTCTACGACGGCATCGGCCTCACCGACACCGCAGGGGTGCTGCGCAGCATCGATAAGCTCGAGAAGATCGGCGCCGCCAAGGTCGCCGAGCTGCTCCGGTCCGAGCTGGGAGCCACCGTGGAGCAGGCCCAGTTAGCGCTCAAGCTGGCTTCGATCCGCACCGGGGACACGTCCTTCGTGGCGCAGGTCCGCGCTCTCGGAGTCAGCAATGAGCTCCTCGAAGAGGGCCTGGCCGAGCTGGAACAGGTCATCGCGGCCGCCGTCCAGCGCGCCCCCGGCAAGGTTGTCGCGGACCTCAGCATCGCCCGCGGCCTGGACTACTACACCGGCACCGTGGTGGAAACTGTCCTGGTGGGCCACGAACAGCTCGGCTCCATCTGCTCCGGCGGGCGCTACGACGCTCTCGCCAGCAAGGGCAACCGGACGTTCCCCGGCGTTGGACTCTCCATCGGCGTAACCCGGCTGGTGTCCCGAATCCTCAGCCAGGATCTCGCCAAAGCCACCCGGTCGGTGCCCACCGCCGTGCTGGTGGCGCTCAGCAGCGATGACAGCTGGGGGGCTGCGCAGGACGTTGCCGCGGAGCTGCGCGGCCGGGGAATCGCCACCGAAGTGGCGGTCAAGGCGGAGAAGTTCGGCAAGCAAATCAAATTTGCAGACCGCCGCGGTATCCCCTTCGTCTGGTTCACCGACGACGAGGGCAAACACCAGGTCAAGGACATCCGCTCCGGTGAGCAGGTCGACGCCGATCCGGCCAGCTGGGCTCCAGCAGCCGAGGACCTGCACGTCCGGATCCTGAAGGCCTAGGCAGCGGCTTTCCGGAGCCGCCGCCGCAGCGCCAGGACGCGCCCGGCAGCACCGGCGCCGAGCACCGCCGCCATCCCCAGCACCGAGGCCGGCGGGAGCGTCACGGCCAGCAGCAGGCAGCCGAGGAAGCCCACGGCATTGAGCCAGCGCGGGGCGTGCCCGGGGCGCTCGGCGAGGGTGAACGCTGCGGCATTCGTCACCGCGTAGTAGACCAGCACTCCGAAGCTCGAGTACCCCACCACCGTGAGCACGTTGGTGGTCAGCAGCAGCACAATGACGGCCGCGGCGACGGCCAGTTCGGCCAGGAACGGGACCGGGTGCGTGCCGCCCACCCGGGCGAGCGGAGCCGGCAGGTCACCTTCCCGGGCCATGGCCATGGTGGTCCGGCCCACCCCCGTGATCAGTGCCAGCAGCGCGCCGAGACAAGCTGCTGCGGCGCCCGCCTGGACGAGCGGGGCGCCGGCGCTGAGCCGGGAGCCGGCCACAGCGTCAAGCAAGGGCGCCGTGGAGCCGGCAAGTTGCCCGTCCGGCAGGTGCCGGGCCAGCAGCAGGGCCAGCCCAAGATAGATGATGAACGCAGCGGCCAGCGCCGCAAAAATGGCCCGCGGAATGGTGCGGGCCGGGTCTTTGACCTCCTCGCCCAGCGTCGCAATCCGGGCATAGCCGGCGAAGGCAAAGAACATCAGCCCGGCCGCCGGCAGCACGCCCCAGCCGCCGCCTGCCGTGGCAGCGCCGGCGGCAGGGTCCGCTGCCGGATGCGGGCCCAGGAGTGCGGCGGCGGCCACAAACGCCAGTGTGGTGAGCACCGCACCCAGCAGGATCCGGGTCAGTAGTGCCGTGCGGGTGATGCCCAGCAGGTTCACCCCCGTCAGGACCGCCACCGCGGCCACCGCCAGCGGCGTCGCGAACTCCGGCGCCGCATAGTGTCCGAACGTCAACGCCATCGCCGCGCAGGACGCCGTCTTGCCGGTCACAAACCCCCAGCCAGCGATGAAGCCCGGCCATTCGCCCAGCCGGTTCCGCCCGTAGACATAGCTTCCGCCGCTGGCCGGGTACACGGCGGCCAATTGCGCCGAGGCCACCGCGTTGCAGTAGGCGATCACACCGGCCAGCGCCACAGCGGCCGCCAGCAGTGGACCGGCCAGCGCAGCCGCCGGTGCAAAAACCACAAAGACGCCGGCGCCCAGCATCGAGCCGAGGCCGATCGCTGTCGAATCGAGCACGCCCAACCGGCGCTGTAGGGGCTGGGGCGTCTGCCGGTCCGGGGACGGCTTCATCTGGCGGCGGCTTGCCATGGCGGGAGGGGCCTTTCCAACGGGTAAACTCGTACGGGATCGTTCCTGTTAGCGATCCTAGTGAACATGATTTTTGATTTCCCTCTGTCTTCTTCAGAAAGGCGTGCTGTGCTGCGCACACATGACCTCGGATCCCTTCGCTCCGAGCACATTGGACAAACCGTAACCCTCGCCGGCTGGGTCGGCCGGCGTCGTGACCACGGTGGTGTTGCCTTCGTTGACCTGCGTGACGCTTCGGGCGTATCCCAGGTGGTTGTTCGTGAAGAGGAAGTCTTCCACGGCCTGCGCAACGAATACGTGCTGCAGGTTACCGGCACTGTCGCCCGGCGCCCCGAGGGCAACGAGAACTCCGCGCTGGCCACCGGCGAGATCGAGGTGATGGCCGAGAAGGTCACCATCCTCAACACTTCCGAGCCGCTGCCGTTCCAGATCGATGAGCATGTTGAAGTCGGCGAGGAAGCCCGCCTCAAGCACCGCTACCTGGATCTGCGCCGCCCCGGCCCCGCACGCAACATGCGCTTGCGCTCGGAGGCGAACCGGGTGGCCCGCGAACTTCTCCACCAGGACGGCTACGTCGAGATCGAAACCCCGACGCTGACACGCTCGACGCCGGAAGGTGCCCGCGACTTTGTGGTCCCCGCTCGCCTGGCACCGGGTTCCTGGTACGCGCTGCCGCAGTCTCCGCAGCTCTTCAAACAGCTCCTGCAGGTGGGCGGTTTTGAGAAGTATTACCAGATCGCCCGTTGCTACCGGGACGAGGACTTCCGCGCGGACCGCCAGCCGGAGTTCACCCAGCTGGACATCGAAGCCAGCTTCGTTGACCAGGACGACATCATTGGCCTCGGCGAAAACATCGTTAGGGCGCTGTGGAAGCTGATCGGCGTCGAGATCCCGACGCCGATCCAGCGCATCACCTACCACGACGCCATGGCCCGCTACGGTTCGGACAAGCCGGATCTGCGTTTTGGCCTGGAGCTTACCGAGCTCACCGAATTCTTCAAGGACACAAACTTCGGCGTCTTCAAGGCGCCCTATGTCGGGGCCGTCGTTATGCCCGGCGGCGCCTCCCAGGCCCGCCGCGCCCTCGATGCCTGGCAGGAATGGGCCAAGCAGCGCGGCGCCAAGGGCCTGGCCTACGTCTTGTTCAAGGAAGACGGCGAACTCGCTGGCCCCGTGGCCAAGAACCTCACCGATACCGAGCGTGCAGGCCTGGCCGCGGCCGTCGGCGCCACACCCGGGGACTGCATCTTCTTCGCCGCCGGTGAGAAGACGCCTTCCCGTGCCCTGCTGGGCGCCGCCCGCGTCGAGATTGGCCACCGCACCGGCCTCATCAACCCGAGCGACTGGGCCTTCTGCTGGGTTGTGGACGCGCCGATGTTCGAGCCCGCCGCGGCGGCCGTCGCGTCCGGTGATGTCGCCGTCGGAGCCGGCCAGTGGACTGCCGTGCACCACGCATTCACCTCGCCCAAGCCCGAATTCATGGACACGTTCGACAAGGATCCAGAGTCCGCGCTCTCTTACGCCTACGACATTGTCTGCAACGGCAACGAAATCGGCGGCGGCTCCATCCGTATCCACCAGAGCGAGGTCCAGGAACGGGTCTTCGAGCTTATGGGCCTGGACAAGGCGGATGCCCAGACTAAATTCGGTTTCCTGCTCGAAGGCTTTAAGTTCGGCGCTCCTCCGCACGGCGGCATTGCGTTCGGCTGGGACCGGGTGGTTGCCCTGCTGGCAGGCGTCGAGTCCATCCGCGACGTCATCGCGTTTCCCAAGTCCGGGGGCGGCTATGACCCGCTGACCCAGGCGCCCGCCCCGATCACGGCCCAGCAGCGCAAGGAAGCCGGCGTGGATTTCAAGCCTGAGGCCAAGAAGGCCGACGGCACCAAGCAATCTGACGCCGGCAGCAGCCAAGGCCATGGAACCGGCAGCGATGACCGGCCTTGACGCGCTGATGGATGCCGCGTGGCCGCCGGTTGAGCGGGAAGAGTCCGGCGGCTGGGTTCTCCGCGCGGCCGCCGGAGTGACGCAACGGGCAAACTCGGTGTGGCCCCGGGAGCCCGGCCCGGACTCCGGGGATCAACTCGCACTGCTCCGGGCGGCACGCCTCTGGTACCGAAACCGCCGGTTGCCGCTGATCTTTCAGGTCTTCGAGGACCCTCGCGTCGAAAGGCTGAGCGCCTTGCTGGACGCCGAAGGCTTTACCCGGCAGTCCGAAACCCTGGTGCTGGTCCGGGACGGTGCAACCGAGTCGCCGGACGATGCCGGCGACGTCGAAATTTCTGCGGTGCCTTCGGCGGAGTGGCTGCGGCTGTGGTGGGGCGTGGACGGCCGCGGCGATGACTCTGCCCTGGCTGTCGCCCGCGGGATCCTCGAGGGCTGTCCCTCGCTGTACGCCCTTGTCCGGGACGACGGCGGCCAACCGGCCGCCGTCGGACGTCTCGCACTTCCCGGTGGTGCCGGCGCGCGGGGCGGGCTGTATTGCATGGCGACGCGTCCGGACGTCCGGCGGCGCGGCTATGCGGCCAGGATCCTGCGGGCGCTGCTGCGCGCCGGTGACGCACGGGCCCTGGCGGGATACTGGCTGCTGGTGACGGTGGCCAACGCCGGGGCCCGCGAATTCTACGCCCGCGAAGGTTTCCGGCCGGCGGGCCGATACCTCTACCGGCAGGAACGGCCAAGGCGGCACTTGACCGGCTGCTGAGTCGGTCCACGAGTCGGCCGTGACTGGGGTTGTGTGTGGCAAGCTTGGAGGGGCGGTTCGGGAGAAACGCCGGAGCTGACTTGCGCGCGAACCGAACCTTTTGGAGCCCTCACCGATGCCCAGTATCACAAAGCTCTCCGGTATCCTCGCGGCCGGAGCAAATCTGACAGTGGACGGCGCCCTCGCTACCGAGCTTGAAGCTCGAGGCTGCCAGCTGCACGATGCGCTGTGGTCCGCCAAAGTCCTGCTGGAGGAACCGGATGTTGTCAGGCGCGTACACCTTGACTATTTTCGCTCCGGAGCCTCGGTCGCGATCACCGCGAGTTACCAGGCCACCCCGCAGGGATTTGCGCAGCGCGGCATCAGCGCGGATACCGCCCTGGAGCTGATTGCCTTGAGCGTGCGCCTGGCTGACGAAGCGCGCCGCGAGTACCTGTCCGAAAGCTCCGTCCCCCGGCCCCTGCTGGTTGCCGGATCGGTCGGACCTTATGGCGCATACCTCGCGGACGGGTCGGAATACCGCGGCGACTACAGCCTCAGCGGAGAAGAGTTTTTGGAGTTTCACCGGCCGCGAATCGCGGCGCTGGTGGACGCCGGAGCGGACGTTCTTGCGTGTGAGACGTTGCCGTCCCTGCCGGAAGCGGCGGCCTTGTTGACACTGATCAAAGAGTACGACGTCGAAGCCTGGCTCTCCTTTACGCTGCGGGACGGTGGGCACATCAGCGACGGTACGCCGCTGGCGCAGGTGGCGGCGCTGGTTGCGGAGCAGCCGCTCGCAGCGGCGATCGGGGTGAACTGTGTGCCCCTTGAGCTGGTCTCCCCGGCCCTGCGTGCCCTGGGTAAAGTCACCGACATGCCGCTGATTGCCTACCCGAATTCGGGCGAACGCTACGACCCGGTCTCCAAAACCTGGGGGCCGGCAGCGGACGGTCCGGCCGGCCCCGGCAGCAAACCACCCGCTGGACTTGCGGGGGGAACACCAATTTGGCGTGAACTTGGTGCCCGGCTCATTGGCGGGTGCTGTCGAACCACCCCGCGGGATATTGCCGCGGTGGCCAAACTCTCACGAAGTGCCCGGACGGAAGCGTCCGGCCGCTAGGAACACCCCTGCCGGTCCGGCACAGCAAACGCAGCCCCGGCCCGCTGCACAGCACAGAAAAACGGCTTCTGCGCTGTGCAGCCCCCAATAAAGCGGTGCCTCGGAGGCACCGGCTTCCATGCATCCCATTGTGTCCCGGATAATTGCCTTGGGCAAGCACTAGGTGCCGGAGCGTGGGAGGGCCGGCACACACGTCAGCTACGGAACGGGCCTAAGGCCGCTGACCGGAAGTCTTTTGCGCGGGCGGGAATGCTCAGCTGCCGGCTCCCGCACTTAGTGCCTGGCCACCCGCACTTACTGCCGGACCAGCGGAAGCAAAAGCTTCATCGTGGTACCTGCCGGTCCGCTCCGGGCAACTTCGACGGTTCCGCCGGCCGCCGCGGCGATTTCGCGGACCAATGCCAGGCCGATGCCGAAGCTTCGCCGGCCCTGGGGCGCAGCCGGGGCGGCGGTCCTGACGAAGCGGTCAAAGATCCTGGCCTGGTCCACGCCCGTGATTCCGGGCCCTGTATCCGCCACGTACACTGCCGCCTGGTTGCGCTCGACGGCTGTGCTGATGGTGATGCTCCCGCCGGGCGGGGTGTGGGCGAGGGCATTTTCCGCGAGCGCAAGCACGGCCCGGCGCAGCGGGCTCGGGTCAATGCGCGCTTCCGGCCGCCCGGAGTCGGAGAATGTGAGCCGGATATCCTGTTGGGCCGCAATGTCCTGCAGGCTCTCAGCAACGGATCCGGCGACGTCGGCCAGATCCGTCGGTTCACCCGTGGGATCCGGTGCTGCTCCGGTTGCAGCCACAAGGAGCTCGTTGACGATGCCCGTCAGCGTTCCCGTGTCGGCACGGATCCGGCCCAGGGCCCGGCCCGTTGTGGAATCCGGCTCAGCATCACGCTGGGCGAGCTGTATCCGCGCGTCCAGGATGGCCAAGGGCGTACGCAGTTCGTGGCTGGCATCCTGGACGAACTGGCGTTGGAGGGCCAGTGCTTCCCCCAAGGGACGGATGGCGCTGCGCGCACTGAGCCACCCGACCACGCCGGCCAGAACAACGCCGGTCACCCCCGCGATGATCATCGCCTCGATGAGGTCCTTGGAATCGAGATAAGTGTAGGCCTTGCCCGCGGGGGAGGTGCCCGGAAGATCCGGGTTGGCCAGCTTATTCATCAGATATACCGTCGCGGCAGCGAGGAGGCACAGGACCAGCACACCGCAGGCGGCGCTGATCCGCACGGCGACCCTCAGCGAAGCCCGGCGAAGGGTGTCCCGGTCCGCTTCGCCGGGGACGGAGCGGCCGTTCATAAGGCATCGCCGATCTGGTAGCCGACGCCGTGGACTGTGCGGACGATCGACCTAGCGACTTTTCGCCGGAGGTGGTGGACGTAGGTGTCGATCACGCCCGGCTGGTCGGTGGGCTGGAAATGCCCGGAAAGCAGTTCGTCCCGCGTGAAGACCCTGTCCGGCTCGACTGCCAGGGCAGCCAGCAACTCAGCTTCCTTTGCCGTCAGGGACACCCGTGTCCCGTACACCGAGCGCACGGAACGCGATGCCGGATCGAGTTCCCAGTTGCCGATGCTTAGCGGCGCCAGGGGTGGCGCGAAAGTGCGCGTTAAGGCCCGCAGGCGCGCCCCGAGTTCACCGGCGTCGAACGGTTTGGTCAGGTAGTCATTGGCTCCCGCGTCCAGGCCCCTGACCTTTTCTTCGGCGGCCCCGAGAGCCGTGAGGATAAGCATCGGCGTCGATACCCCCTTGGCCCGCAGCGCTCCGATCAGGGCGATACCGTCCATCAGCGGCAAGCCGCGGTCGATCACCATCACGTCCCAGTCCTGGGTCAGCCCCTGATGCAGACCCTCCTGGCCGTTGGTGGCCAGCCTGACATGGTAGTCCGGTTCCAGCAGTTCGGCGATGAGCGGTCCCAGCACAATGTCATCCTCCACCAGCAGCAGGGACGGCGGACCGAATGGGGTTCTCATGTCAGCTATTGTCCTGCGAAATACGCTGCGCCGGGGGCCGGTCTGTCTCCAGGCTGCCGGGACCGGGCCGGGTTTCGGCCGCGGGGCCGCGGTTCCGGCGCCGTCGCTTAACGAACTCGACCACCCACGGCAGGACCGAAACGAGGACCATCAGCACTGCAATGACGTCGATGTTCTTGGCGATGACCTCAAAGTGCCCCAGCCATGTTCCCAGCAGCGTGACGGAAGCGGCCCAAGCCAGCGCCCCGGAGATGTTCCAGAGCGTAAAGGACTTGTAGCCGTAACGGGCGATGCCGGCGCTCAGGGGTGCAAACGTCCGGACCATGGGCACAAAGCGGGCCAGCACAACTGCGGCGCCGCCGTGGCGTCGGAAGAAATCCTCGGCGGTGGTCAGGTGCGCTGTCTTAAGGATCCGGGCATCGTCCTTGAACCACCGGCGGCCGAAGGTGCGTCCGATCATGTAGCCAACCTGGTCGCCGGCGATGGCAGCTGCCGTGACAACGCCGATCAGCACCGGCAGCGACAACTGCAATTGCTGGTGCAGGAGGCCGGCCGTGAACAGCAGTGAATCTCCGGGCAAAAACGGGAAAAGCACCCCGGATTCGATGAAGACCAGCAGCGAGATGACGCCGAGCGCCGCCGGACCCAGACCCTGGAGGAGGCTGGCGGGGTCCAGCAGTGAGCGAAGATCAATCGAGGGGGCCACTGTGTGGACAAGCCCGGAGGCGTATATGACGTACATGGTCAGTTCCTTAGGCTTGGGATGATCGGAGTGCGGCGGGGGCCGTCACGCGGTCCAGGAGGGGCACGGCGAAACGGTTCCACAGTCCGGACAGCAGCACCACGGCCGCACTGGCCGCGAGGAATGACGCCACCACGTCGGTGGGGTAGTGGACTCCGATATACAGCCGCGACCACGCCACCACGAGGGCCAGTGCCGCCGCGGCGAAGGCTGTCGCCTTGGCCCAGCGGGTTCCGCGGACCAGGAAGTACACGGCAAATCCCAGCGCCACCGCAAAGGACACGTGCCCGCTCGGGAAACTGTTGGAGCCGGTTTCGGGGGAGAGTGGATCGGCCAGCAGCGCCGGATTGGGACGTTGCCGGGCGATGATGAGCTTAAACAAGCCACTTGCCACCCAACCGGAGGATGCAAAGATGCCGAACGCAATGGCTTTTACCAGGGAACGCCTGATCACCCAAAGGTAGAGTGCAGCGGCGGCAACGAATGCGACTCCGGCCGCCGGGCCGAACACCAGGTTCAGGGTCATAGCGAGGCCGGTC
This sequence comes from Arthrobacter sp. AL05, assembly GCF_029960715.1. NCBI lineage: Bacteria > Bacillati > Actinomycetota > Actinomycetes > Micrococcales > Micrococcaceae > Arthrobacter > Arthrobacter sp. AL05. The sequence goes on from NZ_JASBRC010000013.1 coordinate 31,951, forward strand.
AGGATTGCGGCGTGGTGTTGGCTGAGGTCCTGGTCAACGCCCAGTTCAGCCGCCGTACCACCGGGTAACAGCTGTGCCGTTGCGCCCAGGGCGATGACCGCCGCGGACAGCAGGATGCCCCATAACAGCCAATGACGGGGCTGGGGGATGGCCCAGGTCTGCGGGCCGGCAGCTGCCTTTAGTCCGGCAGAATCACGGGGCGCCGTAACGCTGCCAGCATGGGCGGGTCCAGTCATGGGGTCCTCCGGTCGGGTCGAGGGCGCTGTCCGGCGCACGCTCCAACTTTCCCGCAGGGCCTTTAAGAAACGCTTAAGAAGTGCCGGGGCCTGCGCGGAGCCGTTCCTGCAGGAACACGCTCGGCCGTCGGTTGTGGTGCGAGACCGGGGTGCCGGTCCTAGACTGTGTCATGGCCTCCGAGGACAGCGTTGAAATCGAGCGAAAGTACGACGTCGACGAAAGGGCCGCGCTGCCGCCTCTTGACGAGCTGCCGGGGGTGGCCCGGGCAGAACGGCCCGTTGAGCAGCAGCTGGAGGCCGAGTATTTCGACACGGCGGCCCTGGCCCTGGCGGCGCACGGCATAACCCTGCGCCGGCGGACCGGCGGCGACGATTCCGGATGGCACCTCAAACTCCCCGGCGGCCAGGACACAAGGCTCGAAATGCACGAGCCGCCGGGAAACGACCCGGAATTGGTTCCGCCGAGGTTCCTCCAGCTCGTCCGGGTGCACGTACGGGACCGTCCCCTTGCCGCCGTCGCCCGCGTGAGAACCCGGCGGATGCTACACCGCCTCCGGGACGATCACAACGGGATTCTTGCCGATGTTGCCGATGACCGGGTGCAGGCCGACAGGCTCGGACCGGAACCCCGCAGCCTGACGTGGCGGGAGTGGGAGATAGAACTCGTCCAGGGGTCCCGTGAGCTGCTGGACGCGGCGGAGGCGGTGCTTGCCGCGGCCGGCGGGCGCCCGGCCGCGCATGCCTCGAAGCTGGAACGCACGCTCGGCGATCAGCCGCTGGCCGGTCCGGCTGCACTTCCGCCGCCCGTGCGCCGCAAGGGGCCGGCGACTGCCGTGCTCGTGGCCTATGTGCACGCTCAGGTGCAGGCCATTTCGGAACTGGATCCGCGGGTGCGCCGGGACGCACCGGACGCCGTCCATCAGATGCGGGTGGCGACCAGACGGATGCGTTCGGTATTGGGCACCTACCGCCGGCTGCTGGAACCGGAACAGGTAAACACGCTCCGGGCGGAGCTTAAATGGCTGGCCGGCTGTCTGGGCGAGGCACGGGACGCGGAGGTGATGCGCGAACGGCTCGACGACCTGGTTGCCTGCGAGCCGGCGGATCTGGTGATCGGACCCGTCTCGCGCCGGATGCGGGAAGCGCTGGGCGCCGATTACGGCGCCGCCCGCGCCGCGGTATTGCAGGTGCTCGAGGATAAACTGTATTTCCGCCTCCTCGACAGTCTCGACGACTTCCTTGCCGCCGTGCCGGTGGCCGTTCCTGATCCGCGGCCGGCGCACGCGACCGTGGCCGCCCTGGTCAGGAAAGACTGGAAGCGGTTACGCCGGAATGTTCGGATTGCGGAGGCCACGCCGGACGGCCCGGATCACGACGCCGCCCTGCACGAGGCGCGTAAAAGCGCCAAACGGCTCCGCTACGCAGCCGAATCCGGAATTCCTGTGATCGGCAAGCGCGCTGCCCGGTTGGCCGGCGCCGCCCACGGACTGCAAAAAATACTGGGCGAGCACCAGGACAGCGTTGTCACCCGGGCCCTGCTCCGGCGCCTCGGCGCCCAGGCGCACCTCGCCGGGGAAAATGCCTTCACCTACGGGAGGCTGCACGCGCTTGAACAAGCCATGGCGGCCGACGCCGAATCCCGGTTCAGCAAGGCCTGGAAGCGTTTCCCAAAGGTGCCAAAGGAATGACGGCAGCCGCGCCATCGAGGGACTGCGCGCGGCCATTTCACCCCGGATCCAGAATGCAGCAGCGGCGCGGGCATGATGAGGATTCACATCCCGATATGGATGTTTTGTTAGGGCCGCTGCGATAGCGTAGCCAGAGGCTCGGGGAGTATCCCGGCGTCGGTGCATTCCCGTTCCGGCTTTCGCAGGCAGTCTGCGGCGAGTGTGCTGTTGTTCCGAATCGATCAAAGGACATAACCATGGCTGTATCCGTTGAACTTGGCAAGGCACTCGATAAGGCCTATGAGAACTTGACCCTTGAGGAAGTTCTTGCCGCCCCGCCGTCAGCGCTGGCCGGGCTCACCGAAAAGCACGACGAACTCCTTGCCGGCATGGGAATCAAGACCATCCGCGACCTCGGCAGCAACAAATTCTTCGCCACGGCCGGAGTGCTTGTAGCGCTGTCCGGGAAGGCCGGATAGCAGTCCTCTTGAAGCAGGCGCTGCGCTGAAGCGAAAGGTCCGACCGGCCACACTGGTCGGACCTTTTGCTTCGCCGGGGGCAACGCTGGGACAAGGCCGTCGGTGCGGGACTGCCAGGACTGAACGGCTTCAGCTGCTGTCCACTGTCCCGGAGGAGAACTGCCGCCTGATTCTGTTCCGGGCCCCGTGCTCAACCAGGGTCGGGATGAAGGTCCGGATCCGGCCGGAAGCCAGTTGTTCGTACTCTTCCGTGACGATCCTGGCGATGAGCGTACGGGGCGCCTCGGGATGCCGGACGAATATCCGGTCCGTGACCTTGTTGATGGTGTCCTGTTTGTCCGCGTCGTCCATATACGCAGTTTGACCTCGGGCGACCCCGGTGTCTATCAGCATGCTTACGACGTGGACAGCAGCGTCCAGGACCTGATGGCGCTGCGCCGCCGACAGTGGTCTTCGTACCCTGGAAGCCTGGGATTCCGTGGCGCTGGACGCCAGCTATTGTTCCTCGACCTGGCCGGGCCTACACTCTGGAGCTGTGGCACTTATGCAGCCCGTTATTGTTGGTCCGCTCTCTGAGCTCAGTTCCTCGATCCGTGTCCGGGGGCAACTGCCCGGCGCGGGCGTGACAGTCGAGACCGGTCTTCGCACGGTGGCCAAGGGGACTGCCATCTCAGGTGACCAACGCTTCCCGCTGGAACCGGGGCTGACCCTGTCCCGCTCAGAAACCCTGTTCGCAATCCAGCACCTCGGGGCCGAGCAGAGCGAGGTACCGTCGGGCAACCTGGCGATGCCGGTTGCCGCGGCCCCGACAAGCAGCGCTGAATTTGGCCCGGTCCATGTCGCCACCCAGCTGTTCGCCTGCGGCCAGTACGTGTGGATTGACGGTGCGGTTTCAGGCGCAGACGTTACGCTGCTCGCTAACGGCAGCATCCTCGGCACCGGCCAGGCGCACGAAGGGACCGCGCGCTTCGCCCTCACCAGTGCCATCCCGCCAAACGGGTGGATCACCGCGCACCAGTCGGGACCGGGGCTCGCGCCCGGGCCCGACGTCGGCCGGACCTCAGACCCGCTTCCGGGCGGCTTGGGCCAGCCGCTGCCTGCCCCGGTCATACAGTCCCCGGTCCGCGGCTGTGACCCTTCCGTTATGGTGAGCGGGGTTTTCGATGGGGCCACCGTAACGATGGAGCGGCGTTCCGGGATCGTCGACAGCGCCGGGTTTGATCGTTCATCGCTGCGCTTCCTGCTGTCGAAACCGCTGGCGGAGGACGATGAGATCACCATCCGGCAGGAGGTGGCTAAGCGTTGCGAACGGCCACCGAAGAACTCGGACCCGGTCCTGGTTGGCAAGCTCGAACCCGTGGACCCGCCGGTCGTTGTCTCGCCGCTGTGTGCCGGCGCCACAACCGTCCGGGTGACCGGTTTGCGACCCGGAGCGACAGTCCACCTGGCGGCGAATCAGTTGGTGTTCGACGGCGCAGCACCGGCGGAGCAGACGTGGCTCGACTGCCGCGTGCCGCCGCTGACCACCGATCCGGTAAGCGCAACGCAGGAGTGTTGTGGAATTCTCAGCACGCCCGCGGTACCTGTGACGGTTGACGCGCACCAGGAGGAGGTGCCGGCCGCGCAAATATTCGGCCAACTGTTTTCCTGCACTGGTACGGTCAGCGTCACAAAGGCCCACCGCGGGGCGGTGCTCCAGGTCTTCGTTCGAACGGCCAAGGGGGACGCGGCCATCAGCGACCAGGTGCTGGCCCTCCACACCAATGTCGTCATCGCCGTGACCCCACTGTTGGTCGAAGGCGCAAGTGTCTTCGTCCGACAGTGGGCCTGCAGTGACACCGGTGTCGACTCCGCAGCGGGGCACGTGGCGGCGCATCCCATGCCGGGGCCGGTAGAGGTGCTCGGGCCGCTTAAGGATGCAGACACCGCCGTCGGCGTCCGGGGCGCGGTGCCGGGCGCGGTGATCGAGGTTTACGGCGCCGGTCACGAGTTCCTCGGTTCGGCGACGGCTGACGCGCTGCACCAGGTCGCTCTCGTCACACTGATTCGGCCGCTCCATCTGCGGGATCTTGTGACGGCCCAGCAATGGCTGTGCGGGAGGGCCTCAGAGGTCAAAGCCACAACGGTGGTCGGCTTCGCGGCGGCGTTCGGGCCCCGACCCTTCTACGTTGTTGGCCACAACCCGAACACCGTCGCCGACGCGACCGAGGCCGTCACCAACGGTGCCAACGGCCTCGAGCCGGACGTGCAAGTCTACGAGGACCACCCCGGGCAGCTATGCATCAGCCACGGGACAGGGGAACCGTCCGCACCCTCGGTAGCGGACTATCTGATCGGCATCCACCAGCTCGCGCAGGCAAACCCCCAACTGTCGTTGCTCGTCTTCGACTGCAAACCGGAAGTCACCTCACCGGATCACGGCTTCGAACTGCTGCTGGCGATCCGCGAGCACCTGACCTTCGACAACGATCTGAACGTTATCCTCTCCATCGGCAACCGGGACGACAACCAAGGTGCCTTCTTCGACCGGATCGTGGACATCCTGGGCCCGCGCGAAGGATTGATGATCGATGCCGAGAACGATGCTGCGGCGGTATCGAACTACTTCACCAGCCGTGGCGTCGGCCACCAGGGCTACGGCAACGGCATCAGCTTCATGAACTTCATCCTCGGCCCGTACTACCGCTATACGCTGGAGGCGGCGTGCGGGATCCGCGCAGCGGCCGCGCGGCCTGCGTTCATTTACGTTTGGACGGTTAACGCGCACGACGAGCTACGGGAGTACATCCGCATCGGAGTCGACGGAGCCATCACCGACGACCCCCGTGACCTGCGCGACATCGCAGCGGAAGGTCAATTCTCGTCGCTGATCCGGTTGGCCACGCGCGCGGACAATCCGTTCAAACCGGCGAATTTCGGCTACGGCCTGCACATCCACACTGCCGACAAATGGATGGCCGGCACGGATGCCAACGTCACCTTCACCCTTACCGGAGCTGCCGGGTCGGCGAGCAAGACCGTGAACACCGAGCTCATTAAGCGAATGGAAAGCGACGACTGGAACTGGGTCACGATCCCAAGCGGGGACCTCGGCGCGCTGCAGACACTAACCGTGCAGCGGGACAACGACGGCAACGCCCCCGACTGGTTCCTGGACCGAATCGAAGTCCACAGCGCCCGGTTCGGCAGCAGTGGCACGGCCATCTTCGATCGCGACATCGATGACACCACACCGTTCACCCAGCCGATCATCTGAGGTGTGCCAAAACTCTCAGAGCGCACGGGCGGTGCTGGATTAAATGCAGCAACTGACCGTCACCACTTCGCTATTCAGTGATACTATCTAGTGGTAGTCAGCAACACTGAGTAGTAAAGAGGAGGCCGTTGTGGCCAACCAGATGACCGAGATGCTCAAGGGAACCCTCGAAGGCATCGTTCTCGCGAACCTGGCCGTTCAGCCGGCCTACGGCTACGAGATCACCGCACGGCTGCGCGAGCAGGGCTTTTCCGACATCGTTGAGGGCACCGTCTACGCCCTCCTGATCAGAATCGAACAGCGTGGCTTCGTCGACGTTGCGAAGGTCCCGTCGGCGAAGGGCCCGCCACGCAAGGTGTACTCGCTGAACGCCGCAGGCGCCGAGTACCTCGACGAGTTCTGGAGGAGCTGGAGCTTCCTCGTAGAGCGGATCGGACAACTCCACCAGCAGATCGAAAACCCGCAGGATCACCCCCAGGAAGACGGAGAGTAGTCATGGCCGCAAAGTGGCTCGAGGCCCTCACCGGGTCGCTGGAACAGAAGAAGCAGTACAAGCAGTCCATGGCCCGCATCGAGGCACTTCCGGAGCCCTACCGCAGTTCGGCGAAGGCGTTCAACCGGTACTTTATGTACTACGGCGGGATCACCGACGGAGACACCCTCACCACGATGATCGGTGACCATGCCGATCTCTGGGAACGCGCCGCTGTCGACGCCACGCCGGTGCGCGCCATCGTAGGCGAGGACCCGGTGGAGTTTGCCGAGACATTCGCCCAGGCCTACTCCGCCACCCGGTGGATCGATAAGGAGCGCGCCCGACTCACGAAGGCGATCGACGCTGCCGCCGGCGGCAAGGGAACGGGCCCGGACGCATGACAACCGGCCGGGCCCTCGAACCCGCGATCCGGGTGCGGGGCCCCGTAGACTCCTTTTATCTACTCGATCGATAATTGGGATTTTTGCTGGTTCGGAGAGTTGCGTCCTCGTCCCGCCCTGACGAGAACGGGCAAACGCCCCCAGGGTCACCGCCCGGCGGAGGCCAGATTCGCAACCGAAATCTAAAGGCACGAGGAAACGGCATGAGTAAGAAAAATCCCGCCACGCAGCCGCGGTCGTCCGCGCCGAACCGGCGGGCCGACAACCAAGTGAGCCGGCCGAACGGAAAATTCCGGTTCAGCGACCGATTCCTTAAAGTGGTCACCACCGCCCTGATCACCGTCATGCTGGTATCGATCGCCGCGGGATTCATCCTCGGACCGCTGAGCGACAACGTGGACGGGAGGGCGGGGGACGTTCTTGGGAACGTGGCCGTCGCCCTTATCATCGGCGGACTGGTGCTGCCTCTCCTGCTGGCCGCCGTTCTCGGCGGCGAAGCGATCCGCGCCGGCGCGGGATTCGTCGGTTTCTTCCTGATTGCGGGCATGCTCGCCGCAGCCGTGGGAACCACTGAGGCGGGCCAGGAGCTGCTCGGGCCGGTCTGGGGTCCATGGGCCGTCTGGGGCGGCGGTGCGCTGATGGTCCTCGCGGTCGGCGGCTTCTGGATCGTCGGTTGGATAGCGCGGGTGCCGATGTGGATTCAGGCTCCCGTCGCGGGTTCGCCCCGAGTTTACGTGCGCGGATCCAGCAAGAACCCTGCCGACCGGGTGCTTCCAAACGACCTGGAATAGGTCCGCCGGCGGCGTACCGCGCTGGTGGTTTTGCCGTGCCCACGGAGGAACCCGGGGGCAGCACCTGCGCGTCTCCTTGCACCATCCGAGCCGGCATTACCCTGCCGTACCCGGCGACTGTTTACAGCGGCGGGTCCGTGACGATGATCCGCACGGCACACAGCTCGGCGGCTGCCTTCTTCAGGACGGCAGCCCGCGGGTCCGGGACGTCCAGGAATGCCAGCCTTGGCCGCGGGGCATACTGCTTCAGCACCGGTTCGGCCAGGACCTGCTCGGCCAGGGTCCGGTCCCCGCCGGGAGCCACGTAATCGATCCGGTGATCCGCAAAAATACGGGCGGCATGGTTTGCCACGGCCTCCACCAGGGCGTCGGCCTGGTTCGCCCGCCGCCGGGCGAAACGCTGCTGGGACCAGCCTCCCGCAGCGGTACGGGACTGGACGTGGCGGGTGCCGGTCTTGGAAGCGAGGACGGCGGCGCCGCTGACCACTGCCACGGAGTAGCCGCCACGGCGGACCAGCACCGCCCCGATGCTGCGCTGCTGCGATGCCAGGGAGGCGAGCCGGGCAACGGCGTCGCCGCCGCTGCCGGGGCGGCCGTCCGCCGGCCATGGCGCCTGCAGCAATGCTACGGCGCCGTCAGCGGCGCGCAGTTGCAGGCCGGCGTCGAGCTCCTCCTCGGCGAGGACGCCATGGCTGGCCGCGAACCGCTCCACCCAGCCCGGCAGCCGATCGCCGGAGACAAACGCCATGCGGGTTTCGGTGCTGGCCATGGCGCGGGTCTCCGTTGTGGGGGTGTCGGTGCGGGCGGGAACTAGAAGTAGCCTATCTATGTGGAAGATCTCTTTGGCGCAGGACGGGACGGCGGCGCCGCTGTCGAGGATGATAACGACGCGGAGGACGCCGTTGACGGTGGTCCGGCCCGTCGCGCTGCCTCCCCGCGCAGCCCGCTGGCCGTCCGAATGCGTCCGCGGACGCTCGATGATGTGGTGGGCCAGCAGCACCTGCTGGGACAGGGTTCGCCGCTGCGCCAGCTGGCCGCCGGAACGGATGCCACCGGCCCCGCGGGTCCCAGTTCCCTGATTCTCTGGGGCCCGCCCGGCACGGGGAAGACCACACTCGCGCACGTCATCGCTAAAGGTCCCGGCCGGAAGTTCGTTGAGCTCTCCGCCATCACCGCCGGGGTCAAGGACGTCCGCCGCGTTATGGAGGAAGCTCTCACCGCCCGGGACCTTTTCAAGACCACCACAGTGCTGTTCCTGGACGAGATCCACCGCTTCAACAAGGCCCAGCAGGATGCCCTGCTGCCCGGCGTCGAGAACCGCTGGGTAGTCCTGGTTGCCGCGACCACCGAAAACCCCTCCTTTTCCGTCGTCTCCCCGTTGCTGTCCCGGTCCCTGCTACTGACACTTAAGCCGCTGACCGACGCCGACGTGGAGGGATTGCTGCTGCGGGCAGCGGCGGACCCCCGTGGACTCGGCGGCAAAGTGGAACTCACCGATGCGGCCCGGGGCCATCTCGTGAGGCTCTCCGGCGGGGACGCCCGCCGGGCACTGACCGCACTGGAGGCGGCGGCCGGCGTCGCATACGGGGATGCTGACGACGCCGACACGATCGCCGGGACGGCCGGGCCGGCCCCGGTGCAGATCGAGCTGAAGCACACGGAACGGGCCCTCGACGTCGCATCCGTACGCTATGACCGGGCCGGCGACCAGCACTACGACGTCGCGAGCGCATTCATCAAGTCCATCCGGGGTTCCGACGTCGACGCCGCCCTGCACTACCTCGCCCGGATGCTCGAGGCGGGGGAGGACCCGCGGTTCGTAGCCCGGCGCATTGTCATCTCCGCAGCCGAAGACGTTGGCATGGCCGACCCGACGGCGCTGCAGACCGCCGTCGCCGCCGCCCAGGCCGTGCAGCTGATCGGCATGCCCGAAGGCCGCATCATCCTCGCCGAAGCCGTGGTCCACCTCGCCACAGCACCGAAATCCAACGCCGCCTATCTGGGAATCAACCAGGCGATCGCCGACGTCCGCGCCGGTCTCGGCAACGGCATCCCGGCGCATCTGCGCGACGCCCACTACCCGGGATCCAAGCAACTGGGCCACGGCCAGGGCTACAAATATGCCCACGATGCCCCGCATTCGGTCGCTACCCAGCAGTACCCGCCGGACGACCTCGTCGGCCGTAACTACTACGAACCGACCGGCAACGGCGCCGAACGGGACATTTCCACCCGGCTTGAGCGGCTCCGCAGGATCATCCGGGGCAAGTGATCGCCGGTCCCGGCGTGGTAAAGTAGGTCGTTGTCTGGCAAGGCACAGACGCACAATCCACTTGATACCGGCATTTTATGCTGTTCAAACGGGTTTGCCCCGTGCCCAGTAGCAAAAGGCAGCGGTTGGCCGATGCTCTCCATCGTGGAGGCCAGTAACACTGACACACCGCAGATATTGGAAGGACACAAGTGGCTAACAACACTCGTGCTCGCCGTACAGCACGCCTCTCGCGTGCACTCGGCATTGCTCTGACCCCCAAGGCCGCCAAGTACATGGAGCGCCGCCCGTACGGCCCCGGTGAGCATGGCCGTGCCCGCAAGAAGCAGGACTCCGACTACGCCGTACGTCTGCGCGAAAAGCAGCGTCTGCGCGCCCAGTACGGCATCCGCGAAGCCCAGATGACCCGCGCCTTCGAAGAAGCCCGCCGGACCAAGGGCCTGACCGGCGAGAACCTGATCGAACTGCTCGAAATGCGTCTTGACGCCCTCGTGCTGCGCGCAGGATTCGCCCGCACCATCGCTTCGGCCCGCCAGCTTGTTGTGCACCGCCACATCATGGTTGACGGCATCCGCGTTGACCGTCCGTCGTTCCGCGTCGGCGAGGGCCAGCTGGTCCACGTCCACAGCCGCAGCGAGACCATGGCTCCGTTCCAGGTTGCAGCAGCCGGTGCGCACCGCGATGTTCTGCCCATGGTTCCTGCCTACCTGGACGTCAAGCTTGACGCCCTGCAGGCACGCCTGGTCCGTCGCCCCAAGCGCTCCGAGGTCCCCGTGACCTGCGAAGAGCAGCTCGTTGTGGAATTCTACGCACGCTAGATTCACCGCGACACCTTACAAAGAAGCCCGTGGCAAGCGCCACGGGCTTTTTTGTATGTAAGGTACTTGGGGGAGTTCTGCGGTTGCCGGCTGTTTGGGCCGGCGGCGCCCGCAGAGACACTACGCAACAAGGAGATGAATGACTATGACTGGTGGCGATATTGCCGGCCTCATCGCGGCCGGAGTGTTTGCACTGCTGGTCCTGCTGCTTGCCGTGCCGATTTTAAAGCTTGGGGGAGTGTTCGATGAGGTGCGGACCTCCATCCGTTCGATCAGCGACGGCGCCACGCCGCTGATGGACGAAGTCACGGCGACTGTTTCCACCACCAACGAACAGCTCAAAAAGGTCGACGGTATCGCGAACAACGTCTCCGACGCTTCGGCGAACATCTCGGCGCTGTCCTCGCTGGTGGCCGCCACCGTCGGTTCGCCGCTGATCAAGGTCGCCTCCTTCAGCTATGGTGTGCGCGCGGCGTTCACCGCCCGCAAAAAGCCCGCCACCGGCCGCCGCAGCCGCTAACCCAGCTGGAGAACCTGACATGAACAGAATCATCTGGATGGGAATCGGCGTCGCCATTGGCGTCATCGCCTTCCGCAAGATCACCGAAGCGCAATCCAACCTGGGCCCCGAAGGACTCAACCGGGCCGTGGGGCGCGTCGCCGACGGTCTGTACGACTTCGCCGATGCCGTCCGCGAGGGCATGAATGAGCGTGAGACCGAACTGCGCCGAGCGCTCGGCATTGACGCGGGCCTGGACCAGACCATTGCCCACGGCGCAGCCGGCCGGGATGCAGTCCGGCGCTAGCCGGGAGAGAATATCAGAACAGCGGCGTCCGGAAAACGGACCGCCGGCACGGCCTATGGCCGGGACCAGACCGTTCCGCGGACCATACGCGGGGACCACAAACGCAGTGACCACAAACGCAGTGAACAGTGAAGGGTACGTAATCAGCTCATGAAGTCGCAGGAGATCACTAAGCGCTGGATCGACTTTTTTGTCAAAAAGGGCCACACCGCGGTGCCCTCCGCTTCCTTGGTCTCCAGCGACCCGTCCCTGCTGTTCACCGTCGCCGGCATGGTCCCGTTTATCCCGTACCTGACGGCCCGGGAGGAAGCGCCGTACGAGCGTGCCACGAGCGTGCAAAAGTGCATCCGGACCGGCGACATCGAGGAAGTCGGCAAGACCGCCCGCCACGGAACGTTCTTCCAGATGTGCGGGAACTTCTCCTTCGGCGACTACTTCAAGGAAGACGCCATCAAGTTCGCCTGGGAACTGCTCACCTCGAGCGTTGACGACGGCGGGTACGGGCTCCCGCCCGAGCGGCTGTGGGTCACTGTCTACGAAGAGGACGATGAGGCCGAGCAGCTCTGGCTCCGGAACACGGGCATGCCTGCCGCGCGGATCCAGCGGATGGGCAAGGCGGACAACTACTGGTCCACCGGCCAGCCCGGTCCCGCCGGCCCCTGCTCCGAGATCTACTATGACCGTGGCCCCTCCTACGGCGTCGAGGGCGGCCCGATCGCGGACGAGAACCGCTACGTTGAAATCTGGAACCTGGTGTTTATGCAGTACCAGATCGACAACGTCCGCTCCAAGGTGGACTTCGATATCACCGGCGAACTCCCGAAAAAGAACATCGACACCGGCCTGGGCATGGAGCGGCTGGCGATGATCCTGCAGGACGTCGAAAACATGTACGAGACGGACCAGGTCCGCCCGGTGATCGACAGGGCCGCGGCCCTCTCCGGCCGGGAATACACCTCCGCCGAGTCCGCGGCCGACCCGCATCACACCGACGACGTCCGGATGCGTGTCGTCGCCGACCACATCCGATCCTCCCTGATGTTGATCGCCGACGGCGTGACCCCCTCCAACGAGGGCCGCGGCTACGTGCTGCGCCGCCTGATCCGGCGGGCCGTGCGCTCGATGCGCCTGCTCGGCGTCGAAAAAGCGTGCCTGCCGGAGCTGCTGCCCGCTTCCCGGGACGCCATGAAGGGCGTCTACCCCATCGTCGAGACGGACTTCGACCGGATCAGCCGGATCGCCTACGCGGAGGAGAAGGCGTTCCTGCGCACCATCGCCTCCGGCACGGCCCGGCTGGAGGACGCCGTCAAGGAGTCACAGGCCGCCGGGCGTCCGCTGTCCGGCCCCGATGCCTTCGCCCTGCATGATACTTACGGTTTCCCGATCGACCTGACCCTTGAGATGGCCGAAGAGGCCGGGCTCAAGGTCGACGAGCCGGAGTTCCGCAAGCTGATGCTCGAACAGCGCCAGCGCGCGCAGGCCGACGCGAAGGGCAAAAAGGGTTCCCACGCTGACCTCAGCGCCTTCCAGGAGCTGCTGTCCGCCGGAGAGACTGTTTTCACCGGCTACACCGAACTCGCGGGGGAATCGAAGGTACGCGGCATCCTTGCCGGCGGCCGCAAGGTTTCCCAAGCCTCCACCGGCGAGGAAATCGAGCTGGTCCTCGCCCAGACCCCGTTCTACGCCGAAGCCGGCGGCCAGGCCGCAGACACCGGACTGATCACCGGGGACGGTTTTGTCGTCGAGGTTCTGGACGTCCAGCGCCCGATCAAGGGGCTGAGTGTGCACAAGGCAATTGTCCGAGAGGGCGAAATTGGAGCGGACTCCCTCGTCCAGGCGGCCGTGGACCGGGAACGCCGGCATGCCGCCGAGCAGGCCCACACCGGAACCCACATCGTGCACGCCGCCCTCCACCAGATCCTCGGCCCGGAAGCACTCCAGCGCGGCTCCTTCAACAAGGCAGGCTACCTGCGCTTCGACTTCGCCTGGGGCGAAGGCCTCAGCCCGGCCACGCGCTCCGAAATTGAAGAAGTTTCCAACATCGCCATCCGCAACAACTACCGGGTGGACACCAAAGTGATGGGACTGGCCGAGGCCAAGGCCCTCGGTGCCATGGCACTCTTCGGCGAAAATTACGGCAACGAGGTCCGTGTTGTGGAGATCGACGGTGCCTGGTCCCGTGAACTCTGTGGCGGCACCCATGTTGCGAACACCTCGCTGATCGGCAGCCTGTCACTGCTCGGGGAACAGTCTGTCGGCTCGGGAAACCGCCGCGTCGAGGCCTTCGTCGGAATGGACGCCTTCCGGCACCTCGCTGCCGAACGCGCGCTGGTCACCGAACTCACCGACATGCTTAAGGTGCCGTCGGGACTGCTCGCGGACCGGATCGCCGCCACCCTGGCCAAACTCAAGACCGCCGAAAAGGAACTCGAGCGGTTGCGCAAGGAGCAGCTCACAGCTGCCGCCGGCCAGCTGGTGGGTACCGCCAGGGATGCCGCCGGCATCAAGGTCATCGCGCACGACGCCGGCCAGGTCAGCGGTGCGGACGACCTCCGCGGCCTGGCCCTGGATTTGCGGACCCGGCTCGGTTCCGATCCGGCCGCCGTCGCGGTTGCCGGTGTCAGTAATGACCGTCCGGTGATCCTGATCGCGACCAACGATGCCGCCCGGGCGGCAGGGGTCAAGGCTGGGGTCCTGGTGCGGCTCGCCGCGGGAATCCTCGGCGGCGGCGGCGGCGGCAAGGACGACGTCGCCCAGGGCGGCGGCACGGACGCCGGCAAGGTCGGCGCGGCCCTCGCCGCCGTCGTGGACGCCATCACCGGACGATAGTGGAAAGGCCGTGAACGAAACTGCTGTGCCCGGCGGCTACCCAATCGGCGTAAAGCTCGGGGTAGACGTCGGGACCGTCCGGGTTGGTGTGGCTGTCTGTGACCGTGACGGCATCCTGGCCACGCCGTTGCGCACCCTGGAACGGAACGCGAAGAAGAATACGGACGTGCGGATCCTGGCGGAACTGGCCCTGGAACTCGCCGTTGTGGAGATCTTTGTCGGCCTGCCGAGGACCATGAAGGGTGAGGAGCACGCCTCCGCCCGGATGGCGACTGACTATGCAAAGCTACTGGCGGGTAAACTGGGGGAGTCAGGTTCCGGGGTGCCGGTTCGGCTGGTGGACGAGCGGCTGAGCACAGTATCTGCGCACCGGCACCTGCACGAAGCTGGCATGAGCAGCCGGGATCACCGTAAGGTAGTTGATCAGGTTGCGGCCGCAGGTATCCTGCAACACGCGATCGATATGCAAAAGGCCAGGGGGACGGAGGTCGGAAGCCGCGTATACGCGGAGTCCGCGCCGGGGCCGACCGGGGATGGTCCACAGGCCAGTCCGGCACAAGACGAGCATTCTGCACTACGCATTCTGCCCAAAATGGAAGGCTACAGTGAGCCCGGTCAACAGTGACGACTCCTCCGGTGCTGCCTTCGGCACCGGCCGACCGCTGACACGCAGGGAGCTGAGGGCCCAGGAGAAGGTCCAGGCGCCCGAGGGGCACAACGTCGTCCCGCCGCAGGCGTTCGAAACCGGCGAGGAAACCCCTGCGGCAGCACCCGGCGCCGACAACCGATCCGTCCCCGAAACCGGCGACGACGCGGTAGGTAATCGCGGGCCGAGCCAGGCGGACGAGGCGCCGGAGCCGCCGGCCGCAGCCCCGACCGTCCACGAACTGCCCGTGGATCCGGAGGTTCCAGAGGTTCCCGTGGACCATGTCCATCCCGTGGATCCAGAGGTTCCAGAGGTTCCCGTGGAGCATGTCCATCCCGTGGATCCGGAGGTTCCAGTACACGAGTACGCCGGGACTGTGGCAGATGCGGACACCGTCTTCCATGATTCCGACCTTCATCCCGGCGACGAACCGCACCCGGACGGGGTGACCCAGGACGGCCACCCCGACGCGTACACGTACAACGACGACCATCACCACGAGGACCATCACCACGAGGACCATCACCACGAGGAAGACGGCCACATTGTGTTGGCCGGAGGAGCCGCCATCCGCACGTCCAAGGGTCCGTCCAAGAAGGTCCGCCGCCGGCGCCGCTTCCTTGCCTTGCTCCTGACCCTGGCTGTTTTTGTGGTGGCGATTGCTGTGGGCGCGCAGTTCCTGAAGCCGCTTCTGGGCGCGGACACCGTGGCTGATTACCCGGGGCCCGGAACCGGTGAGGTCATGATTACCGTGCCGCCGGGCGCCGGACCCAAGTCCGTAGCGACCGAGCTGCAGGACAAGAAGGTCGTGGCGAACGCCGACAGTTTCCTGCGCGACTTTGTGGCCTCCGGCGGTGCGCTGGCCCCGGGCGACTTCAGCATGCGCAACGAAATGAAGAACTCGGACGCCGTCGCTGTCCTGCTGAACAAGGACCAAAGCAAGGTCATGTACTTTGCGCTCAGCGCCGGGCTCCGCATCGGTGACTCCCTCCAAGCCATCTCCGAAGGTACCGGAGTGCCGGTATCCGAGCTCAAGGCACTCAACGCATCGCCAGCCCAGTTCGGGGTGCCGGCCAGGGCTAAGACCCTTGAAGGTTTCCTCGCCCCGGGCGAATACCGGTTCCCGATCGGCACCCCGGCCAAGGATGTGGTGCAAAAGCTCGTGACCACCACCCTGGATGAGCTCACGTCCCAAGGCGTCACCGATCCGGCCAAGCAGTACGACGTTGTGACAGTCGCCAGCATTGTCCAGGCCGAGGGCGGCCAGGCCGAATACGGCGATGTGGCAGGCGCGATCTATAACCGCCTCAAGCCAAATAACACGGAGACTAACGGGCTGATCCAGTCGGACGCCACCGTAACCTACGGCCTCGGCATCAAAAGTTTCCACATCGACGAGGACCAGAAGGCGGACAAGTCCAACCCGTATAACACCTACGCCAACCAGGGCCTGCCGGTCGGACCCATCGGATCGCCGGGCCGAACGGCGATTGACGCTGCGGCAAAGCCCAAGACCAACGATTACCTCTACTGGGTGACCATCAACCTGGACACCAAGGAGACACGCTTCTCCAAGACGCTCGCGGAGCACAACACCTACGTGGCCAAATACAACGCTTGGTGTGAGGCAAACGCCGGACGCTGCGTATGACCGGCAGGGCTGCCGTGCTTGGGCACCCGATCAGCCATTCGAAGTCTCCGGCCCTGCACCGGGCCGCCTACGCCCGCCTGGGTGTGGAGCTGAACTATTCGGCGATCGATGTGACCGAAGCCGGGCTGCCGGCCTTTATGGCCCGGGTCAGGAAGGACGTGCAGCTGGGGCCGAGCTGGCACGGGCTGTCCGTCACCATGCCGCTGAAGTCAGCCATGGTCGGCGAAGTGGATGAGGTTCGAGGCGTGGCCCGCGAGCTCGGGGTGGTGAACACGGTCGCGTTCGAACGGCCGGCCGCGGGAACGGGCGCCGCTCCCGTCCGTTTGGTCGGCTACAACACCGACGTCGCCGGAATCGTAAACGCACTCCGCCATGCAGGTGCCGCCTCGGCGCCCGCTGCCGCCGTCCTGGGCGGCGGTGGAACCGCAGCCGCTGCCATCGCAGCGCTGAAGGAGCTGGACGCGCCAGCAGCCGACATTTTCGTCCGCGACATCACCCGCGCGCGGGAGGCACGCGCGGCAGCTGCGGCACTTGGCCTGCCCGTGCGGGTCCGGCCCCTGGAGGGCGCGTCTGCCGCCCTGGCCCGGGCCGACGTCGTGATTTCCACGCTGCCCCCGCGGGCCGCCGATCCGCTGGCCGAGGAGTTGGCACGGTTGTTCGCGCAAGGGGCCGGAGGGCCGGCCGGAGAGGTCCGCCCGGGTGTGTTGCTGGACGTCGCATATGAACCCTGGCCCAGCCGGATCGCTGCCGCCTGGCTGAAGGCCGGCGGTGTGGTGGTTCCCGGCCTGGAAATGCTGATCTACCAGGCCGTGGAACAGGTCCGGCATTTCACCGGCCTGCACGAGGCAGTCCCGGCGGAAGTCATAGATGTGATGTGTGACGCAGTCGGGGCACCCCGACGGGTGTTCTAACCGCCTTACATGGCAGGATGGATTTTATGTTGCGTTGGTTGACTGCCGGAGAATCCCATGGGCCGGCCCTGGTCGGAATTATTGAAGGCGTACCCGCCGGTGTGGAGCTCACCAGCGAACGGATCGCTGATTCGCTGGCCCGGCGCCGGCTGGGCTACGGCCGTGGCGCACGGATGAAGTTCGAGCAGGACGTTGTGACAATCCTCGGCGGCGTCCGCCATGGCATCACCCAAGGTGGTCCCGTCGCCATCCAGATCGGCAACACCGAGTGGCCCAAATGGGAGCAGATCATGTCTGCTGACCCCGTGGACCCGGAAATCCTGGCCGACCAGGCCCGCAATGCGCCGCTGACCCGTCCGCGGCCCGGGCACGCGGACTTCACCGGTATGCAGAAGTACGGCTTTGACGAGGCGCGGCCCGTGCTGGAGCGCGCCAGTGCCCGCGAAACGGCTACGCGCGTCGCCCTGGGCGCCGTCGCCTCCGGATTCCTCAAGCAGCTCGGCATCGAACTTGTCTCCCACACCGTGTCGATCGCCACGACGGCCGTGCCGGAAGGGCGGCCGCTCCCGGTCCCGGAGAACGTGCTGGCACTCGACGCCGATCCGCTGCGCTGCTTCGACCGCGAAACCTCCGACGCCATGGTCGCCGAGGTCGACATCGCGCACAAGGAAGGCGAAACGCTCGGCGGTATCGTCGAGGTCCTCGCTTACGGGCTTCCGCCGGGACTTGGCAGCTACGTCCATTGGGACCGCCGCCTCGATTCACGGCTGGCGGCAGCCCTGATGGGCATCCAGGCCATCAAGGGCGTTGAAGTCGGTGACGGCTTCCTCACCGCGTCACGCCGCGGCTCGGCTGCCCACGACGAGATTGTTAAGGACGCCGACGGCAGGATCGTGCGCACCTCAAACCGCGCCGGCGGCATTGAAGGCGGAATGAGCATCGGCGACGTGCTGCGGGTGCGCGCCGCGATGAAGCCCATCGCCACGGTGCCCCGAGCCCTCAGGACCGTCGATGTGAGTACTGGCGAGGCCGCCAGGGCCCATCACCAGCGCTCCGACGTCTGTGCGGTTCCCGCAGCGGGCGTCGTCGCCGAAGCCATGGTCGCGCTTGTCCTGGCCGAGGCGGTTGTGGAAAAGTTCGGCGGCGACTCCGTGCAGGAAACCGCCCGAAACATCAAGGGTTACCTGGACAACATTCCGGCGTCCCTGGACTCGATCGGCCGATAGTGCCGGCCGAAATGCCGGCAGGGCCGGCCAGGAATGCTGCCCGGCCCATCGTCTTGATCGGGCCGATGGCAGTCGGCAAATCAGCCATCGGATACCAGCTCGCCCAGCAGTTGGGGGCCACGTTTGTGGACACTGACGTCACAATCGTTGCCAACCACGGCTCCATCGCAGAGATCTTCGCCAGCCGCGGCGAGCATGTGTTCCGCGAACTGGAAGCCAGGGCCGTCGCCCGGGCCCTGGAAGACGCGCAAGGCAGGAATACGGTAGTCTCGCTTGGCGGCGGGGCAGTCCTGGACTCCGGTACCCAGCAACTGCTGGGGCACTGCACAGTGGTCTACCTCGAGTGTGACGCCGGCACAGTGGTTGACCGGATCGCCAGGAATTCCGGCCGGCCCTTACTGGCCGGAGATGCCATGGAACGCTGGAAGGCATTGTTCGCCACCCGCCGGCCGGTCTACGAACGGCTGGCTGACCTGGTCTTCGATGTGCGCAACGGAACCGTTGCGGACATCGCACACCGGCTTGAAGATGCGCTGCGCGCGTATGGCGCGGCGGGAACCGCTGGTGTACCCGCACCAGCGGCGACAAAGGAAGTTGAAAAGTGAACACCGAATCAACCGTCATCAAGGTCACCGGGCAGACGCCCGGTGAGAACTACGACGTCGTGGTGGGCCGCGGCCTGCTGGCCAGCCTGCCCGGACTGCTGGGGGAACGGGTCAAACGGGTCCTTGTTATCCACCCGCGCGCCCTGCGCCTCACCGGTGACACCGTCAGGGAAGAGCTCTCGTCGGCGGGCTTCACGGCACTCACCGCCGAAATTCCCGATGCTGAAGAAGGCAAACACATCGAGGTGGCCTCTTTCTGCTGGCAGGTGCTGGGCCAGAACGACTTCACCCGATCGGATGCCGTCGTTGCTGTTGGCGGCGGGGCCGTGACCGACCTTGCCGGCTTTGTCGCCGCGACCTGGCTTCGCGGTGTCAAAGTCATCCACATGCCCACGAGCCTGCTCGGTATGGTCGACGCGGCCGTCGGCGGCAAAACCGGCATCAACACCGCCGAAGGCAAGAACCTCGTTGGTGCCTTCCACCCGCCGGCCGCTGTTCTCGCGGATCTCGATACCCTGGACACACTGCCGAAAAACGAGATTATTTCCGGCCTGGCCGAGGTCATCAAATGCGGCTTCATCGCGGACCCGGCCATCCTCGAACTGATCGAGAAAGACCCCGCGGCAGTCACCGAGCCCCGCGGTGACGCGTTGCGGGAACTGATTGAACGCGCCGTCACGGTGAAGGCCACGGTCGTCTCCGCGGACCTCAAAGAAACCGGCCAGCGCGAAATCCTCAACTACGGCCACACCCTGGGCCACGCGATCGAGCTCGCCGAACGCTACTCCTGGCGCCACGGCGCCGCCGTCTCGGTCGGGATGATGTTCGCTGCGGAACTGGCCCGCAGCGTGGGGCGCCTCAGCGACGCCAGCGCCGACCGGCACCGCAGCATCCTGGAAAGCCTCGGTCTGCCCGTGACCTACCGGCGCGACCGCTGGCAGGCGCTGCTCGACGGAATGCGGCGGGACAAAAAGTCCCGCGGTGACCTGCTGCGCTTTGTGGTGCTCGACGGCGTAGCACGCCCCGGTATCCTCGACGTCCCGGACACCTCGCTGCTGTTCGCCGCGTACCAGGAGATTGCCTCCTGATGGCATTCCTCCCAGGCGGTACCAGCGACTGGCCCGCTGCAGGGTTCCCCGGGATCAAGATCAACCCGGACAGCCTGGTCCCGCAAATCGTCAATGAGGATGCCGTCGCCGAAGCGCTTGCAGCATCGACGGACCCGGGGGACCTGATCTTTGTGCGTCTGGTCGAAGGGCACCCGGCCGAGGCTGCAGAGTTGCTCGCCGAAGCCCGCTACAGTGACCCTGGCTCGTTGCGCCTGCGCATCTTCGAAGCCGACGTACTGCGGGTTTCCAACCGGCTTGACCGGGCCGTTGAGCTGTTTGATCAGCTGCTGGCGGAGACCCGCGGCACACCGGACGAGGCGGTCATCCGCCAGCACCTCGGACGGTCCCACTTTGCCAGCGGCAACGTCGGCGCCGCCGTCGAAAGCTTCGCCAAAGCGCTGGACCTGCGTGTGGCCGGGTCTGCCGACGCGGCACTGATCTACGCCTCCACGGTGGCTCTGCAACGCGCCCGGTACGTGCTGGATCTCGACTCTTGACGCGGGTCCGCGCGGGCCTGCGTGCAGCTTCCGGCCGCACCCGTCCGGCAGCGGGCAGACAAAACCGGTAGAATGGTTTTTGGATTTTTGATAAATACGCGCTGGCGGGCCATTTGGCATGCTTGCCTGGCATAACCGGCTGGCAGCTAGAAGCCGTCAGAAGAGAAACCAGAGGATACAGTGGCAACCACTAACGACATCAAGAACGGAACCGTCCTCAAACTTGAGGGCCAGCTCTGGAACATCATCGAGTTCCAGCACGTCAAACCCGGTAAGGGTGGCGCGTTCGTCCGCACAAAGATGCGCAACGTGATGTCCGGCAAGGTCGTGGACAAGACCTTCAACGCCGGACTGAAGATCGAGACCGCAACGGTAGACCGCCGTGACTACCAGTACCTGTACCAGGACGGCGCGGACTTCGTGTTTATGGACACGGCCGATTTCGACCAGCTCACCGTTTCGGGGGCAACCGTCGGGGACGCCACCAACTTTATGCTCGAGAACCAGAAGGTCAGCATTGCCATCCATGAGGGCAACCCGCTGTACATCGAGCTGCCGCCCAGCGTGGTACTGGAAATCACCTACACGGAACCGGGCCTTCAGGGCGACCGCTCCTCGGCCGGCACCAAGCCCGCCACCCTTGAGACCGGCTACGAGATCCAGGTGCCGTTGTTCGTCGAGAACAACACCAAGGTCAAAGTTGATACCCGTGACGGAAACTACCTCGGGCGGGTTAACGACTAGTGAGTGCCCGCGGTAAGGCCCGCAACCGGGCCCTGGATGTGCTCTTTGAGGCGGAACAACGTTCCGTGTCAGCGTTCGATGTGCTGAAGTCCCGGCGGGAGCAGACGGACCAGATCGTTAACCCGTACACCCTCGAAATCGTCGAGGGTGTGGTCTCCCACCAGGCTGCGATCGACGAATTCCTGGAAACCTATTCGCAGGGGTGGACGCTGGAACGTATGCCGTCCGTGGACCGCATCATCCTGCGGATCGGCACCTGGGAGCTGCTGTACAACGACGACGTGCCCGACGGCGTTGCCGTCAGCGAGGCCGTGGCCCTGGCCAAGACCCTCTCCACCGACGAGTCGCCGTCGTTTATCAACGGCCTGCTGGGCCGGCTGCAGCAGCTGAAGCCTTCGCTGCTCGCCTGACCCCGAAGCTCACAATAACCCCGTCCGGATCATCCCGGGCGGGGTTCTTTGGTGTTCTCCAGGCAGCCGGCGACGGCGTCCGGGAGGGGGCAGTCTCGGCGGGTTGATGGTGCCCGTCGAGGTGGTGTACGGGCGCATCGCAGCCCCTGAGGATCCGCTGCCGGGGCCGGCCGGTAATACTCCGGCCGGGCATGTCCGAGCCACGTCGGATTGGCCTGCCGGGGCCGCGGCCGCGGACCGCCCGGGAGTCCGCCGGAGCGGTGGTGCTCCGGCGGTGGATCATTTGTTCTTATGGACTCGAGCCCATGTGCGTGTGAGCTGAATCGCAGGCCCCCGGCGTCGGCGCCGTCGGGGTGCTGTGGTAATTTAGGAGCGCAAACCATCCTTTTTTAATTCCGTCCCGTGAGGCGGGGAAAGGGGAGACGAGCGTTGACTTCTGTTCCAGAAGCACCGGTTCCGGCCAAGGCTGCACTCGCCCGCGTAGTGCTGAGCCAGGCGGATATAGACCGTGCACTCACTCGTATCGCCCATGAAATTCTCGAGTCCAACAAAGGCTCCCAGGATCTGGTCCTGCTGGGCATCCCGCGCCGGGGCTACCCGCTCGCCGTCCGGCTCGCCGCCAAGATTGCCGCCGCAGATCCGACCGTGGACCCCGCGGCGATTGTCGGCCAGCTGGATGTGACAATGTTCCGCGACGATCTCTCCCACCAGGGACTGCGGCCGCCGTACCCCACCCAGCTTCCCCGCACCGGCATCGACAACAAGGTAGTTGTCCTGATCGACGACGTCCTGTACTCCGGCCGGACCATCCGGGCGGCCCTCGACGCGATCATCGACCTGGGCCGGCCACGGATCGTGCGCCTTGCAGTGCTGATTGACCGCGGCCACCGGGAGTTGCCCATCCGCGCGGACCATGTGGGCAAAAACCTCCCCACGTCCTCTTCCGAAAAGGTCCGGGTCCGGCTGGCGGAGACCGACTCGGTCGACGGCGTACCGGTCAACGAAGTGGTTATCGAGGCCGCCGCATGAAGCACCTGCTCTCCACCGAGGACCTGAGCCTGTCCAACGCGGTCCGGATCCTCGACACCGCCGAGGAAATGGCCGCGGTGGGGGAGCGTGAGGTGAAAAAGCTTCCCACCCTGCGCGGCCGGACCGTCGTGAACCTGTTCTTCGAGGACTCAACGCGCACCCGGATCTCCTTCGAGGCCGCCGCCAAACGGCTCTCCGCCGACGTCATCAACTTCGCTGCGAAGGGTTCCTCCGTCTCCAAAGGCGAATCCCTCAAGGACACCGCCCAGACACTCGCTGCGATGGGCGCCGACGCCGTCGTTATCCGGCACTGGGCCTCCGGTGCCCCGCACCGCCTCGCCGCCACCGACTGGATCGACGCCGCCGTAATCAACGCCGGCGACGGCACCCACGAACACCCCACCCAGGCGCTGCTGGACGCCTTCACCATGCGCCGGCACTGGTCACGGCTGGCCGGAACCCCGTCCGCGGGTGCGGACCTCGCCGGCATGCGGGTAGCGATTGCCGGCGACGTGCTGCACTCCCGGGTGGCGCGTTCCAACGTCTGGTTGCTGCGCACCCTCGGCGCCGAGGTCACCCTGGTTGCCCCGCCGACGCTGCTGCCGATCGGCGTCGAAAAATGGCCCTGCAGCGTCAGCTACGACCTTGACGAGACGCTTGCCGGCGGCGTTGACGCCGTGATGATGCTGCGGGTCCAGGGCGAGCGGATGAACGCGTCGTTCTTCCCGAGCACCCGCGAATATTCGCGGCGCTGGGGCTTTGATGACAACCGCCTCCAGGCCCTCGACCATCTGGGCCTGAAAGACACCATCATCATGCACCCCGGGCCGATGAACCGCGGGCTGGAAATCTCTTCCGCCGCGGCCGACTCGCCCCGCTCCACGGTGCTGGCTCAGGTCCGCAACGGTGTGTCCATCCGCATGGCAGCCCTCTATCTGCTGCTCTCAGGTGACAACCGCGAACCGGCAGGCCACACCAGCACCATCCGCCCCGCAGAGAACACCTCCACCCCCGCCCCCAAGGAGAGCCACTAATGGCAGCACAACCCCAGGACCCCGGAGCGGGCGCCTACCTGATCCGCGGCGCCGCCATCCTCGGCGGAGCCCCCGAAGACCTGCTGATCCGGGACGGAATCATTGCCGCCCGCGGGCACAACCTCCCAGCGGACGGGGCGACCGTCATCAACGCGGCCGGCCTGGTGGCCCTGCCCGGCATGGTGGATATCCACACGCACTTGCGTGAACCCGGCCGCGAAGACGCCGAAACGGTCGAAACCGGCACCCGCGCCGCGGCCCTGGGCGGCTACACGGCGGTGCACGCGATGGCCAACAGCACCCCGGTGGCCGATACTGCCGGCGTCGTCGAACAGGTCCTCACCCTCGGCCGCACCGCCGGCTGGGTGGACGTCCGCCCGGTGGGCGCCGTCACCGTGGGCCTGGCGGGGGAGCAGCTGGCCGAGCTCGGTGCGATGGCGGACTCCCGGGCCCGCGTCCGGGTCTTCTCCGATGACGGCGTGTGTGTCCACGACCCCGTCCTGATGCGCCGTGCGCTGGAATACGTCAAAGCGTTCGACGGCGTCGTGGCCCAGCACGCACAGGAACCCCGTCTCACCGCCGGGGCCCAGATGAACGAAGGGGAGGTCTCCGCCGTCCTCGGCCTCACCGGCTGGCCCGCCGTCGCCGAGGAAAGCATCATTGCCCGCGACGTCCTCCTGGCCCAGCACGTCGGCTCCAGGCTGCACGTCTGCCACGTCTCCACCGCAGGTTCCGTAGAGATCATCCGCTGGGCCAAATCCCGCGGCGTGAACGTCACGGCCGAAGTCACCCCGCACCACCTCTGGCTCACCGATGAGCTAGCGCGCAGCTACGACCCGGTCTACAAGGTCAACCCGCCGCTGCGCACCGGCGCCGATGTCCAGGCCCTGCGCGCCGCTCTCGCCGACGGCACGATCGACGTTGTGGGCACCGACCACGCCCCGCACCCCAGCGAACACAAGGAGTGTGAATGGGCGCAGGCGGCCATGGGCATGACCGGGCTGGAAACCGCGCTGTCCGTTGTCCAGCACACCATGATCGAAACCGGGCTGATGGGCTGGGCCGACTTCGCGCGCGTCACCTCCAGCGCCCCGGCGGCAATCGGCCGCCTTGGCGACCAGGGCCGTCCGCTGGAGGCCGGCGAACCCGCCAACGTCACACTCGTGGACCCGGCTGCGCGCTGGACCGTGGACCCTTCTAAGATGGCCACCATGGGCCGCAACTCACCGTTTGCCGGCCGGGAGCTTCCCGGCAAAGTGGTGGCGACGTTCTTCAAGGGCCACCCCACAGTCCTGGACGGCCAGCTCAATACCCCCTACCGGTGGCCGGCAGAGCCCGCTGGCACCGCATCGGCGGGCCGTCCCTGATGGACAGGTTGCTCCCCGGACTTTTGATGCTCGCCCTCGCGGCAGCGGTGCTGGTGCTGATGTGGTTCGGCTGGCGGAACCGACTCCGCCGCCAGGCCGACGTCGACCCCCTCCCGCCGGTCCCCGCCGCTCTCGGCGCATCGCTGGCCGCCGCCGCCGGCCAGTACGTGACCACCACCACCGCCGGCGACTGGCTGGACCGGATCGCCGTGCATCAGCTGGGGATCCGGACGAACGCCGAACTCAGCGTCCACCCCGAAGGGGTGCTGTTCGACCGCGCCGGCGCCGGCCCGGTCTTTATCCCCGCGGGCAGCCTCACCGGCGTGCGGCAGGAAAGCGGGATGGCCGGAAAATTCGTCGAAAAGGACGGGCTGCTGATAATCAGCTGGATGCTCGGCAGCCGCGAACTCGATTCCGGGTTCCGCACCCGACGCGCCGACGACAAAAACATCCTCCTCAAAGCACTGCATGATTTGATCCCCGCGGCCCCCCAGGCCAATGCCGATAGTGGAAAGTAACGACGTGACGGAATCCAACGAAGTTTCAGACGTGACAACAACTGCAGCGACAACAACTGCACCCGCCCCCGCCGTGTTCGTCCTGGAGGACGGCCGGATATTCCGCGGTACCAGCTACGGCGCCACCGGAACCGCGCTCGGCGAAGCCGTCTTCGCGACCGGAATGACCGGCTACCAGGAGACCATCACGGACCCCTCCTACGCCCGCCAGCTGGTAGTCCAGACCGCCCCGCACATCGGCAACACCGGGGTGAACAAGGAAGACGCAGAGTCCCGGCGCATCTGGGTGGCCGGCTACATCGTCCGCGACGCCGCCCGGCGGCCCTCCAACTGGCGCTCCGAACGCAGCCTCGATGCTGAATTGGCCGAACAGGGAATCGTCGGCATCCAGGGCGTGGACACCCGCGCCATCACACGCCACCTCCGCGAACACAAGACCATGCGGGCCGGAATCTTTTCCGGCGACGCCGCCCGCGCGGCGGACCGGGAGCTGGTCGAGGCGGTCCTGGCCAGTGCCCCGATGGAGGGCTCACGCCTGGCCGAGGAAGTCAGCGTTGATGAGGCCTACACCGTGGAACCCAAGGACTGGGGCTGGGACGGCGAACCCGTCTTCAGCATCGCCGCGATCGACCTCGGCATCAAAAGGATGACTCCCGTCCGCTTCGCCGAACGCGGCGTCCGGGTGCATGTGCTGCCGGCCACCGCCACCCTGGCCGATGTCCAGGCGGTCAACCCCGACGGCTTCTTTATGTCCAACGGACCGGGCGATCCCGCTACCGCCGACAACCAAGTCAAGCTGCTCCGCTCCGTCCTGGACGAGAAGATCCCGTACTTCGGCATCTGCTTTGGCAACCAGATCCTGGGCCGTGCCCTGGGATTCGGCACCTACAAGCTGCGCTACGGCCACCGCGGCATCAACCAGCCGGTCCTGGACCGCCGCACCGGCAAGGTGGAAATCACCTCGCAGAACCACGGCTTCGCCGTCGACGCCCCGCTCGACGGGGCCACGCAGGCCCCGGAGGAGCGCTTTGGCCGGGTCGAAGTCAGCCACATCAGCTTGAATGATGAGGTTGTGGAGGGGCTGTCCTGCCTCGACATCCCGGCCTTCTCGGTCCAGTACCACCCCGAGGCAGCCGCCGGACCGCACGACGCCGCCTACCTCTTTGACCGCTTCATCGAGCTGATGGCGGACACTGCTTCCGCTACAAAGACTGCCACCGACTCCAAGACTGAGGACACGAAGTAATGCCTAAGAGAACTGACCTTAAGAGCGTCCTGGTCATCGGCTCCGGCCCGATCGTGATCGGCCAGGCCGCCGAATTCGACTACTCCGGCACCCAGGCCCTGCGCGTCCTCAAGGAGGAGGGCCTGCGCGTCATCCTCGTCAACTCCAACCCGGCCACCATCATGACCGACCCCGAGTTTGCCGACGCCACGTACATCGAGCCGATCACCCCCGAAGTGGTCGAGAAGATCATCGCCAAGGAACGCCCTGACGCGATCCTGCCCACCCTTGGCGGCCAGACCGCACTGAACACCGCCATCGCGCTGGACAAAAACGGCGTCCTGGAGAAATACAACGTCGAACTGATCGGCGCCAACATCGCCGCGATCGAGCTCGGCGAGGACCGCGAAAAGTTCAAGGGTGTGGTGGAACGCTGCGGCGCCGAATCGGCCCGCAGCCACATCATCCACTCCCTTGCTGAGGCACTGACCGCCGCCGAGGACCTCGGCTACCCGATGGTGGTCCGGCCCTCCTTCACCATGGGCGGCCTCGGCTCCGGCCTGGCCTACGACGAGAAGGACCTCCGCCGGATCGTTGGCCAGGGACTGCAGTACAGCCCCACCAGTGAGGTGCTGCTCGAAGAGAGCATCCTCGGCTGGAAGGAGTACGAGCTTGAGATGATGCGCGACAAGAACGACAACGTTGTGGTCGTCTGCTCGATCGAGAACTTCGACCCGGTCGGGGTACACACCGGGGACTCGATCACCGTCGCCCCCGCGCTGACACTGACGGACCGCGAATACCAGCGGCTGCGCGACATTTCCATCGCCGTCATCCGCGAAGTCGGCGTCGACACCGGCGGCTGCAACATCCAGTTCGCCGTCGAGCCGGACACCGGCCGCGTCGTCGTGATTGAAATGAACCCGCGGGTCTCCCGGTCCTCCGCCCTGGCCTCCAAGGCCACCGGCTTCGCGATCGCAAAGATCGCCACCAAGCTCTCGCTCGGTTACACCCTGGACGAGATCCCAAACGACATCACACAGAAGACCCCGGCGTCCTTCGAACCGACGCTGGACTACGTCGTCGTGAAGGTCCCGCGCTTTGCTTTTGAGAAGTTCCCGGCCGCTGACCCCACGCTGACCACCACCATGAAATCGGTCGGCGAGGCCATGGCGATGGGCCGCAACTTCACCGAGGCCCTGCAGAAGGCGTTGCGTTCCCTCGAGCAGAAGGGCTCGCAGCTGGACTTCAGCCACGTTCCGGAATGGGAAGTCCCGGAACTGATCGAAAAATCCAAGCGTCCCACCACCGAGCGCCTGCACCAGGTCCAGCGTGCCATGCTCGGCGGGGCCACCGTGGAGCAGCTTTTCGAAGCGACGAAGATCGACCCCTGGTACCTGGACCAGCTCCAGCTGCTGAATGAGATCTCGGTTGAAATCCGCAAGGCCGCCGCACTGACCCCGGAGATGCTGACCCGGGCCAAGCGCCACGGCTTCTCCGACGAACAGATTGGTGCCCTGACGCACAACTCCGAGGACGTCGTCCGCGGCGTCCGCCAGGCCCTCGGCATCCGCCCCGTCTACAAGACCGTGGACACCTGCGCCGCCGAGTTCGCCGCGTACACCCCCTACCATTACTCCTCCTACGACGAGGAGGACGAGATCGCGCTGCACGCCAAGCCGTCCATCATCATCCTCGGCTCCGGGCCGAACCGGATCGGGCAGGGAATTGAGTTTGACTATTCCTGCGTCCATGCCTCCATGGCGCTCCGCAAGGCCGGCTACGAAACAGTGATGGTCAACTGCAACCCCGAGACCGTCTCCACCGACTACGACGTCTCCACCCGGCTGTACTTCGAGCCGCTGACGCTTGAGGACGTCCTGGAAGTCATCGCGGCCGAGGAACGCACCGGCGGCGTGCTGGGCGTGTTCGTCCAGCTCGGCGGACAGACCCCGCTCAAGCTCGCCCAGCAGCTCGCCGATGCCGGCGTGCCGATCCTGGGTACCTCCCCGGAAGCGATCGACCTCGCCGAGCACCGCGGCGCCTTCTCCCGCGTGCTGGACAAGGCCGGACTCATCTCGCCCAAGAACGGCACCGCTGTGTCTTTCGACGACGCCAAAAAGATCGCTGACGAGATCGGCTACCCGGTCCTGGTCCGGCCGTCCTACGTACTCGGTGGCCGCGGCATGGAGATCGTCTACGACGAGCCCAACCTCTCCCGCTACATCGCCAACGCCACTGAGATCACCCCGGACCACCCGGTGCTGATCGACAGGTTCCTCGAGGACGCCGTCGAAATCGACGTCGACGCCCTCTATGACGGCACCGAGATGTACCTTGGCGGCATCATGGAGCACATTGAGGAAGCCGGCATCCACTCCGGCGACTCCGCCTGCGTGCTGCCGCCGATCACCTTGGGCAACAACGTGCTCGAACGCGTCCGCACCGCCACCCTGGCCATCGCCGAAGGTGTAGGTGTCCGCGGCCTCATCAACATCCAGTTCGCCCTTGCCTCCGACGTGCTCTACGTCCTGGAAGCCAACCCTCGGGCTTCCCGCACCGTCCCGTTCGTCTCCAAGGCCACCGGTGTGCAGATGGCGAAGGCGGCTGCCCTGATCGGCACCGGCGTCACCATCAACCAGCTCCGCACCGCTTACAAAATGCTGCCGGAAACCGGGGACGGCTCCACGCTGCCGCTGGACGCGCCGGTGTCGGTCAAGGAAGCCGTGCTGCCGTTCAGCCGCTTCCGCACCCCGGAGGGGAAGGTAGTGGACTCCCTGCTCGGGCCGGAAATGCGCTCAACCGGTGAGGTGATGGGGATCGACAAGCACTTTGACACCGCCTTCGCCAAGAGCCAGGCAGCCGCCAACAACGCGCTGCCCACCGAGGGCAAGATCTTCGTCTCGGTCGCGAACCGGGACAAGCGCTCCGTCATCATGGGCGTCAAGCGGCTTTCCGACCTTGGCTTCGAGATCGTCTCCACCGGCGGTACCGCTGATGTGCTGCGCCGCAACGGTATCCAGGCCACCCCGGTCCGAAAGGTCGCCGAGGGCTCCAGTGCCGACGGCGAAGGCACCATCGCGGACCTCATCATCGCCGGTGAGATCGACATGGTCTTCAACACCCCCTCCGGCGGCGAAGCCCGCAGCGACGGCTACGAACTGCGCGCCGCCGCGACGTCGATCGGCATCCCGTGCATCACGACGGTGGCGGAGTTCAACGCCGCCGTCCAGGCCATCGAGGCGCTTCGTACCTACGAATGGTCCGTTACGAGCCTGCAGGAGCACGCCGCGGCACTGGCGCTCTCACAGGAGCGGATGTCCCAGGAGGCGAACTCGCATGCCTGAGGCCACCGCCGCTGACCCGGCGGCCCGGGAGTCCTTCGGTTCCCGGTTGGGCCGGGCCATGGCGGAGCGCGGGCCATTGTGCGTTGGGATCGATCCGCACCCGGCGCTGCTGCAGCAGTGGGGACTGAACGACGACGCCGCCGGGCTCGAAAGCTTCTCGCTCACCGTCCTGGAGGCCGTGTCTGCCCTCGCTGCCGCGGTTAAACCGCAAGTGGCGCTGTACGAGCGGCACGGCTCGGCCGGCATGGCTGTGCTGGAACGCACTCTCGCCGCGGCGGCGCAGGCCGGGGTGCTGACAATTGCCGACGCGAAACGCGGCGACATCGGCTCCACCATGGCCGCGTACGCGGACGCCTGGCTGCGGGACGGTTCCGCCCTGGCCGCCGATTCGGTCACGCTGAGCCCCTACCTGGGCTTCGAGTCGCTCCGTCCGGCCCTGGAGCTTGCGGCGCACACCGGGCGCGGTGTGTTCGTCCTGGCACTGACGTCCAATCCGGAGGGTGCCTCGGTCCAGCACGTGGGGGGCGCCGACTCCGTTGCCCGCCGGATCGTGCGGGCGGCTGCCGCGGAGAACCGTCGGTATCCGGGGGAGTTGGGTTCGGTAGGCCTCGTTGTGGGCGCGACCGTCGGCTCCGCGCTGCTGGACCTGGACCTGGATCTCGCCGTCGTCCGTGGTCCGATCCTGGCCCCGGGGCTGGGGGCACAAGGCGCGACGGCGGCGGATTTGCGCCGGACCTTCGGCGGCGCCTACGGCCAGGTCCTGGCTACGTCCAGCCGGGATATTCTCTCCGCCGGCCCGCGGATCAAAGACCTCCAGGCAGCGGTCCGTCGCACGCTCGGGGAGCTGCGCGCAGCCTGAGCGCGACCGCGTGCACAGCGGACGGAACCGGCCGCTGTGCGGACCGCTCTGCGGGCCGTCTGCGGCACATGCCGGCCGCGGTCCGCTGCGGCAGCGACACCGGGCAGTGCTGCGAAACTTGTCCATTGATTTCTGCCTCGCCAAGACGGTAGGTTCAGGGGAAGTTCGCGGCACCGCACGGTGGTGCGTGCGGTCCGTCCGGGCGGGCAGTCGAAGCGGTCCGTCCGACAAGGCAGGGAGGCATTCATTGGGTTTGCGACCTCTCACTGCGCAGGAGCGTGCCGACGCCCTCGGGAAGGCCGCCGCGGCCAGGACAACCCGGGCCGCGGCCAAGGACCGGCTGAAATCGGGACAGCTGACAATCGCGCAATTGCTGGGCGAAGGCGAGAGCAATGACGCGATCGCCAGAATGCGGATCGTCGAGCTGCTTGAAGCCCTCCCCGGCATCGGACCGGTGCGTGCCGCGGCGATTATGGCACAACTGGGCATCGCGGCATCCCGCCGGGTCCGCGGTTTGGGAACTCACCAGCGCCGGGCGCTGGTAGATTTTATAGACAACAAGCAGCCCGGACCGCCGGGCTGACTCCCAACCGGATCAAAGGAATATGTGAGCAAGAAACCGGGACTGACAGTCCTCGCTGGCCCGACGGCTGTTGGCAAAGGCACCGTGTCCACCTATATCCGGGACAACTATCCCGGCGTCTGGCTTTCCGTTTCGGCGACCACACGTCCGGCGCGGCCCGGCGAAGTCGACGGCGTCCACTACTTCTTCAAATCGGCCGAGGAATTTGACGTCCTGGTCGAGAACGGGGACCTCCTCGAGTGGGCGGTGGTCCATGGGCGGAACCGCTACGGCACCCTGCGCAGCACGGTAGACGCCGCCATCGCCGATGGCCGTTCGGTGCTCCTGGAGATCGACCTGCAGGGTGCGCGCCAGGTCAAACAGGCCGTGCCGGATGCCCAGTTTGTCTTCCTGGCGCCACCTAGCTGGGATGAAATGGTCCGCCGCCTGGTCGGCCGCGGCACGGAAACGGCGGAGGAACAGCAGCGACGGCTTGAAACCGCTAAACTAGAACTTGCCGCTGAACCGGAGTTTCACCACACCGTCATCAATGATGACGTTCGACGGGCAGCGGACGAGCTTGTTTCACTCATGGGGCTGACCCCGAACCCACGCTAGGCGCCGGGACGTATCGGCCCGTTAGAATTTGGAGAATTCGTGTCCACGAACCTTGAAGGCATCATCAACCCGCCGATCGACGAGCTGCTGAAGGCCGCCGACTCGAAGTATGGACTGGTAATTTTCGGCGCCAAGCGCGCACGCCAGATCAACGCGTACTACGCGCAGCTGCACGAGGGCCTGTTCGAGTACGTCGGCCCGCTGGTCGACACCAAGCTGAACGAGAAGTCGCTTTCCATCGCGCTGCGCGAGATCAATGAAGGCAAGCTCGTCTCCACTCCGATCGAACCTGCAGAGTAATTACGCAGGCGGAGCACACGTGCGCATAGTCCTCGGAGTCGGGGGAGGGATAGCCGCCTACAAGGTGGCGTCGCTCCTCCGGCTTTTTACTGAAGCCGGCCATAACGTTACAGTGATCCCCACGGAAGCCGCGACCCGCTTTGTTGGTGTCGCCACGTGGGAAGCGCTGTCCGGAAATCCGGTCCGCAACAGCGTTTTCGACGAGGTTCACACCGTCAACCATGTCCGGCTCGGACACGAGGCCGAACTGATCGTAGTGGCCCCCGCCACCGCCGACCTGCTGGCCCGTGCCGCGGCCGGCCAGGCCAACGACCTGCTGAGCAACACGCTGCTGATGGCCGGCGGGTCTCCGGTGCTGATGGCGCCCGCCATGCACACCGAGATGTGGCAGCACCCGGCGACCCAGGCGAATGTCGAGACACTCCGCAGCCGGGGCATCACCGTGCTGGAGCCTGCCTCCGGAAGGCTCACCGGATCGGACTCCGGGCCCGGCCGGCTGCCTGAGCCCGAAGCTATTTTCGAGGCGGCACTCGCCCTCGCAGGGGCGCCCGCTCCCGCAGCTGTTCCAGTGGCGGAGGACGCCGATCCTTCGCCGCTGCGGCCACTGGCCGGACTCACTGTTACTGTCAGCGCCGGCGGCACACGGGAACCGCTGGACCCCGTCCGGTTCCTCGGCAATCGGTCCTCCGGCAAACAAGGTGCGGCACTGGCCGTCGCCGCCCGTGAAGCCGGGGCCAAGGTCCGGCTGCTGGCCGCGCACATGGACGTCCCCGCACCGGCCGGAGTCGACGTGATCAGGGTCGGGACTGCCTTGGAGCTCCGCAAGGCGGCCCTGCACGCGGCCGCTGACTCCGACGTCATCATCATGGCGGCCGCCGTGGCGGACTTCCGCCCGGCGGATGTGTCCAACACCAAAATCAAAAAGCGCGACGACGTCGCCGATCCGGTCATTTCGCTGGTCCGCAACCCGGACATCCTGCGCGAACTCGTCGAGGTCCGGGACGCGGCCTTGCGCCGCCAACTGATCGTAGGCTTCGCGGCGGAGACCGGTGATGCGGACGGGGACGTGCTGGAATACGCGGCGGCCAAGCTGCGCCGCAAGGCATGCGACCTGCTCGTCGTTAACCAGGTGGGCCAGGACAAAGTCTTCGGCGAAGACACTAACTCCGTAGTCATCCTTTCCCGCTCCGGCTCCGAACACCAAGAGGCGTCGGGCTCGAAGTCCGACGTCGCGGCTGCCGTAATAGAGCGCATCAGCGCCGAGCTCAGCCGGGTTGTTCCGCCCGCTTGAACCCGGTGTCAGCTGCGTCTCCGTCGTAAGGGGACACACGCCGCCGGACGTCCGTTTTCCAACCAGTAAGGTAGTTGAGTGACTTTACCGCTGCACATCCCTGATTTCCACGGGCCCACGCCCGCATCACTTCGGCTCTTCACCTCCGAGTCGGTGACCGAAGGGCACCCCGACAAGATCTGCGACCAGATCAGCGATGCGATCCTCGACGCCCTGTTGTCCAAGGACCCCGAGTCCCGGGTTGCCGTGGAGACACTTGCCACTACCGGGCTGGTCCACGTCGCCGGCGAGGTCACCACCGACGCTTACGTCGAAATCCCGCAGATCGTGCGGGAAACCATCCTGGGCATCGGCTACGACTCCTCGGCCAACGGTTTCGACGGTGCCCGCTGCGGTGTGTCCGTCTCGATCGGGCAGCAGTCCAATGACATCGCCGGTGGCGTTTTCAACTCGCTAGAATCGCGCGAGGGACGCCAGGAGGACGACTACGACCTCCAGGGCGCGGGAGACCAAGGCCTGATGTTCGGCTACGCCAGCGACGAGACCCCCTCCTACATGCCGGTCCCGATCTGGCTCGCGCACCGGCTCTCCGAAAAGCTGACCGAGGTCCGCAAGAGCGGCGAGCTCGGCTACCTGCGACCGGACGGCAAGACCCAGGTCACCGTTGGCTACGACGGTGACCGGCCGGTATCGGTAGAGACCGTGGTTATCTCCAGCCAGCACGCTGAAGGCACCAGCCTCGACCAGCTCCGCGCCGATCTCGCGGCCCACGTCGTTGACCCGGTCATGGCACTGTCCAACCTGGACATCTCCCGGGCCAGGAACATCCTGAACCCGGCCGGTGCCTTCGTTATTGGCGGCCCGGTCGGCGACGCCGGCCTCACCGGACGAAAGATCATCGTTGACACCTACGGCGGCATGGCACGCCACGGCGGCGGCGCCTTCTCCGGCAAGGACCCGTCCAAGGTGGACCGCTCAGCCGCGTACGCCATGCGCTGGGTCGCCAAGAACGTGGTGGCTGCCGGACTCGCCAAGCGCGCCGAAATCCAGATCGCCTACGCGATCGGGCAGGCCCGCCCGGTAGGGACCTATGTCGAAACCTTCGGCACCGAGACCGTCGATCCGGCCAGGATCAGTGCCGCGATCGCGGAAATCTTTGACCTGCGCCCCCGTGCCATCATCGACGCCCTCGACCTCAAGCGGCCGATCTACGCCAAGACCGCCGCCCACGGCCACTTTGGCCGGGAGGATCCCGACTTCACGTGGGAGCGGCTGGACCGGGTAGACGCGCTGAAGGCGTTCTTCAACGCGTAAGACGCCCGGCTTGTGCAGCCTGGTCACCGCAACGGCTAATCGCTTACGGTGAATTAATGTCGCTGCCCCATGATGAGCTGTAGCCAGGCCGCCGAATCCGGCGGCCTGGCTGTTTTGTTTCATGCAGTGCTGGCTGGGCCGGCGCTGAACCGCTGCTGAAGGGAGGAGACAAATGAACGGCCCGATTAAACACGCCACCCCGGATGAACCCCATCAACTCTCATTGCTGCAGGGCTTTCCCACCGTGGCAGCGGCGTCCCCGGGACCGGAACTAGCCGCCCGGCTTCCGGTGGCGCGGGTGCGGCTGGAATCTTCCCTCCCGCACCTTGACCGGCCCTTCGACTACAGCGTGCCCGCCGCCCTGGACGCCGCGGCGCAACCTGGGGTCCGGGTGAAAGTTAAGTTCAACGGTCAGGAGCTCGCCGGATACCTGATGGACCGGGCAGCCGAATCCGACGCCGGCCACCCCCTCGTTCCGCTGTACAAAGTGCTCTCGCCGGTGCCGGTGCTAACGGCCGCCGTCGCAGAACTCGCGGGACGTGTTGCGGCCCGCTACGCCGGCAATGTCAGCGACGTACTCCGCGTGGCGGTTCCGCCGCGGATGGCGAAACTGGAGAAGGAGCTCGCCGCCGAGGGGGTCCTGGACCCCTCAGTCTTCGCCGACGAGGCCTCCGGGCGCGGAACGGGCGCGGCACTTCCCGGCGGTCTGGAAGGTTCACGCTGGTCCGGGTACCGCAACGGACCGGCCTTCCTGCAGCACCTGAACGCAGGCGAGTCGCCGCGGGCGGTGCTCAGCGCACTGCAGGGCTACGGTGCCGGCGGCTGGCCCCGGCTGATCGCCGAAGCAGTTGCAGCCGTCCGCCTCTCCGGCCGCGGGGCCATCGTTGTGGTGCCCGACTACCGTGACCTGGACCGGGCGGAAACGGCGCTCCTGCAGCTGCTGCCGGCCGGGGACGTCGCCCGGCTCACGGCGGACGATGGCCAGACGCCCCGCTACCGCAGCTTCCTGCGGATCCTCAGCGGCGCCGCCGGGGTTGCTGTCGGCACCAGGTCCGCCGCCTACGCCCCGGTGCACAACCTGGGTCTCGTTGTCTGCTGGGACGACGGTGACGACCTGCACATCGAGCAGCGCTCACCCTACGCCCATACCCGCGAAGTCCTGCTGCTGCGCGCCGAGCAGGAGGGCGCGGCGTGCCTGCTCGCAGCGCATACCCGGAGTACCGAAACGCAGCGACTCGTCGAGGCAGGATGGGCCCGGTCGGTGGAGGCCGGACGCTCCGTTGTCCGCCGGAGCGTCCCGCGTGTGCTGAACACGGCCGACAGCTACGAACTTGAACACGATCCGCTGGCCCGGATCGCACGGCTGCCCGGCGCGGCCTGGCGTGCTGCCAAGGACGGACTCGAACGCGGCCCGGTCCTGGTCCAGGTCGCGAGGGCCGGTTACGCCCCGTCGCTGGCCTGTGAAAACTGCCGGGAGCCGGCGCGCTGTACGTCCTGCAGCGGGCCGCTGGCCATCGCCGGGGCCAGCGGGAGCTCCGCGGTGCCGCAATGCCGCTGGTGTTCAACGCCGGCGGCTGACTGGCGCTGCGGCACGTGCAATGGTACACGGCTGAGGCGCGGCGCCACGGGGGCCCTGCGGACGGCTGAGGAACTGGGCCGGGCCTTCCCCGGGAAGCCGGTGGTCACCTCATCCGGGGACCGGGTGCTGGCAACCGTTCCTGATTCCAAGGCGCTGGTAGTCGCCACGGTCGGCGCCGAACCCGTCGCGCCCGGAGGCTATGCGGCGGCACTTCTGCTGGACGGCGATTCACTGCTGCGGCGAGAAAACCTGCGGGCCGGGGAAGACGCCGTCAGGCGCTGGTTCAACGCTGCGGCGCTGGTCCGCCCCGCCGGGGAGGGCGGGCTCGTGGTGATCACCGCTGACGACGCCGCCGGTGTGGGCGCGCTGCTGCGCTGGGACCCGGCCGGCTACGCCGAGCGTGAGCTTTCCCTGCGCCAGGAACTGCAGCTGCCCCCTGCTGTTCGGGTCGCGTCGCTGACGGGCGGCCGGACCGCCGTCGGGCACTTCAGCCAGGCCGTCGAGCAACAGCTGGCCGCGCAGGGGATTACCCTTCGGACAGCGGGCCCCGCGCCGCTTGTGATCACCGGCGCACCCGCCCACGGCAGCGTTCGGGGCGCGGCGGGGGATGATGTCCGGACCCTGATGTTCATCCCCTACGGCCAGGCGGCCCACGTCACCATGGCGTTGCGGGCGGTTAAGGCCGCCGCGGCCGCCAAACGCACGGACGACCCGGTGCAGCTGCGGCTGGACGGCGTGGACGTGCTCTAGGGAAGGACCAAGAGGTGCCGGCCGCCTCGGCGCTTGTACAGCGGACTTGCGGAAATGACACCGCGGCCAGCCTCCAGGACGTGACTTCTGCCGCTGCCGGCATCGACGTGTTCCCGGGATTACAAGGAGTGCAGATCTACTCCGATGGCTTTGCTGGCGAGCTGGGATCACTCTGGTTTCATCCCTCAATCAGCGGACGTCCACTCACGTTTTGGCGCCCGATGCGGGCAGTGACCGCAGCACCGTGTATGCCGGGACCTTACCGACCCGGCGGCTGAAGTCCTAGGGCCTGGGCCGTTCGTGCAACTCCTTGGCCTCCGCGGCCGCGTCCAGGAGTCGGCGCGCCGATTCGTCCCAGCTGAAGTCCGCGGCGCGCTCGACCGAGCGGAGCGAACGAGCCTTCCACAGCTCCGCATCCTCCAGTTGCCGCACCGCGGCAGCAAATTCCTGCGGTGAATCCGGGTGGACGTAGCTGACAGCGTCACCACCGACCTCGCGGAAGATCGGGATGTCGCTGGCGATCACCGGTGTGCCGTGGGACATCGCTTCCACCAGGGGCAGCCCGTAACCCTCCGCTTTGGAGAGGCTGATCAAAGCCGTAGTGCGTCCCAGCATGGCCTCATACTCGGCGTCGGTCACGCCGTTGTGGAAGGTGATGCTCGTGCCGGCGGGCGCCAGGGCCTCGAGTTCCGCCCGGCGTTCCGGGGTGATTCGGCTGAGCAGGTGCAAGCTTATATCCGGCAACTCCGCCATGCCCCTGATCATGGTCTCCACGTTTTTGTAAGGCATAAAGGAGCCCATGTACAGGATCGTCTTGTCTGCCCCTGACCCTGGATCCCGCGGCGCGTGGCCGTGCTGCGGGGCGTTGCCCACGATCCGGACCGGACGCCGGGTCAGCTGGTACTTGGAGATCAGTGCCGCCGTCGTGGCGCTGATGGTGGCAACAACGTCGGCACGATTAAGCAGGAAGCGCTGCGGCCAAAAGGCCTTGTGGTAGAGGCGCCAGAGGACCCGGACGGGTGCGGGCAGGAAGCCCGGGGGAGCGGGGTGTTCGTAGTAGATCAGGTCGTGCAGGGTCAGCACCAGCGGGTACTTCCGGCCCCAGCTGCCCATCGTTTGCATCGGGCACACCACCACGTCGGCGTCGAGTGCGTTCACCTTTCGGGCGACGAACAACTCGGCGGGGGAGAGCGGGCTGTTGATCAGGGAATAGGGCACGTCCGGGAGCAGGGCCAG
This sequence comes from Arthrobacter sp. AL05, assembly GCF_029960715.1. Taxonomy (NCBI): domain Bacteria; kingdom Bacillati; phylum Actinomycetota; class Actinomycetes; order Micrococcales; family Micrococcaceae; genus Arthrobacter; species Arthrobacter sp. AL05. The sequence continues at coordinate 70,809 of NZ_JASBRC010000013.1, forward strand.
CTGGCGAACGTCGCTGATGAGCATGGAGACCTCGGCGATTTTTGCCGTTGCGGCGATCAGGCTGGCGCCGTAACGGCTGATTCCGTCGTGGTGGTCCAGCCGGGTGAACCGGGCATCAATAATGATTTTCACGCGGAATGGTCCTTCAGGAAGCGTCGGATGAATGCCGCGGCGGGTTCCGGGGTTTCGTAGTGGATCAGGTGCCCGACGCCGGCGATCACGTCCAGGCGGCCGTCCGGCAGCCGTGCCAGCAAGGTGTGCTGGTCCGGTAGCGCCGCAATTTCGTCTTTTTCACCGGCGATCAGCAGCACGGGAAGCGTCAGGCTGGCGGCCACTTCGGCGACATTGCTGCCAACCGATGCCTTAAAAGCTTCCAGCAGGCTCTCACGGTCCGCGAATGCGGAGAAATAGGCGCTGTGCTGGGCGTGGACAAAACGTCGGAGATGTTTCTCGCGCGTTTTCGCCATCGTCTCGCTCATGACCCGGACAATCAGCTGGCTGCGCAGCAGGCCCTGTCCCAGCCGGCGCGGCAGGCGCGCAGCGGTTTCGTAGTAGAGGACGGCGAGTTTGGTCAGCAGGGCCTTGGGCCCCTCAAGGGCCGGGGCGGCGATCGGGTTGATCAGGATCAGCTCCGCCACGGTGCCGGGGTGGCTGGCCACGTAATGGCTCGCGATGATGGAGCCAAAGGAATGTCCCAGCAGGACGGTGTCCGGTCCCAGAGCCAGGGCCGCGATAAAATCGGCGACGAAGCGGCAGTAACGTTCCACGCTGTGCCTGGCATCGGTGAACGCGGCGGAGCTGCCGAATCCGGGGAGGTCCGGCATAATAAGCCGCATCTCGGGGAGCTGGTCGGCAACCCTAAGGAGTCCATGGTGGTCGCCGCGAAAGCCATGGACCACCAGGATGGTGCGGGTCTGCGGGGTCACCGTTACCGGCTCGTAGCTCCAATACGCGACTTTGGTGCCGTTCACTACCACTTCGGCGGGATGGGTGCGCGCCGCAAGCCCGGCGCTGAGCAGGGGAGTGCCGGGGGAAGGCTCGGTGGCCATGTCTACCATTCGATGAGTCCTAATTGACGGAGTCCGGGTGCGAGCCGGTCCGGAAGCCGCGTTCCAGTCCGGCAAGGGTGTCCATGGCGGCGTCGTCCAGGCTGAAGCCAAAGACATTGAGGTTTTCCCTGATCCGGGCGTACGAGCTCGCCTTCGGGATGGCGATATTGCCAAGCTGGACATGCCAGCGGAGGATGATCTGCGCCGGGGTCCTGCCGTGGAGGGCCGCAAGATGAAGGACAGCCGCATCCTGCAGGACCTGGCCGCGGCCCAGCGGGCTCCACGCTTCGGTGGTGATTCCAAGCTCGCGGTGCAGGCTGCGCAGTTCCTCCTGCTGGAGCCAGGGGTGCAGTTCAACCTGGTTGACGGCCGGGACGACTTCCGCCGTCTGCAGGAGGCGGTCCAGGTGGGCCGGCTGAAAGTTCGAGACCCCGATGGCCCGGGCCCGGCCTTCCCGGTACAGCGTCTCCAGGGCGCGGTAGGTCTCCGGATACAGCCCCCGTTCCGCGCACGGCCAGTGGATCAAGTACAGGTCAACGTATTCCAGCCCGAGGTTGGCCATCGACGTGTCGAAGGCACGCAGCGTCGCGTCGTAGCCGTGGTCGTCGTTCCAGACCTTGGTGGTGATAAACAGGTCCTCGCGGGACAAGGAAGGGGAGGCTTCGCCGGAACCGCCGCGGGCGTCATCGCCGCTAACAAAACCGGACAAGGCGCCAACGCCCCGGCCAACGCCGGTCTCGTTGCCGTACATGGCGGCCGTATCGAAGTGCCGGTAGCCGGCTTCGAGCGCCATCGTCACGAGTCCGGGGGCGTCCTCCGGGGGCACCTTATAGAGTCCAAAACCCACCTGGTCGATCAGTACACCGTTGTTGAGGCTGAGCCGGGGTGAGGGTTTCATACCATCGACTTTACCGACTCCGCCGCCTGCACCGCCCACGACGGGCCGGACACGGGAGTCCGGGCGGCCCGGGAAGCGGCAGGATCAGACCAAACCGTCGAATCTGACCAGGTGCCGGGCGCTGGCCTCGTCCAGAATCAGGTCTGTCGCCAGGCCGGCGGCAAGGGCGCCGCGCAGGCCGTTGATCTTGGAAGCCCCCGAGACCACGCAGATCCGCCGGCGGACCTGGCGCAACTGTGCGAGGTCCGGACCGGTGGAACGCTCGTTAAGCATGATCCCGTCCGAGGAGCCGTCTGCGCGGAAGAACACCGTGGCAACATCGCCCACAACGTCTGAGGTGGCCAGGACGTTCAGGTCTTCTTCGTCGAGGTAGCCGCCGGCGTACACGTGGCTGGGATAGTCGGCGTCGACAGAGCCCACGCCGAAAATGGCAATGCTCATGCGGGACTGAAGTTCGAGGATCCGTTGCACGCTTCGTTCATTCCACATGGCCGTTTTGGTCGCGGCGTGGTCGAAGAACGCCGGTACCGGGAACTGCTCCACCCGCGCTCCGTAGGCGCTGCCAAAGCGGCGCATGATGTCGGAGGCATAGGTGATACCAGTGGTTTGCATGTTGCCCGCCCCGTTGAGCTGGACGATCACGCAGTCGTGGGTGATCTTCCGGGTCAAGTGCCGGCTCACAGCGCTCAAGGTCGAGCCCCACGCGACGCCGATAATGGCGTTGGAATCCACCAGCGGCCCGATCGTGCGGGCGGCCTGCATGGCCACGCGGTCCAGCGTTTCCGCCTCATTGAGCGTGTCCACTACCGGAACGACGTGCACGTCCACCTTGTATTCGGCGCGGATCATGCTTTCGAGTTCGGGCCCGGTGTCGAGGGGGCTGCGGATCTGGATTTGCACCAGCCCCGATTCCCGGGCTGAGGAAAGCAGCCGCGACACGGTGGACCGGGACGTGCGCAGCTCGCGTGCAATCGCGTCCATGGTCAGGTCCTGAAGGTAATACAACTGGGCGGCGCGGAGGGCGTCGGAGCTTCGTGAGGGTGTCATCCCACTTCCGTTCTGCACGTTTGTGCATAGTGCTTGACTCCATTTTCCATTACTCCAAAGAATAGTGATGAACGGCGCCGCGCCGCACGGCGCGCCGCACAGGACCAAACCCAAAGGAGTAGTTCTTGGGACAGAAGGATTCAGCCCGCAACCAGGCGTCGGCCGGCGAGCGCGCATCGGTGCAGAAGCTGCAGAGGCGGCCGCACGCGCAGGTGCTTATCATCGGCGGTGGCATAAATGGAGTGGGCACGTTCCGGGACCTCGCCCTGCAGGGTGTTGACGTGGCACTTGTGGAGCGCGGTGACTACTGCCAGGGGGCCAGCGGTGCCTCATCGCACATGATCCACGGTGGTATCCGTTACCTTGAGAACGGCGAGTTCCGCCTCGTCCAGGAATCGGTTGTGGAACGCAACCGGCTGCTGCGCATCGCCCCGCACTACGTAAAGCCGCTCCAGACGACCATCCCCATCTTCAGCACGTTTTCCGGCATCCTCGCCGCGCCGCTGCGGTTCCTGACCCACAAGCAGCACGGGGCTCCCACGGAACGCGGGGCCTTCCTGATCAAGCTTGGCCTGAGCATGTACGACTTCTTCTCCCGGGACGGCGGCACCGTCCCCCGACACCAGTTCCGCGGCCGCCGGCGGGCTCTTGCCGAGCTGCCCCGCCTGCACCCGGGAATCAAATATGCGGCGACGTATTTCGACGCCTCCGTGCACAACCCGGAGCGACTCACGCTGGATGTGCTGCAGGACGGCGAGAAGGCCGGCGCCGCGGGGGCCAGCGATGCCCGCGCCAGCAACTACCTCTCGCTGGTGGCGGTCCGCGACGCAGCAGGGACCGGGCGCACCGGAAGCATCGCGGAACTTCGAGACGAACTCACCGGTGAACGGTTTGAGTTCTCCGCCGACGTCATCGTCAACACCACCGGCGCCTGGGTCGACCAGACAAACCAGGCGATGGGCGAGGCGTCTGCCTTTATGGGCGGCACCAAGGGCTCGCACATTGTGCTGGACCACCCGGAACTGCTCGCCGCCTGCAGCGGACGCGAGATCTTCTTCGAACACACCGACGGCCGGATCGTATTGATCTACCCGATGGGGGACCGCGTCCTGGTCGGGACCACGGACATCGACGCGGACATGGCGGAAGACGCTGTATGCACCGAGGAAGAGATCGACTACTTCTTCGACCTGATCGGCCATGTCTTCCCGGACATCACCGTGGGCCGGGATCAGATCGTCTACACGTTTTCCGGAGTCCGTCCGCTGCCCCGGCACGACGCCACCCAGCCGGGCTTCGTCAGCCGCGACTACCGGATCGAACGCCGCGCCGGGGGCGCCGCCGGGACGGGGAGTGCCGGCGCAGTCGTGCTTAGCCTTGTGGGCGGAAAATGGACCACCTTCCGCGCCCTCGCCGAACACCTGAGCGACAAGGTCCTCGCTGAACTCGGAATGCACCGTAAAATCTCGACGGCGAAACTGGCCATCGGCGGCGGTGCCGGTTTCCCCGAGAGCGAGGATGGCGTGCAGCGCTGGATCAAGGCACACATGACGGACAACCGTGATGCCGACCGCACCGCAGGGCTGCTCACCCGCTACGGCACCCGCGCCGGGGAGATCATCAGCTTCCTCGACGCCGGCCCGGACCCGCTCCTGCACTCCACCCGCGAGCTCTCCGTCCGTGAACTGGAGTTTATGGCCCGGAACGAGCAGATCGGGCACCTGATCGACGTCTTGATCCGTCGCACGTCCCTCGCCTTCCGCGGCCTGGTGACCGGCGAACTTCTGCACGAGGTTGCCGGCATCCTTGCAGGCCCGCTCGGCTGGGACGCGGCCACCCAAGCCGCCGAGATCAGCCACGCTCAGGAGGTGCTCAAGCGATTCCACGGGGTCCACGTCCACAGCGTGGTCGCCGGATAGAGATCGGCGCCCGGGCGGATGACGTCCGGGCGCACCGGCTGCGGGGTTCAATGGAAGACCCGCGCAGCGGCCGGCCGGCGGAGCCACGGCCCCGCCGGCACACCAGCCCTTCAAACCCGCGAGGGGCTGACAACAGAAAATAGAGGAGTCAAAGATGTCTCTTGGAATAGTTTTCCTGTCCGAAGTCTTCGGTACCGCAATGCTGACCCTGCTGGGCTGTGGCGTTGTGGCAAACGTTGCACTGAAGGGTACAAAAGGAAATAACGGCGGATTCCTGATGGTCACCTGGGGATGGGGCATCGCTGTCTTCGCCGGTGTATTCGTCGCCGTGAAATCAGGTGCGCACCTGAACCCCGCCGTGACATTCGGCCTGCTGATCAATGGCAAAGGCACTTACGCCCCCGGCGTTCCGGTCGACTTTGCCTCGACGTTTACCTACTTCGGCGGTGAACTCCTGGGAGCCTTCCTGGGTGCTGTGGTGATGTGGCTGGCCCACAAGCAGCACTTCGATGTCGAGCCCGAGCCCGCCAACAAACTTGGCGTATTCTCCACCGGCCCCGCCATCCGCTCCACCACCTGGAACCTGGTCACCGAAATCATCGGCACCTTTGTCCTGGTCTTCGTCATCCTCACCTTCGGCGGGACACCGTCCGGGCTTGGCCCGCTGGCCGTTGCCCTGCTGGTCGTCGGCATCGGCGTCTCCCTCGGCGGCCCCACCGGCTACGCCATCAACCCCGCCCGTGACCTGGGCCCGCGCATCGCCCACGCCCTGCTGCCGATCAAGGGCAAGGGATCCTCGGATTGGAGCTATTCCTGGATCCCCGTCGTCGGACCGCTCGTCGGCGGCGGCCTCGCCGGCATTGTGGCCGCAGTGGTGCCGATCATTGCCACCGCGGCGGCTTAACCGTCGCGCTGCACACCTCCAACAGCCAACCCCAAGACAAGGACGTCACCATGAACCAGTATGTAATCGCAATCGACCAGGGCACCACCAGCAGCCGAGCCATCATCTTCGACCACAGCGGCAGCATCGTCTCGTCCGGCCAGCTCGAACATGAACAGATCTTCCCGCAGGCCGGCTGGGTGGAACACGATCCCGCGGAGATCTGGAACAACACCCGCGAGGTCATCGGCACCGCGCTGTCCAAGGCAAACCTCACCCGGCACGACATCGCTGCCGTAGGCATCACCAACCAGCGTGAGACCGCCGTCGTCTGGGACAAAACGACCGGCAAAGCCGTTTACAACGCCATCGTCTGGCAGGACACCCGCACCCAGCCCATCGTGGACGAGCTGGCAAAGGACGGCGGTGTGGATCGCTTCAAGGAAAAGGTGGGGCTCCCGCTGGCCACGTACTTCTCCGGCACCAAAATCAAATGGATCCTGGACAATGTTGAGGGCGCCCGCGAGAAGGCCGAAGCAGGCGACCTCGTGTTCGGCAACACTGACTGCTGGGTGCTGTGGAACCTGACCGGCGGCGTCGACGGGGGCGTCCATGTCACCGATGTGACCAACGCGTCCCGGACCCTGTTTATGGATCTCGAGACCTTGTCCTGGGACCAGGACATTCTGGACGCCTTCGGTGTCCCGGCCTCGATGATGCCGGAGATCAAGTCTTCCTCCGAGGTGTACGGGACGGTGCACACGTCCCAGCTGCTGCGTGAAGTTCCGGTCGCAGGGATCCTGGGCGACCAGCAGGCCGCAACGTTCGGGCAGGCGGCGTTTGAAGCCGGCGAAGCCAAGAACACCTATGGCACCGGCTGCTTCTTGATCTTCAACACCGGTGAGGAGATCGTCCACTCCAAGAACGGGCTGCTGACAACTGTCGGGTACAAGCTCGGCGACGCGGCGCCGCACTACGCGCTGGAGGGCTCGATCGCCGTGACCGGTTCCCTGATCCAGTGGCTGCGTGACAACCTTGGCATGATCAGCAGCGCCCCGGAAGTGGAAACCCTTGCCGCCGCGGTCAAGGACAACGGCGGGGTGTACATTGTGCCGGCATTCTCCGGACTGTTTGCTCCGTATTGGCGCTCCGACGCCCGGGGCGCGATCGTCGGCCTGACCCGCTTTGTGAACAAGAACCACATCGCCCGAGCTGCGCTGGAGGCCACGGCGTTCCAGACCCGGGAGGTCCTCGATGCGGTCAACGCCGATTCGGGCGTGCCGCTGACGGAGCTGAAGGTCGACGGCGGCATGGTGGCCAACGACGCCCTGATGCAGTTTCAGGCCGACATCCTGGGGGTGCCGGTGATCCGGCCCAAAGTCGTCGAGACCACTGCCCTGGGGGCGGCTTACGCCGCCGGCCTTGCCGTGGGGTTCTGGAAGGATCTGGGCGAATGCTCGGCCAACTGGGCCGAGGACAAGCGCTGGGAGCCGCAGATGGATGACGCCGAGCGGGACCGCCAGATGCGCCTCTGGAAGAAGGCCGTCACCAAGTCCATGGACTGGGTCGACGCCGACGTGAAGTAAGTCCCAGCCTCTGTTGAGGGAGGCCGCACCCGCCCTGCCCGTCCCCTGCTGCTCCCTGACACTCGCAAGCTCGTGTCGGGACCCTCGCAGCAGGGGGCCCATCGCGGTGCCCACCACACCCTGGCGGGGTGCGGCCTCCCTCTCGAGTGCGTCCACACTTCAGCCGCTCGTGGCGACTTACCTGTGGGTGGTTTGTGGGTGCGCTAAAGTAGTCCTGTGCGCGCGATCCTCCTGCTTAGCTAGCCGCCCGGCATTCCGTCGAAAACCCGGATTGCCGCGCGGCCGCCCCTCCGTGTCGAGGGGCTTTTGTGTGTCCGGGATGTTTGCCGGCCCGCAGCAGGGGATCAGGCGGGACAGTCCTGATCTGACAAGATCGAAAGAACAGAAGAGGCCAGCAGTGAGCGTTCAGCCGGAGACAGAGACCGGAACACCAGCAGTCGCAGCGGAGACGCCTGACGAGGGTGCCTACAGCTTTGCCGCCATGGAGGCCAAATGGCCGCAGGTCTGGGAGGACCTCAAGGTCTTCACACCCGTCGATGACGGGTCCAAGGAACGGCGGTATGTCCTGGACATGTTCCCGTACCCGTCCGGGGATCTGCACATGGGCCACGCAGAGGCCTTCGCCATGGGCGACGTCGTCGCGCGTTACCTCCGACAGCAGGGCTTCGATGTGCTGCACCCGATTGGCTGGGATTCCTTCGGACTGCCCGCCGAGAACGCGGCGATTAAGCGCAACGCGCACCCCAGCGAGTGGACCTATGCCAACATCGACACCCAGGCTGCCTCGTTCAAGCGCTACGCCATCTCTGCGGACTGGTCCCGTCGGATCCACACCTCCGACCCGGAGTATTACCGCTGGACCCAGTGGCTCTTTAAGCGCTTCTATGAACGCGGCCTGGCCTACCGCAAGAACTCCCCGGTCAACTGGTGCCCCAAGGACCAGACCGTGCTGGCCAACGAACAGGTCGTCAACGGCGCCTGTGAACGGTGCGGCACTCCGGTCACAAAGAAGTCGCTGAACCAGTGGTACTTCAAAATCACCGACTACGCAGACCGGCTCCTTGATGACATGGATGAACTGCGCGGCCACTGGCCCGAGCGTGTCCTGGCCATGCAGAAGAACTGGATCGGCCGATCCGAGGGTGCCCACGTCACCTTCGTGATCGAGGCCGAGGGCGGCAAGGCCGCCCAGGACGTTACGGTCTTCACGACCCGCCCGGACACCCTCTACGGCGCGACGTTCTTCGTCGTCGCCGCCGACGCGCCGATCGCCGTCGAGCTGGTCACCGGGGAACACGCCGCGGCCCTGGACGCGTACCGGGAACAGGTCAAGGCGCTTTCCGAAATCGAGCGACAGTCCACTGAGCGGGAAAAAACCGGAGTTTTCACCGGCCGTTATGCCACCAACCCGCTGAACGGCGAGAAACTGCCCGTCTGGGCGGCCGACTATGTGCTGGCCGACTACGGCACCGGAGCCATTATGGCCGTCCCTGCCCACGACCAGCGCGACCTCGACTTTGCCCGCACCTTCGACCTGCCGGTCCGGGCAGTGCTGGATACGGGGGAAGAAGATCCCGCATCCAGCGGTACTGCCACCACGGGTGAGGGAACCCTGATCAACTCCGGTGCCCTGGATGGACTGCCCAAGGCAGAAGCCATTCCGGCCGCCATCGAGATCCTGCAGCAGCAGGGCACGGGCGAAAAATTCGTGAACTTCCGCCTGCGCGACTGGTTGCTCAGCCGGCAGCGGTTCTGGGGCACCCCGATCCCGATCATCCACTGTCCCTCCTGCGGGGAAGTCCCGGTCCCGGACGAACAGCTCCCGGTTACCCTGCCGGCAGACCTGCGGGGCGAGGACCTCTCCCCCAAGGGCACCTCCCCGCTGGCCGCCGTCGAAAGCTGGGTCAATGTCGACTGCCCCGTTTGCCACGGGCCGGCCAGGCGGGACACTGACACCATGGACACCTTTGTGGACTCGTCCTGGTACTTCCTGCGCTTCGTCTCCCCGGACTACACCGGGGGGCCGTTCGACCCCGCCAAGATCAATGACTGGATGCCGGTGGGCCAGTACGTCGGCGGCGTGGAGCATGCCATTTTGCACTTGCTCTATGCCCGTTTTTTCACCAAGGTCATCCATGACCTTGGCATGATCGACACCGACGAGCCGTTCAGCGCCCTGTTGAACCAAGGCCAGGTACTCAACGGCGGTAAGGCCATGAGCAAGTCCCTGGGCAACGGCGTTGACCTGGGCGAGCAGCTGGACAAATTCGGCGTCGACGCCGTCCGGCTCACCATGATCTTCGCCTCGCCGCCGGAGGACGACGTCGACTGGGCAGACGTGTCGCCGTCGGGCTCCGCCAAGTTCCTCGCCCGCGCCTGGCGGCTGGGACAGGATGTCACCAGCGCACCCGGCGTCAACTTTGCCGCCGGGGACCGGGCCCTGCGTACCGTTACGCACCGCACAATCGCCGACGCCGAAGCCCTGCTTGACCACAACAAGTTCAATGTGGTGGTCGCCAAGCTGATGGAACTGGTCAACGCGACCCGAAAGACGATTGACGCCGGGGCGGGCGGCTCCGACCCGGCGGTCCGCGAAGCCGTTGAGACCGTCGCTGTCATTCTGAGCCTCTTCGCGCCGTACACGGCCGAGGATCTCTGGAACGTGCTGGGACACCCCGCCTCGGTGGCCAACGCAGGCTGGCCGGCACACGACGAGTCCCTCCTGGTGCAGGACACGGTCACCGCCGTCGTCCAGGTCCAGGGCAAGGTTCGCGACCGGCTGGACGTCTCACCGGCGATCGGCGAGGACGAACTGCGCGAATTGGCGCTGGCCTCGGAAAACGTCCAGCGGGCCCTCGACGGCCGCGATATCCGCACGGTAATCGTGCGGGCGCCTAAACTGGTCAACATCGTCCCGGCCTAACCGGGCAGGTCAGTGAACAGGCCGGCCGCCGCGGGAAACGGCGGCCGGCCATCACAGCGGGACCCGACAGCAAGTGCAGACGGCAGGAGGTGCCTGGTGCCCCACCGCGACCCAGCGGGGTGGCCGTGGCTGAAGGAGCGCCTCAACGGGTTGCGCCAGGCCAGGGTCCCCGCAATGGACCCCGGGTCCGGGGCTGCCCCGGATGGAGTCCGGACGGCCGTGGTCACGGACTCTGCCGCAGCACTTCCGGCCGACTGGGTACGCGCGGTATCCGCCGGCGGGGAGCTGACGGTCGTCCCGATGCCTGTGATGGTCGGCACTGAAATCTACGGCGAGGGCGAGGACGACATCGCGGATACCATCGCCGTGGCCCTGGCGAGCGGCAAACCCGTCAAGACCTCCCGACCTTCACCCGGCCAGTTTGAACAGGCTTATGTGGCCGCCCAGCGCAATGGCTTCGAGTCCGTTGTGTCGCTCCACATTTCCGGGGAACTCTCCGGCACGGTGGACTCCGCCCGGCTGGCTGCCGCCAAGGTGAGCATCCCGGTGGACGTCCTGGACTCGCGCACCGTCGGTATGGCTCAGGGAATGGCGGTCCAATGCGCAGTCAGCGCTGCCGCGCAAGGCAAGGCAGCCGCCGCCGTGCGTGAGTGCGCTGAATACGGGCTGGCCCGCTCCAAGGTCTACTTCTACGTACCCAGCCTCGAGCAGCTCCGGCGCGGCGGACGGATCGGAGCCGCGGCTTCTCTCTGGGGGACCATGTTCGCGATCAAGCCAATCCTTGCGGTCGAGGACGGCAGGGTCGTTCCGCTGGAGAAGGTCAGGTCCGCAGCGAAAGCCATCGCACGGCTCCGGGAGATCGCAGTGGCCGACGCCATTAGCCGGCCCCCGGGGCGGGCGCTCCTCGCTGTCCACCACTTTGGTAACCCGGCGGAGGCTAAACAGCTCGCCGCGGAGCTGGCCGCAGCCGTCCCGGGATGTCTGCCCGTCCAGATCAGCGCACTCCCCGCCGTGCTCGCTGCCCACGCCGGGCTCGGAGTGCTGGCGGTTATTGTGGGGGAGAGCGGCACGCCGGCAGCACGGGTGCCGTCTGCCGCCTCCTGACCGGGACGGCTTCCGGCACTTCCTGACCGGCACGCCGTCCGCCGCCACGCCCGGGGACCGGCTATTCCACAGGGGTTTTCCACATGGCACACTCGGCCCGGTGCCTCGTACGCTGCGGTTCGTAGGATGGGCGCATGCCGCGTCACGATCCGGAAAGCCCGCCCAGCCCCGAGGCCGTCCCTTCCGGCCGCAGGTTGTCGGCCGCCGTGACTCCTGCCTTCCGGGGTGCCGAGGACTTTAGGCCTGCCTCCGCCGGTGACAGCCCCGTCTCCGGCCTGCTCAGCGGGCCACCCGGGACCGGGCGCGCCGCGGAACAGCGCGTTCCGGGCCAGGCGGATGCGCCGGCCAGCCGCGGACCCCGGCTCCGATGGCGGACCGGACACCGCGCAGCTACCTTGCTGTGCCTGGTGGCGATGGCGCTCCTTGGCTGCTTCTGGTGGCAGGCATCGAACACCGCAACCCAGGTCAGCCCGCTCGGCGCCGTCAGCACCGCGGAACCCGGCGCGGAACCCGGCGCGGAACCCGCTCCGGAACTTGGGACGGCACCTGCGACGGGACCTGGGACGGGAGCCGTCGCAGCCGACCGGATCACCGTGCACGTGGCGGGCGCGGTGGTCCATGCCGGAATCGTGGAGTTGGCATCGGGGAGCCGCCTGCACGAGGCGATTTCGGCGGCGGGAGGCGGAGCGCCCGATGCGGACCCCGGCCAGCTTAATCTCGCGGCCGTGTTGGAAGACGGACAAAAGGTCGTTGTGCCGCGGCAGGGTGAAAGTACCGGGCCGGCCGGAGCTGCTGCCGCTGGGGCGGCCGGCGCCGCGGACGGGCCGGACTCGGCCGGCGGGCCCCCTCCTCCGGGCGGAAAGATCAACCTGAACACTGCCGGCGTCGACGAACTGGAGACCCTGCCGCGCGTCGGCCCGGTGCTGGCCCGGCGGATTGTCGAGTGGCGGTCCCAGCACGGCCGCTTTGAACGGGTCGAGGAGCTGGATGCCGTGGATGGCGTAGGGGCCAAGATGCTCGCAGCCTTGCTGCCTCTGGTGAGGGTCTGAGGGGCGGACATGGACCACGGCAGCCGCTGGCAGCGGTACGTGGACGCCGCGGCCCGCCGGCCCGCCGCAAACCAGCAGCCGCGGGAGGCGAAGGGGCCGCCGCCACCGGAGTGGTCCGGCCGGCTCCGGATGCTTGGCCCGAGGCTCCGCACCTGGTGTGCGTCATGGGAAGCCCCGGGCGGGCCCGCGCCGGCGCGGGAGGACTTATGGCGCAGGACCGATGTGCGCCTGGTTCCGATGGCGGCAATGGTCTGGGCGACGGCGGCCGCGGCGCAGCAGCTGCCCCCGGCGGTCCTGGCGGCGCTCTGCATGAGCTTCGTGACGGGGTCCGGGCTGCTCCTGGCCGTGGCGGCAGCCGGTTCAGGCAGTGGGCAGCCGGGCCCGCCGGCCCGGCGAAGCTTCCGCGCGACGATGGCCGTGGCACTGCTGCTCGCGGCTGCCGCCGGCGGGCACGCCGCCGCAGATTCTTCCCTCAGGCACGAGGGTGCCGTGTCTGCCGCCGCAGCCGAGGTAACAGCCGTTGCCGCGGAAGTGGAGGTAACGGGGACGCCGCGCCGGCTCAAGTCGCCCGGGCATACCGGGGCGGCGGACCGATGGGCCGTACCGGTCACGCTGATCGACATGACCTTCGACGCGCAGCGGGTACGCGTACCGGCCAGGCTCCTGGTCCTGGGCGGCGCCGGCTGGGAGTACGCCGTCCCCGGCCGGCGGATCCGAACGACCGGTAAACTTGCTCCGCCCACACCGGGCCTGACCGAAGCGGCAGTCCTCCTGGCAAGTTCCGTCCCCACGACGGTCGGGGAGCCCGGCACCTGGCAGCTCGCCCCGGGGGAGCTGCGCAGCCGTTTCACTGCGGCCACCGGGCAGTTCGGCGGCGACGCCCGGGGACTCCTGCCGGGAATGGTCACCGGCGACACGACCCTCCTGGACGAGGAGCTGGACGTGGCGATGAGGTCTGTCGGCATGACCCATCTGACGGCAGTGAGCGGCGCCAACTGCAGCGTCATCCTAGGCGCCCTCCTGCTGGCCGCGCGCAGCCTGCGATTGAGCCGGGTACTCGCTTCGGTCCTCTGCCTGGTTGGCTTGGGCCTGTTCGTCCTGGTGGTGGGCCCGGATGCGAGTGTCCTGCGGGCCGCGGTGATGGGCGCCATCGGTCTTGCGGCCCTTGCCGGCGGCCGGCCAGGACGCGGGCTAAGCCTCCTGTGCGTGGCCGTCACCGGCCTTGTCCTGCTCCAACCGGTGCTGGCCGCCAGCTTCGGATTCCTGCTCTCCGTGCTGGCGACCCTGGGTATTGTGACCACAGGCAGACCGGTCATGAAGTGGTTTCCGGCAGCCGTACCGCGTTGGGCCGCCGCTGCAGTGGCCGTGCCGCTTTCCGCACAGGCATTCTGCGGGCCGGTCATCGTTCTGCTCCAGCCCCAGTTCACTTCCTACGCCCTGCCCGCCAACATGGCCGCCGCTGCCCTGGTTGCCCCGGTCACGCTGCTGGGGACCGCGGCCGTGCCGCTGGTCCCGCTGGCTCCGGGCTTCGCCGCTGTCCCGTTGGGCGTCGCCGCCGCCTTCGCCGCCGGGGTAGGAGGAATTGCCCGGTTCTTCGCGGGCCTGCCCGGCGCGGTGCTGCCGTGGCCGGACGGGGCCTACGGCGCCGCGACCATGGCGCTCTTCTCGGCCGCGGCCTTCGCCGCCTGGTGGCTGGCCTTCCACCCCTTCCGGACGGCCGGGTTGGCCCTGACGGCACATCAGCGAACGGTGGCGTTGCTGAACCGGATACCGATGCGCGGCGATGGCCGGCACTCGGCCCGGGAAGGGAGCTGGCCCGGCTTGGTGCACCGCCCCGGCCGTGGCAGGCTTAGAGTCTGCACACAATCTTCCGGGAGGAAACCTCAGTGGCTGCTGCCCAGACCCCACGCACCCGGCCCGCGGCTTCGAACACGGCCACCTGGCGCGATGTGAGCCCGGCAGCCGTTGTGCTGGTGGGCGGCCCGGAAGACTACCTGGGCTCCCGCGCCATGGACCGGATCCGGGCGCAGGTCCGCGCCGCCGCCCCTGATGTCGAAGTCACCCGGCTCACTGCCGGCAACTACGAGCCCGGTTCCCTCGCCATGAATGTCAGTCCGTCACTTTTCGGCGAACAGAAGCTGATCGAGGTGGAAGGACTGGAGGGCATGAACGACGCGTTCCTCGCTGACGGTCTCAGATACCTCGCCCGGCCCGAGCCCGACGCTGTCCTCGTCCTGCGCCATAGTGGCGGCGTGCGCGGGAAGAAGCTCCTGGACGCCATCAAATCCGGCGGATGGCCGGTGGTGGACTGCCAGCCGCTGAAAAAGGACGCGGACAAGGTCGCGTTTGTGGCAGCCGAGTTTCGGGCAGCTTCCCGCCGCATTGATCCCGATGCCGTGCATGCCCTCGTCAACGCCGTCGGCGCCCAGCTCGCCGAACTGGCCGCCGCCTGCAGCCAATTGATCGCCGATGCGTCCACCAGCGTGGATTCTGCCATGGTGGACCGGTACTACGGGGGCCGGGTGGAAGCCACCGCGTTCAAGGTAGCCGACGCAGCGATGGCAGGGAATGCGCCGCTGGCCCTCTCCACCCTGCGCCACGCCCTCGATACCGGGGCGGACCCGGTTCCCTTGGTGGCCGCGCTGGCCTCGAAGCTCCGGAGCCTCGCCAAGGTGGCCGGCGCCCAGGGGTCCTCGTCGCAGATTGCCAAGCAACTGGGCATGCAACCCTGGCTGGTCGAGCAGGCACAGCGGGAGGTCCGGCGCTGGACCCCCGAAGGGCTTGTCCGGTCCATCCAGGTCACCGCCGAGGCCGACGCCCAGGTGAAGGGCCTGTCCCGGGACCCGGTCTACGCCGTCGAACACGCCGTAACCGTGATCGCTACCTCCGTCCGCCGCTGAGCCAGGACCGGGACCGGTGCCCACGCAGCAGGTGCTGCGCACGGTCGCTCTAGCGCTTAACTGGAAGTGGCCGGCACCCTGGGGTGCCGGCCACAATCGTCAGTTCGAAAGAACTGGAAACCTTAGAGCGCGTTGACCTTCTTGGAGATGGCCGACTTGCGGTTTGCGGCGTTGTTCTTGTGGAGAACGCCCTTGCTGACAGCCTTGTCCAGCTTGCGGCTGGCGGAAAGCAGTGCGGTAGCGGCCGCATCCTTGTCGGTTGACTCAACGGCGGTGTTGACGGCGCGGATGGCCGTCTTCAGCTCTGACTTGACTGCGTTGTTGCGCAGGCGGGCCTTCTCGTTGGTGAGGATGCGCTTCTTCTGGGACTTAATATTAGCCACGTGTGAACTCTCTTTTTCAATGCGGAAAATGGTCTAGAGGGCTTTCAGATTGGCCATTGACTGAGCGGCGTGGGGATACCTATGGCGACCAACCATCTGTGGCCGTCGACCTGCACGGACACACAGCTGTCAATAATAGCAGAGAGACCGGTCTGCTGGCGATTGAGTGCCCGGTCAGCGCCACCCCTGGCGGGTCCTCAGGGCGGCGGCGATGACGTTGAAGCTCTTGCGGTCGAGGATCGCGCCCTCGCGCCGGACATCCCGGGGATTGATCTGCAGGACACGGTCCAGTTTCGCTTCACTCGGACGGCGCTGCCGGTCCCAGGGGCCGGTGCCGATGTCGGCGTAGTCATCGGCCCGGCGAGGGTCCCCGTCGTGGTCCTTGCTGGTCAGCATAAGCCCCAGCAGGTAGGAGCCGTTGCTGCCCACCAGCAGCACCGGCCGGTCCTTGCCCTGCGAATAGTCTTCCTCGTACGGCACCCAGGTCCAGACAACTTCGCCCGGCTCCGGGCGTCCGTTGGCAGACGGGGCGTAGCTCACCTTGGCCGTGCCGCGGAAATCTCCGGGGTAGGTACCGGTCAGTGAGCCCGGGGCTGGCTGGCTGGCGGGTGTTCTTCCCGGCGGGGAGCTGCCCGGCGCGGAGCGGGGCTGGCCCTCCAGGAATCTCAAGGTCCTGCGGACAGCGTTGCCGATCGAGCGTAAGTTCCAAGCCATGGGGAAACCCTACCGGCACCCAGTACCGGCGCCGGGCACAACTGCGGCGAAGAATCCAGGCGGAACATCGGCGCCGCTGTACGGAGCAGGGATGCACTCCCACGGGCCCGGACGTGGGAGACTATAGGTTCAGCTACGCGGCACGTCGCAGGACGGGAAACCAGAGCCAGCGCCGATCCGTGGAAAAGCCACCCGTAATGCCAACAGTAAGGACCCTGCGTGTCTCCCATGGCCCGCACCGCCCCGGTGCCCGCCGCAACAGATCCGGCCATCCTCCGGAACTTCTGCATCATTGCGCACATTGACCACGGCAAGTCCACACTGGCCGACCGGATGCTCCAGTACACCGGCGTCGTCCAGTCCCGTGACATGAAGGCCCAGTACCTGGACCGCATGGACATTGAGCGCGAACGCGGCATCACCATCAAATCCCAGGCCGTCCGCATGCCTTGGGAGCTCGACGGCGTCAGCTACGCGCTGAACATGATCGACACCCCGGGACACGTCGACTTCACCTACGAGGTCTCCCGCTCGCTCGCGGCGTGTGAAGGCGCGATCCTTCTGGTCGACGCTGCGCAGGGCATCGAGGCCCAGACCCTGGCCAATCTTTACCTGGCGATGGAGAACAACCTTACGATCATTCCGGTCCTGAACAAGATCGACCTTCCCGCAGCCCAGCCCGAGAAGTACGCGGCGGAACTCGCCAACCTGATCGGCGGCGAGCCCGACGATGTGCTCCGGGTGTCCGGCAAGACGGGTATGGGCGTGGAGGTTCTGCTGGATAAGATCGTCCGAGACCTGCCGGCTCCGGTGGGCGATCCCAACGCTCCCGCGCGCGCCATGATCTTCGACTCCGTCTACGACACCTACCGCGGCGTAGTTACCTACGTCCGCGTGGTTGACGGCATGCTGCACCCCCGCGAACGCATCCAGATGATGTCCACCCGTGCCACCCATGAACTCCTCGAGATTGGTGTCAGCTCCCCGGAGCCAACCCCCTCCAAGGGCCTCGGTGTCGGCGAGGTGGGCTACCTCATCACCGGTGTCAAGGACGTCCGCCTGTCCAAGGTCGGCGACACCGTCACCAACCTGGCCAAGCCGGCCAGCGAATCACTTCCCGGCTATGCCGATGCCAAGCCGATGGTCTTCTCCGGCCTGTATCCCCTGGACGGCACGGACTACCCGGTGCTCCGCGATGCGTTGGAGAAGCTGATGCTCAACGATGCCGCCCTGGTCTACGAGCCGGAGACGTCCGCGGCGCTGGGATTCGGGTTCCGAGTCGGCTTCCTGGGGCTGCTGCACCTGGAAATCACCAGGGAGCGTTTGGAACGCGAATACAACCTCGACCTGATCTCCACCGCTCCGAACGTGGAGTACGAGGTAACCCTGGAGGACAAGAAGGTCGTCCACGTCACCAACCCCAGTGAATACCCCAGCGGCAAGATCGCCGAGGTCCGTGAGCCTATGGTCGCCGCCACCATCCTGGCGCCGAACGAGTTTGTCGGGGCCATCATGGAGCTGTGCCAGAGCCGGCGCGGCGTGATGGGCGGCATGGACTACCTCTCCGAGGACCGGGTGGAAATCCGGTACCGTCTGCCGTTGGCCGAGATCGTCTTTGATTTCTTTGACATCCTCAAGTCCAAGACCCGCGGCTACGGGTCGCTGGACTGGAAAGCGGACGGGGACCAGGTCGCTGACCTGGTCAAGGTCGACATTATGCTCCAGGGCGAACAGGTGGATGCTTTCAGCGCCATCACCCACCGGGACAAGGCCTACGCCTACGGCGTGATGATGACCGGCAAGCTGCGCGAACTCATTCCGCGCCAGCAGTTCGAGGTTCCCATCCAGGCCGCCATTGGCTCCCGCATCATTGCCCGGGAAAGCATCCGCGCGATCCGCAAGGACGTGCTCGCCAAGTGCTACGGCGGTGACATCACCCGAAAGCGCAAACTGCTGGAAAAGCAGAAGGAAGGCAAAAAACGCATGAAGATGGTGGGCCGTGTGGAGGTCCCGCAGGAAGCCTTTATCGCCGCCCTCACCACGGATGAGTCCAAGGATAAGGCCAAGAAGTAACGGTGCCAGCAACGACTGTTCCACGGCAGACGGGCCCGGCCCGTGCCTAGCGTCCTTCCGCTGGGCGATCCGGCGCCACCGGACGGGCTGCTGCCCGGCCAGGCACTGGAGGGTGCCGCTTCCCGGGATTTTGGGCTGTACGTGCATATCCCGTTCTGCGCCGTGCGCTGCGGTTACTGCGACTTCAACACCTATACCGCCACGGAGCTCGGTGGCGGCGCCTCGCAGGACGCCTACGCCGGCACGGCGGTGGCAGAAGTTTCCTTTGCGGCGGCGGTCCTGGCGGCCAGCGGCCTGCCGCCCCGCCCGCTGAGCACTGTCTTCTTCGGCGGCGGAACGCCGACACTGCTCCCCGCCGGGGACCTGGCCCGAATCCTTGCCGCCGCCATCGGGGCGTGGGGCCTGGCGCCCGGGGCCGAGGTCACCACTGAGGCGAACCCGGACTCGGTCACCCCCGAATCCCTTCAGCTGCTGGCCAACGCCGGATTCACCCGGGTGTCGTTCGGCATGCAGTCTGCGGTGCCGCATGTCCTTAAGGTACTGGACCGCACCCACACTCCCAGCCGGGTTCCCCGGGCCGTTCAATGGGCGCGGGAGGCCGGGCTCGCCGTCAGCCTGGACCTGATCTACGGAACGCCGGGGGAGTCGCTGGCCGACTGGCGCTTCTCGCTGGAGACCGCGTTGTCCTATCAGCCTGACCACATCAGCGCCTACGCACTGATCATCGAGGATGGCACGAAGCTTGCCGCGCAAATCCGCCGTGGCGAGGTAGCGGGAATTGACGACGACGACCATGCGGCAAAGTACGAACTGGCCGACGAACTCATCTCCGCCGCTGGACTGTCCTGGTACGAGGTCAGCAACTGGTCCCGCAGCCCGGAACAGGCCTGCCGGCATAATCTCGCCTATTGGCGGGGCGATGACTGGTGGGGAGTCGGCCCGGGCGCTCACTCGCACGTGGGCGGTGTGCGCTGGTGGAACGTGAAGCACCCCACTGCCTACGCCAATCGGATGGGTTCCGGGCTTTCCCCGGCAGCCGGCCGGGAGACCCTTGATTCTGCGACCCGCAACGTCGAGCGCGTGATGCTCGAAGCGCGGCTGAACTCAGGGCTGGACATTGCCAGTCTGGGCGGACTGGGGGATACCGGGCGGCATGCTGTCGCGGGACTCATCGCCGATGGCCTGGTGGAGCCCGTCGCGGCCTTCCACGGCAGCCTCATCCTCACGCTCAAAGGCCGCCTGCTGGCGGACGCAGTGGTCCGCAGGATCCTGCCGGACTAACCCTGCGTGCCCGGGGCCCTATTTGATAAAGCGGAAGTTGAACTCGTAGCGGTGCGGCTGGCCGCGGTTGACGTGGATTCCGGCTGCGACCGAAAAGCAGGTGACGGCGATCCAGATCAGAGTGGCAAGCACGGCGAAAATGTTGCCCACTACCGGGATAAAGACCAGGAGGTTGCACACGACGGCAGCAATTGTCGGGGGAAGCGTGAAATTGAGGGCTTCTTTGGACTCCTGCGCCGTGAACGGTCCGCGGTCCTTGAAGATCAGGTAGATCAGCAACGAGGGCACGCAACCGAGGATGCCGCCGAAATGAGCCAAGGTGGCCCATTGCCGGTCCTCGCCGGCCGTCAGCGGCAGCGCGTTGGCGGGAACGCCATGGTAAGGGGGCCGGCCATAGCCAGCCTTGTCGCCGTTATGCTCGCGTGCTTCATCTGCCACGGTGTTTTCCTTCGGATTGCGGTGGTGCCTTGGTGCCTGGAAATGCCGCTGCTGCGCCGGAAGCGCAACCGCCATACCAAGAATACGTGCTGGTGCGCGCAATCACGGATCGGCCCGCTGGCAGGAATGTCCGGCGGCGGCGTTCAGGGGACGGTCAGGAAGTCGATGACCTCCTCGACCCGGCCCAGCAGGGAGGGTTCGAGGTCAGCGTAGTTGTGGACCGTGCCGAGGAGTTTCTGCCAGCCCAGGCCAATGTCTTCCTTGGTGCTGTGCGGCCAGCCGAACGCGGTCAGGATACCCGTCTTCCAGTCCACACCGCGGGGGATTACCGGCCACTTCTCGATCCCCAGGACCGCGGGCCGGATGGCCTGCCAGACATCGACGTAGGGGTGGCCAACGATCAGGACGTTTCCGGCCGCCCCGGGGGAGGCCATCACGGCCGCCGCGATCCTGGATTCCTTGGAATCGGGCACCAGGTGGTCCACCAGCACACCGAGGCGGCGTCCGGGGCCGGGCCGGAAGGCAGCCACCGCCCCGCTGAGGTCGTCAATGCCATGCAACGGCTCCACGACGATACCCTCGACCCGAAGATCGTCACCCCAGACCTTTTCGACGAGTTCGGCGTCGTGTTTGCCTTCCACCCAGATCCGGCTGGCTTTGGCAATCTGGGCGCGCTGGCCCGCCACGCGGACGGAACCCGAGGCGGTGCGGGCCCCGGCGGCCGCCGCGCTCCCGCGGGGCGCCGGCGGCATCAGCCGGATCGGCTGGCCTTCCAGCAGAAAACCGAAGCCGAGGCGAAAGGACCGGGACTTCCCCCGGCGGTCTTCCAGGGCGACGACGTGCATCCCGCCGGACTTCTCCACCCGGGTCACGGCGCCGACCCAGCCGGACTGCACATCTTCGAGCACCATTCCGCGCTCGACGGCGACTTCGGGTAGTTGGGTTTTGGCGGGCGCGGACAGGTCCTGGGGCCCCCAGTTCTGGTACGACATCGGTTACACACTGCTTTGCGCTCGGTGGGCTGTGCCCCAAAACACCTGCCCCGGGAAGAACGCCCGAAGCGAATTCAATGCTAACAACGCGGCGACTCATATTAGACTGGTTAGCACTTAGGCATGTCGAGTGCTAGCCACTGTGTGCCCGGCCACTGTGTGTCCGGCGCGTGCGGCGGGCGGTGGCATCGAATGCGGGACGGTCGACAGGAGGTGGAGCGTGAGCGAACCACGCAAACTCGAAGTGCTGCGCGCCATCGTGGAAGACTACGTCCATTCACGCGAACCCGTGGGATCCAAAGCCCTCGTGGAGCGGCACCACCTCGGCGTGTCCAGTGCCACGATCCGCAACGACATGGCGGCCCTGGAGGACGAGGGGCTCATTACGGCACCGCACACCAGTGCCGGGCGAATCCCGACGGACAAGGGCTACCGGCTTTTTGTGGACCAGATTTCGGCGGTCAAACGGCTTTCGCCGGCCGAACGCCGGGCCATCCAGGCCCTGCTGGAAGGCTCTGAGGACCTCGACGACGTCCTGGACCGGACCGTGCGGCTGCTCTCGCAGCTGACCAACCAGGTCGCCGTTGTGCAGTACCCCCATCTGAGCCGGGCCAAGGTGCGGCACGTCGAATTTGTCCTGCTGGCGCCCCGTAAAGTACTTGCGGTGCTCATCGCGGACACCGGGAAGGTGGAGCAACGCGTCATTGACGTGGGGCACGATCTTTCGGATGAGGCCTTGTCGGAGCTGCGCACGCGGTTCCTCGGCGGCATCTCAGGGACCCCGCTGAACCTCTTGCCGCAGTCGCTGCACTCGGTGATCGGCAACTGCCCGCCCGCGCGTCGCAGCGCCGCCCAGGCGCTGGCCCGCGGCATTGAGGCTCTGGCCGCCAGCAGCCGCGAGGACCGGATGGTCATGGCCGGAACCGCGAACCTGGCCCGGTCAAACGTGGACTTCCCGCTGAGCATCGGCCCCGTGCTGGAAGCCCTGGAGGAACAGGTGGTGATGCTTCGCCTGCTCGGCGACATGGCAGCTGACCCCCGGGGCGTGACGGTGAGCATCGGCAGGGAAAATCCTTACGACGGACTCGCCGAGGCCTCGGTGGTGGCCACCGGCTACGGCCCGGACGCGACGGCGAAAGTCGGAGTGCTGGGCCCCACCCGGATGGATTACCCGACGACCATGGCCGCCGTCCGGGCGGTCGCACGCTACCTTTCCCGGATTCTCGGTCCCTGACGGACCGCGTCCACCCGCAACCGACCGGCCCGCGGGGCCGGCATCAGACTTCGTGCCCCTTAACAGGCAGTACTACCAGGAAGAGATAACAACTTTGAGCAGCCACTACGACGTTCTTGGAGTCTCCCGCGAAGCCACGGGAGAAGAGATCAAGAAGGCTTACCGCAAGCTGGCGCGGACCCTCCACCCGGACGTGAACCCGGGGGACGACGCCTCTGAGCGGTTCAAGGCGGTCACGCACGCCTACGAGGTACTCTCCGATCCGCAGAAGCGCCGGATCTACGACACCACGGGCAACGAAAACGGCAACGCCAACGGCTCCGGCGGCGGCAGCTACTCCGGCCAGGGCTTCGCTTTCCAGGACATTTTCGAGACGTTCTTCGGTGCCGGCGGCCAGGCCGGACCGGCATCCAGGATCCGCCGCGGCCAGGACGCCCTGATCAGCGTCCGGATCGAGCTCCGCGACGCCGTTTTCGGCGTCAACAAGAAGCTCGAAGTCGACACGGCCGTCACCTGTCCCAGCTGTGAGGGTTCCTGCTGCCGCGAAGGCAGCCACCCGGAACGCTGCGACATCTGCGGCGGCAGCGGCCAGGTGCAGCGCGCTGTCCGTTCCATCCTCGGCCAGGTGATGACCACGGCACCCTGCGGTTCCTGCGAGGGCTTCGGTACGGTCATCAAGGATCCCTGCAACGAATGTGCCGGCCAGGGCCGGATTCGCAGCCGTCGGTCCCTGACCGTGAAGGTCCCCGCCGGCGTCGCCACCGGCACCCGCATCCAGCTCTCCGGCCAGGGCGAGGCCGGACCTGCCGGCGGTCCCGCCGGGGACCTCTACGTCGAGATCCGGGTCAAGGAGGACGCCACCTACATTCGCGACGGCGACGACCTGCACGCGAGCCTGAGCATCCCGATGACGGCGGCCGCACTCGGCACCGAACTGACCCTCGACACCTTCGACGGCCAGCAGGAGATTGACGTCAAGGCCGGCACCCAGTCCGGTGAAGTTATGACACTTAGGGGCCTCGGCGTAACCCACCTGCGCGGCTACGGCCGCGGGGACCTGAAGGTTCATCTTCAGGTCGACACCCCCGCCCGGCTCGACGCCGCCCAGGAGGATTTGCTTCGGCAGTTGGCCAAGTTGCGCGGCGAACAGTTCAGCGAAGGGAAGCTTGCCGCGAGCGGCGGGGTCTTCGCCAAGCTGCGGGACCGGTTCGGTAACCTGTAGGCGTGAGTAACCCGGTCTTTTTTACTGCCCCCGGTACCCTGGACGGGCTGGCCCCGGGATCGCTCTTTGTCCTTGACGGTCCGGAGGCGCGCCATGCGGTGACGGTTAAGCGCCTCGGCATCGGGGAGTCCGTTGACATCGCCGACGGCGCCGGAAAGCGGCTCACCGGCGCCGTGGCGGCTGTCGCAGCCGCCGAACTGACGGTGAAGTGCGCCGTCCTGGCCGATGAACCCCGGCCCGGGACCCGGCTGGTCCTGGTCCAGGCCCTCGCGAAAGGCGACCGGGATGAATTGGCCGCCGAGACCGCCACTGAGCTGGGGATCGACGCCGTGGTGCCCTGGCAGGCTGAACGCTCGATTGTCCGCTGGAAGGCGGACCGTGCGGCCAAGGCCCATGCCAAGTGGCAATCGGTGGTTACCGCCGCGGCCAAGCAGGCGCGCCGTGCTTGGATTCCCGAAGTCCGCCCCGCCGTCGACAGCGCCGCACTGCAGGGGGCCGTGGCGGCCGCCGACCTCGCCGTCATCTTGCATGAGGACGCCGTGCGTCCGCTGCGGCAGGTGCTGGAGGCCTGGGAAGGTACCGGGGCCACCGGGGCCACCGGTGGCAGCGCCGGCAGCTACCGGGAGATACTTTTGATTGTGGGACCGGAAGGTGGCATCAGCCCGCGGGAAGTGACACGGCTCTGCGACGCCGGTGCCGTAACAGCCCTGCTCGGCCGGCATGTACTTCGCTCGTCCACGGCCGGGCCCGCCGCGACTGTCCTGGCCAGCGATATTCTGGGCCGCTGGTAGCGCGGCGACGCTCCGGATTGCTGCCCGGCGCTGCGGTGTTGACTACTTGACCGTGAACCCGCGGGTATCAACGTTCAGGTCCTCGGCCGGGTTACTGTCTTCCAGCTGGGATACCCGAACCTCGTAGCGGCCCGGCCCCAAGTTGACCGACAGGCTGAAGGCGCCCGACTGGTCGGCCTCGGCGGCGGCTGTGAGGGTCCCGTTCAGGTATGTTGTCTCGACGCTGCCGTTGACGCGCAGAATCTCCCAGCGAAGCTTTCCGCCCGGGGCGGTGCTGCGGCCGGAGATCTTTACCGCGCCGTCCGCGGCGGTGGTGCCTTCCTGCGGATCAATGATCCAGACGGGAGCGACCATTCCGACACTGCGCGAGGTCGGGGAGCCCAACCGGACGTGGTTGAAGGCAACGTAGTCGGTGTGCCCGTCCACCAGCACCACCACCTGGATCTGCTGGCCGGAGTCGACCAGTCCGGCGCTGGCCGCGGCTGCTGTCGCTGTGTAGACGAGCTGCTGGATTGCGCGCTCAGCCATGGCCGGGTCCAGGTTGCTGTTAAACGCGTCGGCGGACATGTCCACGGTGATGACGTTTTTACCCGAGATGGAGCTTGCGAGTTTTTTGGGGTCCTGCCACGGGGTGAAGAAGTCCGGGTCGAGCGGTTTCTGTGAGGTCATAACGCGCAGCGCCCGGGTGACCGGGTTGTCCTGTTCCGTAACGTCACGGAACTCCCGGTACAGGAAGGTGCTGTTGTTGCTTCGGCCGATCCAGTACACCGGCGCCTTGTTGGACGCTTGGGTCGTTTCCAGCGGGGCACTTGTGGTGGGCGGGGATGCCTGGGGCGCGAGGGCTTGCGACGGCGAGGCTGAGTCTGTGATCCCGGCTTGGGGGGTCGCCACGCAGCCGGAGAGGGTGAGCGCGGCGGGCAGCATCAGCAGCAGCGCGGCCCGGCGGGTACGCCTGCCTGCTGTTGCCTGCCCAATCCCGGCTTGCCTGATGGCTGCTGCCCTTTCTGCTCGGTTCCTTCGTGCCCAAGCCTCTGCCCGGCCGGATGAAAATGCCGTGCGAAGGCATTTTCCAGCATTGCATACAGGTCCGGCACGGAGAGCTGGAATGGGCAGGGGGGCAAGAACTGCAACGGGAACGATATACGGCCGATATAAACCTGATACCTAAAGCCCGTTCCCGGCAGGGCGGGGGCAGCACTGGCGCTAACACCCCGGGCGACGCGTCCACGGCGCTGGCGTAAGATGGAGCTACCCGTTGCCCCGGCCGCGGACGGCGAGCATCGCCGTCGGACCGGATCGCGGAACAGACCATTTCCGAACTGGAGGGGACCAGGGGCCCGCGGGCCAAGACCATGACTGAAGCAGCGAACGGCAAGTCCCGGATCAGCGACGCAGAGCGCTCCGCAGGTGAATTTCCCCACTCCCTCCCAGGGCTGCGGACGGAGGTAGTCCTGTTCGATAATTCCGATCAGATGGTCCAGTCACTCGGCAGCCATGATGAAGCCCTTCGCTTCATCGAGGCGCAGTTCCCGGCCGTCGATTTCCACGTGCGCGGCAACGAACTTGCGATCAGCGGTCCGGCGGCGGACGTGCCGCGGATCATGCGTCTGCTCAACGAGGTCCGGGGCCTTGTCGCCCGCGGCACAGTCATCACTCCGGCCGTCCTGCAGCAGCTTGTGTCGATGCTCCGAAGCCAGTCGCTGCAGAGCCCGGTTGAGATACTCACGCACAACATTCTCTCCAGCCGCGGCAAAACAATCCGGCCGAAGACGCTGAACCAGAAGAACTACGTAGACGCCATTGACGCCAACACCGTGATCTTCGGCATCGGCCCGGCAGGTACCGGCAAAACGTACCTGGCGATGGCCAAAGCCGTCCAGGCGCTGCAGCAGAAGGAAGTCACGAGAATCATCCTGACCCGGCCCGCCGTCGAAGCGGGGGAGCGCCTGGGCTTCCTGCCGGGCACACTCAGCGACAAGATCGACCCCTACTTGCGTCCGCTCTATGATGCCCTGCACGAAATGATGGACCCCGAATCCATTCCGCGGCTGATAGCGGCCGGCACCATCGAAGTTGCCCCGCTCGCGTACATGCGCGGACGGACGCTCAATGACGCCTTTATTATCCTGGACGAGGCGCAAAACACCACGCCGGAGCAGATGAAGATGTTCCTCACCCGGCTGGGATTCGGCTCCAAAATGGTGGTCACCGGTGACGTTACCCAGGTGGACCTGCCTTTTGGGACCAGGTCCGGCCTCCGGATCGTGGAGGACATCCTGCGGGGCATCGACGACGTCAATTTCACAGTCCTGGACGCCTCCGACGTCGTCCGGCACCGCCTGGTGGGAGACATCGTCAACGCCTACAGTGCGTGGGATGAAATCCAGAGGAACCGGGTCAAGCATTCCGTGGCCCGCGACAAGCGGGGAGAACACTCGTGAGCATCGAGGTCAACAACGAATCCGGCGTCACCGTCGATGAGGCCGAACTTGTACGGCTGTCCCGATTCATCTTCGAACGCCTGTTTATCCACCCGCAGGCCGAGCTGTCGATCTTGCTGGTGGATGAACCGGCGATGGAGAAGCTGCACATAGAACTGATGGACGAGCCGGGCTCCACGGATGTGCTCTCGGTCCCCATGGACGAGTTGACGCCGGGCACACCTGGCAAGCCCACGCCCCAGGGCATGCTTGGGGATATCGCGGTCTGCCCGCAGGTAGCCGAGGTCCAGGCAGTTAATGCCGGGCACTCCACCCAAGATGAAATGCTGCTGTTAACCACCCACGGCATCCTCCATCTGCTCGGCTTTGACCACGCCGAGCCGGAGGAGAAGGAAGAAATGTTCGGCCTCCAGCGCGAACTTCTTTCGGCCTTCACGGGTAAAGACGCGCCGTCAGAGACGATTCAGTGACGCCACTGATCGTTGCCGGCATGGCTCTTGTATTCCTGAGTTTTGCCGCCTTCCTGACCGCGGCCGAATCGGCTTTCAATTATCTTTCCCGGCACGACGCCGAAGCCGCGATCCTGAACAGCCGCGGTTCGGCGTTGAAACGGATCATGGCGCAGCCGGTGGCGCACATGCGGGCACTGCGTTTCTGGCGCATCTGGTTCGATACGGCCTCTGCGGTTGCCGTCACCGTGTTGTTGACCAGTTTGCTCGACAACGTCTGGCTGTCCGGCCTTATCGCCACGGGAGTGATGGCCCTGCTGGGCTTCGTGATTGTTGGTGTGTCCCCGCGTCAGCTCGGCCGGGTGCATTCGGCGGGTCTGGTCCGCTTCAGCGCACCGGTGATCCGCTGGCTGTGCTGGGTGCTGGGACCTATTCCCGGCTGGCTTGTGACCCTCGGCAGTGCGGTGGCCCCGGGAGCCCCCGCCGACAACGAGGCGTTCTTCAGCGAAGAGGAATTCCGTGAGCTGGTGGACCGTGCCACGGAATCGGACGTGATCGAGGACAACGAAGCCGAGCTGATCCAGTCGGTGTTCGACTTCGGCGACACACTGGTCCGCTCAGTGATGGTGCCCCGCACCGACATCCTCAGTATCGATTCCGGCTCGAGCCTGCACCGGGCCATGTCACTGTTCCTGCTCTCGGGCTATTCCAGGATCCCGGTCATCGGGGAGAACACCGACCAGGTGCTGGGCATCGTCTATCTGAAGGATGTTGCCTCGGTCATTCACAATCTCGGGGCCGACGAGGTTCCCCCCGTGGTTGACGAACTTGCCCGGGAAGTGCGCTATGTGCCGGACTCCAAGGCGGTGAGCGAACTGCTGCGCGAACTGCAGAAGGAATCGACGCACGTCGCGATCGTGATCGATGAGTACGGCGGTACCGCCGGGCTCGTTACGCTTGAGGACCTGATCGAGGAAATTGTCGGCGAAATCGTCGACGAATACGACACCGAGAGCGCCGAAGCCGTGGAACTCGGCGACGGAAGCTACCGGGTCAGTGCTCGGATGAGCATTGAAGATCTCGGCGAACTTTTCGACCTGGAGCTTGAGGACGACGAAGTGGACACCGTGGGCGGCCTGCTCGCCAAGGCCCTCGGGCGGGTGCCGATCGTCGGCAGTACCGTCGAAGTCCACGGGCTGAGGCTGCGTGCCGACCGGCTCGAGGGCCGGCGGAACCGCGTCAGCCACATCATTGCGGACGCCGTACCAAAAGTAGAAACTGACCTTGAAGACCTTCTCGACGAGGCCGCACCAATCCAACAGGGAGTCTCACGTGAGCAAGCAGAATAAGTCCGACGTCGAAGCAGCCCACGGCGGCTACCGCGCCGGTTTCGCGGTGCTCGTCGGCCGGCCCAACACCGGCAAATCGACCCTCACCAACGCGTTGGTCGGCCAGAAGGTCGCGATCACCTCGGCCAAGCCGCAGACCACGCGCCACACCATCCGTGGCATCGTGCACCGGGATGACGCGCAACTGATCCTGGTGGACACCCCGGGCCTGCACCGGCCGCGCACCCTGCTGGGGAAGAGGCTGAACGAGCTCGTCGCCGACACCCTCGCCGAGGTCGACGCGATCGGCTTCTGCCTGCCGGCCAACGAGAAGATCGGTCCGGGCGACAAGTTCATCGCGGCCCAGCTTTCGGCCATCGGCAATAAGCCCGTCATCGCCGTCGTTACGAAAGCCGACACGGTGGACCGCCAGGCTCTGACCGAGCAGCTTCTTGCCGTTGCTGCGCTGGGCCGGGAAGTTCTCGGCGAGGACGGCTGGAAGGACATCGTCCCGGTTTCCGCCGCCGACGGGTTCCAGGTCGAGACCCTTGCCGACGTCCTGATCAGCCAGATGCCGGCGTCGCCGCCGCTTTACCCCGACGGGCACCTGACGGACGAACCTGAAGCCGTTATGATTGCCGAACTCATCCGCGAAGCTGCCCTCGAAGGCGTCCGCGACGAGCTGCCGCACTCCCTTGCCGTGGTGGTTGATGAGATTGTCCCGCGTGAAGGACGCCCCGAGGACAGGCCGTTCCTTGATGTCCGGGTCAACCTCTATGTGGAGCGTTCTTCGCAGAAGGCCATCATCATCGGCAAGGGCGGCGCGCGGCTGCGTGACGTCGGCACAACAGCCCGTAAGGCGATCGAGGCGCTGCTCGGCGCCCGGATCTACCTCGATTTGCACGTGAAGGTTGCCAAGGACTGGCAGCGGGATCCGAAGCAGCTGGTGAAGCTCGGCTTCTAGCCGCCCGTCCGCTCTCCGCCGCTCCCAAAGAACCCGCCATCGGGGATTTCCCAGATTCGGACTCTAAAATGGCCTGATCCCTGTTGTGAAAGTAGGCTCCATAGTGTCTCGACCCCGAGAAGACCGCCAGGACGGTACCGGATCCCCGGTCCCGTCCGGGTCTGCTGCCCGGCATACGGTCGATCCCGCAGTGGGACCGGCGCGGCATATGGGTGCGCCCCGGCGATTGCCCGGCTGGCTGAAGATCGGGACTGCAGTGGTCTCCGTCCTGCTGGTCGGCGTTATTGCCTTCGGCGCCTACTGGGCGATTCGTTTGCAGGGCAACATCAGCAAGGCGTCGTTGGGCGCCGGCAGTGATAAAACCGAGCCCGTGGTGGACGACGCGCGGGACCGGATGCAGATCCTCATCCTTGGCTCAGACACACGCGACGGCAAGAACTCCCAGTACGGCGGCCCCGAGGATTCGACCGGTTACGGCAACTCGGACGTTATGATGCTGATGGACATTTCCGCAGACAACAAGCGCGTCAACGTCGTGAGCTTTCCGCGCGACTTGCTCGTGGATACGCCGAAATGCACCGACCAGAAAACGAAGCAGGAGTTCCCGGCCCGGCAAAACGTTATGATCAACTCGGCGATGTCGGAGGCCGGCATCGGTTGCGCCGTCGACACCGTCAACAAGCTCACCGGCCTGGAGATCGACCACTTTATGATGGCGGACTTTGATTCGGTCAAGGAACTCTCCAACACCGTCGGCGGTGTGGATGTCTGCATCAGCGACGCCGTCTTCGACCCCGATTCGGGACTCCGGCTGCCCAAGGGCACCTCGAAGGTCCAGGGCGAACAGGCGCTGGCGTTCCTCCGGGCCCGCCACGCCTTCGCCGACGGCGGCGACCTCGGCCGAATCAAGGGGCAGCAGGGCTTCCTGTCCTCCCTGGTCCGCAAAATCAAGGACGACGGCACGCTCTCCAACCCCGCCCAGATGCTTCAGATCGCAGACGTCGTCACCAAGAACCTCACAATCGATGAGGGCATGGCGTCGGTCCCGACGCTCTTGACGGTCGGAAACCGGCTGAAGAATATCGACGTTGGCAAGATCGCCTTTGTCGCTGTTCCCACCATGCCGGCCGCCAGCGACCCGAACCGGCTGGACCTGGCCGAACCCGCAGCCTCGCAGCTCTTCGCAGCGATGCGCAAGGACATCGATTTGACCGACCCGACGGCGACGCCCACCCCGTCGGGTTCACCGGATGCGAGTGCAACCGCCAGCGCGGCGCCGAGTACCAGCCCACCTGCCCCTGCTTATGACAAGGCGGTCCAGCCCGTTACAGTGGCCAACGGTTCAGGGGTCCCTGCGCGGAGCCAGGAAATCATCAAGTCCCTCACAGCAGGCGGTTTCAGCCAGCTTGCCCAGCTTGCCGCCCCGGCCGTCGTTACGACAGCGGTTTACTACGGCGCGGGATTCGAAGACGTTGCCGCGGACGTGGCCACGCTGCTGGGTGTCCCGGCGGCGCAGGTGCTCCCGGCCGCCGGTGTAAACGGTGTGCAGGTGTATCTGGGCAGCGACCTTGTGGGCGGCGCTGCGGGCGCTGACGCCCCGGTGCAACTACCCGCGGACATCGTGAATCAGACAGCCGGGGACGTCGTCTGCCAGCAGGCCAACCCGTTCCTGGTCACGCGCTAGCACGGTTAGCTCAACCGGGAAGGGCCGGCCGCGGATGTACTCCGCGGCCGGCCCTTCCCGGTTGGCCCGTTGTTGGTGCCGGGACGGGCGCCTACCAGATGCTGACGCGTTCGGTGGCCGGCATCCACATACCGTCCTGCTCCGTTGTGCCAAAGGCCTCATGGAAGGCGTCGAGGTTCATGGCGATCTGGTTGGTGCGGAACTCGTTGGGCGAGTGCGGGTCCGTGGCGAGCCGGCGGACCGCTTCCTCGGTCCGGATGGCCTGGCGCCAGCCGGCAGCCCAGGACGCAAAGAAGCGCTGCACGCCGGTCAGGCCGTCCAGCACCGGCGGCTCCTGGCCGTCGAGGCTGATCAGGTACGCCTTGTAAGCAATTGTCAGCCCGCCCAGATCGCCGATATTTTCGCCGAGAGTCAGTTTCCCGTTTACGGTGTGCCCGGGCGCTGCATTGGGGGAGAGCGCATCGAACTGGGCCACCAGCCGGGAAGTCAGCGATTCAAACGCCGTCCGGTCGTCTTCGGTCCACCAGTTGCGCAGCAGGCCGCTTCCGTCGTACTGCGAGCCCTGGTCATCGAAGCCGTGGCCGATCTCGTGGCCGATTACCGCACCGATGCCGCCGTAGTTGACCGCATCGTCGGCGTCAGCGGTGAAGAACGGCGGCTGCAGGATGGCTGCCGGGAACACGATCTCATTGAGCAGCGGGTGGTAGTAGGCGTTTACGGTCTGGGGCGTCATCAGCCATTTGTCCCGGTCCACCGGCTGTCCCACCTCATCGAGGTGCCTGTCGACGTCGGCACTGTGCGCGCGCTCCACATTTCCCAGCAGATCCGACGGATCGATCTGCACTGCGGAATAGTCGATCCACTTGTCGGGGTAGCCGATTTTGGCCCGAAACGAATCGAGTTTCTTCAGCGCCTCCCGTTTGGTTTCTGCACCCATCCAGGACAGGCCGGTAATGGATTCACGGTACGCCTCGATCAGGTTCGATACCAGCGACTCCATCCTCGCCTTGTGGGTTTCCGGGAAGTGCCGGGCAACGTAGATCTGCCCGACCGCCTCGCCCAATGCGGCCTCGACGGCGGCGACCCCCCGCTTCCAGCGGTCCTTATTGCGGGGCGTACCGCTCAGGGTGGTGCCGTAGAAGGAGAAATG
Organism: Arthrobacter sp. AL05; assembly: GCF_029960715.1. Taxonomy (NCBI): domain Bacteria; kingdom Bacillati; phylum Actinomycetota; class Actinomycetes; order Micrococcales; family Micrococcaceae; genus Arthrobacter; species Arthrobacter sp. AL05. The sequence continues at coordinate 103,311 of NZ_JASBRC010000013.1, forward strand.
CGCATCGACGAAAGCGGCGGAGAGGTAGGGAGCGGCCGAGCTGATGACCCGCAATGCGAGCCACTCCTGCCAGACTGACAGCGGCTCCGAGTCCAGCAGAGACGCTGCGCCGGCAAAGAAGTCAGGGGTGCTCACAACGAGTTCGGTGCGTTTCTCCGGCGCGATTGCGGCGGCGTCGAACCACGTGGCCAGGAGCGGGAAGAGCTGCGACGCCTCATCGGCTGACTTCAGGTTGTAGGTCTTCTGCGGATTCCGCAGCGTGACCTTGTCCCAGTGGTGCGAAGCCAGGGCCGTCTCCAGAGCCACAACCCGGCCGGCCGCGTCCGCCGGTCCGGCGACACCGGCCAGGGCGAAAACGTTTGCCACATGGTCCGTGTATGCCTGGACCACCGGTGCGAACTTCTCGTCGCGGTAATACGACTCATCCGGCAGGCCCAGCCCGCCCTGGCCGGTGTACAGCAGGACCCGGTCCGGGTTTCCGGCGTCGGGAGCGGGATAGATGTAGAACAGGCCGTCCACGTCCGCCCGGAACAGGCGCCCGGCAAGCGCTACGAGTTCGGCGACCGACGGTGTGGCGAACACGTCGGCGAGCCGCTGGCGGATCGGCTCCAGTCCCTTTGATTCCACCGCGTCCTCGTCCATAAAGCTGTTGTAGAGGTCGCCGATCTTCTGCTCGATCCCGGTCGACTCCGCGCCACGGGCGGCCGCGTCCCCGATGATCTCCCGCACCGCCAGTTCCGAGCCGTCCCGCAACGCCGTGAACGTCCCTTCCAGGGACCGGTCATCCGGGATCTGGATGCTCTTGAGCCAGGTGCCGTTAATGTTCTGGTACAAGTCATCCTGAGGCCGGACAGTGGCGTCGATAGTGGACAGGTTGATTCCCGAAAGTGGCACGGATGCTCCTCTGAGAGGCAGCCCGGCGCCGCCTTGCGAAGGAAGCCGGTCTGCATGGTGGACGTTGAGAAGGTATGGCTCCTTCATCTTACGCACCCGTGTTACTGTGACATGGTGCGCGCAGAACTGCTCCTTCTTAGCTGCCGCGGCGAGGCCTCAGACGCGATCTAGCGCAAGGCCCACCCTCGCTGCGGAGTTTGTGTTGCCCGGCCACCCTTTCACCAGGAATCACAGAAAAGGCCCCGATTGTAATGCGAAACGCACAAAAGCCCTCAGGAATGCCAGTTCACCGCTACGTCCCGTTCCAGGACCTGATCACGGTAGAACTGCCGGACCGCACCTGGCCGGACAAGGTCATCACGAAGGCCCCGCGCTGGTGCGCAGTGGACCTGCGTGACGGCAACCAGGCCCTGATCGACCCGATGAGTCCCGCCCGCAAGCTGAAGATGTTCCAACTGCTGGTCCGGATGGGTTACAAGGAAATCGAGGTCGGGTTTCCGTCCGCGTCGCAGACCGACTTCGACTTCGTCCGTCAGCTCATCGAGGGCAACCACATCCCCGAGGACGTCACAATCCAGGTCCTGACCCAGGCCCGGGAGCACCTCATCGAGCGGACGTATGAATCCCTCGCCGGCGCCAGGCAGGCCATCGTGCACCTGTACAACTCGACCTCGGTCCTGCAGCGCCGGGTGGTCTTTAATCAGGACGAAGACGGCATCCTGGACATTGCCCTGCAGGGCGCGCGGCTGTGCAAGAAGTATGAAGAGACCCTGCAGGACACCCACATCACCTACGAGTATTCGCCGGAATCGTTCACCGGAACCGAGCTGGAATACGCCGTCCGGGTGTGCAACGCCATCGCCGATGTCTTCGAGGCCTCCGCCGACAGCCAGGTCATCATCAACCTGCCGGCCACGGTGGAAATGGCCACCCCCAACGTCTACGCCGACTCCATCGAGTGGATGAGCCGCAACCTGCACCCGCGGGAGGGCATCATCTTGTCCCTGCACCCGCACAATGACCGCGGCACCGGCGTCGCCGCGGCGGAGCTGGGCTACCTGGCCGGCGCGGACCGGATCGAAGGCTGCCTGTTCGGGAACGGGGAACGGACCGGAAATGTGGATCTGGTGACCCTGGGCCTGAACATGTTCGTCCAGGGCGTCGACCCGATGATTGATTTCTCCGATATCGACGAGGTGCGCCGCACGGTGGAGTACTGCAACCAACTGCCCGTAGCGGAACGTACGCCTTACGGCGGGGACCTCGTCTTCACAGCATTCTCCGGCTCGCACCAGGACGCAATTAAAAAGGGTCTCGAAGCGCTCGAAAAGGACGCCGCTGCCGCCGGCAAGGACGTGGCCGAGTACCCCTGGCAGGTCCCGTACCTGCCGGTCGACCCGAAGGACCTGGGCCGCAGTTACGAGGCCGTCATCCGGGTCAATTCGCAGTCCGGCAAGGGCGGCGTCGCGTACCTGCTGAAAAACGAGCACAACCTGGACCTGCCACGGCGTGCCCAGATCGAGTTCTCCGGTGTCATTCAGAAACAGACGGATACCGTGGGCGGCGAAGTCAGCGGGGCTCAGCTTTGGCAGGTCTTCCAGGACGAGTACCTGCCCTCCGGCGCGGCCGACGCCCAGTGGGGGCGCTACGCGCTGGGCTCATTCAGCACCGAGACGGACGAAGCCGGCTCCATGACGCTGCACGCCGCGCTCAAGGTCGACGGAACCCCGGTCCACCGCACCGGTACCGGAAACGGCCCGATCGCCGCGCTGCTGAGCATCCTGCGCGAAGACGGCGTCGACGTCCGGGTGCTGGACTACAGCGAACACGCCCTCTCCGAAGGCGGCAGCGCCCTCGCTGCGGCATACGTCGAATGCGCCGTGGGGGAACGGGTGCTGTGGGGCGTTGGGATCGACGCCAACACGTCCACCTCCTCGTTCAAGGCCGTGATCTCGGCCGTGAACCGGGCCGTCCGGGACGCCCGCGCCTAAACGGCGGGCAACTGCGCCGCCGGATCCTCCGGCGGCGCAGTGCTGCTTTCCACAACGGCAGCGATTCCGTCAACGACAGTGCGAAGATTAACCGTGGCCCAACCATCCTCCTTTTCCTCCCGCGCCTACCGTGATGACGGCGTTGTGCTGCGTACCCACAAGCTGGGCGAAGCAGACCGGATCATCACCATCCTGACCAAGCACCACGGCCAGGTCCGTGCGGTGGCCAAGGGAATCCGGCGCACCAGCAGCCGCTTCGGCGCCCGGCTGGAACCCTTTATGGTCGCGGACCTGCAGCTGATTTCCGGTCGCAGCCTCGATATTGTCACCCAAGCCGTGGCCAAGGGCGTCTACGGCGGAAACATCGCCGCGGACTACGGGCGGTACACCGTCGCGGCAGCCATGACCGAGACGGCGGAGAAACTCACCGACGTCGACGGCGAAGCGGGCACGGCCCAATATAACCTCCTGGTCGGTGCCCTGGCATCGCTGAGCCGCGGCGACCACACCCCGGAGCTCATTCTCGATTCCTACCTGCTGCGGGCCCTCGCCACCGGAGGCTGGGCACCGAGTTTTACGGACTGCGCGCGCTGCGGGGCCCGCGGTCCGCACAATGCGTTCTCGGCGCCGCTTGGCGGCATGGTGTGCGCGGATTGCCGGCCGCCGGGATCCCCGGCTCCCGCCGCGGAGACCGTTGTGCTGCTCGGCGCCCTGCTGACGGGGAACTGGACGACGGCGGACGCCTCGTTCTCCGTGCATCGGCGCGAGGCTGCGGGTCTGGTGGCGAGCTACCTGCAGTGGCATCTGGAACGTGTCCTTAAGTCCCTCAAACATGTGGAGCGAACGTAACTGTGGCCTTGGGTAAAAACGCGGCATTTGCTAAAAAGAAGAGTCCGGTCCGGCAGCGGAGCACCCCGGTGGTGAGCCCTTATCCGCACGCCTCCGGGGCCGTCGCCCCGGCCATCCCCGCGGAGTTCATCCCGCGGCACGTCGCCATTGTGATGGACGGCAACGGCCGCTGGGCCAACCAGCGGGGCCTGCCCCGGATCGAAGGACACAAAGCGGGGGAGCCTGCCTTGCTGGATGTGGTGGCCGGGGCCATCGAGCTGGGCATTGAGTACGTCAGCGTGTATGCCTTTTCCACCGAGAACTGGCGCCGCTCGCCCGAAGAAGTGCGCTTCCTGATGGGATTTAACAAGGACGTGCTACGACGCCAGCGCAACCAGCTCGATGACTGGGGTGTCCGCATCCGCTGGTCCGGCCGACGGCCCAGGCTGTGGGGCTCGGTGATCCGCGAGCTGGAGGAGGCGGAGGACTTCACCCGTGGAAACAGCACCTGCACCTTGAACATGTGTGTTAACTACGGCGGCCGTGCCGAGATCGCCGATGCGGTGTCCGCCATCGCGGAAGAGGTGGCGGCCGGGCGGCTCAAGCCGGGCGCCATCACCGAAAAGACGATCCAGAGATTCCTGGACGAGCCCGATTTGCCCGACGTTGACCTGTTCCTGCGCAGCTCCGGGGAGCAGCGGCTCTCGAACTTCATGCTCTGGCAGTCGGCCTACGCGGAGTTCGTCTTTATGGACACACTCTGGCCGGACGTGGACAGGCGTACCCTGTGGGACGCCGTCGAAATCTATGCCCAGCGGGACCGCCGCTACGGCGGCGCAGTGGACGCGGCTGCCCCTGCCGGGCCGGCCTGACCGCGGGTCCGGCAGCCCGCTGCGCGGGTGCAGGGTCAGTCAGCCCGGGTACAGGCTGAGCCAGAGCACCAGATCGTCGTAGGCCTCCCGCCGCACAGCACGGCGGGAAAGGAAGATGTCGTGGATCGCTCCCGGGTAGCGGAAGACGGCCGCCCGGCGGCCCAGGCCGAGCGCCCGGCGCGCCGTTTCCTCCACATCGATGACGGCGTCGACGTCCGTGAGTTCCTCTGACCATTCGGCCTGGATCCGGGTTCGTCCTGACAGCATCACCAGCACCGGCGACGTGATGTCGAGCCGCCGCGCCACGGCCGCGTGGCCTGCCATGACCGCCTTCGTCCAGCCCGGCCTGACGGGGAACGACTCCCTGGGCCGCCACGCGGGATCCACAGCCCATTCGCCGTGCGCCGTGCCGCTCACGCTGTCCCAGTAGCCGGGCATGCTGGGCAGGAGCAGCGGCCGGCGCGGGTCGGTGCGCGCCAACGGTTCCACCAAATGCATCGCGATGTTCCGGATCAGGCTGCTGCCCTGCAGTTCCAGCCAGGGTGCATTGAGGATCAGGGTGCCCAGCTTCCCCGGATTCCGGTCCGCCCACAGCGCCGCCACGAGGCCGCCGAGGGAATGCGCGAGCAGGTGCATCGTCGGGTCTGCGGAGCTGCCGGTGCGGCCGGCGATGTCGGAGCCGATCGCTGCCAGCGCCGCCGCAATGTCCTCGTCGTAGACTGCCAGGTCGGCCGTGTAGCCGGGGGTTTGCCAGTCCCGGAGGCTGCGTCCGAATTTCCGAAGGTCCAGGGCGTAGAAGTGGAAGCCGCTGGCAACGAGGTGATCGGCGAGCTCGGCCTGCAGGAAATAGTCAGCCCAGCCGTGGAGGTAGAGGACCACCTTCTCCGGAGCCCGGATGCCCGGGACATCCGGGCTGTGGACCGCGGTGGGGGCCGCACCTGCGCCCGGGCGGGCATGCCGCACCAGGGTCGCGACAACGGGTCCTTCGTCGTCGGAGGACAAGGGCAGCTCGAGGCTCTCAAAGCGGGCCCCCAGCACGTCCTGCCGCCAAAGCTGGGTCACCAGGGGACGGTTCATCCGGTGCTGCCATTGTCCGGACCGTAGGCCCGGAGCCAGCGGGACAGCCGGGCGTAGGCGTCGGCCCGGACGGGCGGGGCGGAGAGGAACACATCATGCAGCGCGCCGTCGATCCTTTCCAGAGTGATGCTCCGGCCCAGGCTCAAGGCACGCAGGGCGATGGTGTTAACGTCCAGAACGGCGTCGGTGCGGCGCATCGATTCCTTCCAGAACATGCCGTTGGCGCTGGCCCCGGAGATCAGCACGAGGATGGGGGCGGTGATGTTCAGTCCCCGTGCCACCCTCGTTTGGCCGGCAAGGACGGCACTGAGCCAGCCGGCGCGGACGGGGAAGGCCCGGGGCGGGCGGTAACGGTCATCGAGAGCCCATTCGCCCTCGGCCGCGCTGCTGATGCTGCGCCAGTAGAAAGCGCGTTCCGGAAGCCGGATGACGGCTTCCGGCCGGAAACGCGCGAGCGGATCCACCATGGCCCGGGCCGCACGGCGTAGGGCGGGGCTGCCGTGCATTTCCAGCCATGGGCTGTCCAGGACCAACTGAGAGACCACACGCGGGTGCCGGCTTGCCCACAGCGCCGCTATCAGCCCGCCGGTCGAATGGCCCATCAGCGCCAGCGCCGGCGGGCCGTCCGCCCCGGGGTGGAGTGCGGTGATGATCCCGATCGCCGCGGTGATCTCGGCGTCGTAGTCAGCGAGATCGGCCACATAGCCGCCGGGCGCGCCCGCACGCAGGCTCCGTCCGTGATTGTGCATGTCGAGGGCAAAAAATGCGAAACCCCGGCGGGTCCAGAATCGGGCGAGCTCGGCGTTAAAAAAATAGTCGCTCCAACCATGCAGGAAGAGCACGGCCCGGGCCGTGTCCCCTCCAGTCGAACCCGCTCCGGCCCCGGCAACGTGCCGGACCAGTGTGGCGTTCCTTTCGACGCCGTCCGGACCGGCCGCCGGGAACGTGCAGGCTTCGAAATCGCCGCCCAGAATATCGGCCACCCACTCCACGGCCGGCATCTATACCGCCGACGCCGCGGCGCGCCCGGCCGATCGGCCGGAAAAGAGGCAGCCGCCGAGGAAGGTCCCCTCTAGGGCGCGGTAGCCGTGGATGCCGCCGCCGCCGAAGCCGGCAGCTTCCCCGGCGGCGAAAAGTCCGGGGACAGGCTGCCCGGCACCATCGAGGACCCGGGACTGCAGATCTGTGTGGAGCCCGCCCAGACTTTTGCGGGTCAGCACCGAGAGCCGGACCGCCAGCAGCGGCCCGTGCCGGGGGTCCAGCATCCGGTGCGGCGGAGCCACCCGCATGACCTTGTCGGTGGTGAATCGCCGGGCGGCGCGAATGGCAGCGAGTTGCGGGTCTTTGCCCAGTCCGCTGTCGAACTGCCGGTCCCGGGACCGAATCAGCCGGTCCAGCCCGGCCGGGTCAACCAGCGGCAGGCCGGTGAGCGAGTTCATGGCGGCCGCCAGCCCGGCGGGAGTGTCCGCCTGCAGGAAGTCGACCCCGCGGTCCAGGAAGCGCTGCAGTGGGCTGTCGTTCCCGGGCCCGAGCCGGGACGCCAGCAAGCGGAGGTCCTTGCCGGTGAGGTCGGGATTTTGTTCTGAGCCGGAGAGCGCAAACTCCTTGCGGGCGATGGTCCTGTTCAGGACGAACCAGGAATGCTCGTGGCCCGTTCCCAGGATGTGGCGCAGAGCCCCCAGCGAGTCGAACCCCGGAAACAGGGGAGCTGGGAGCATCTGTCCGCTGGCGTCAAGCCACAGCGATGAGGGTCCGGGCAGGATCCGGATTCCGTGCTGTGGCCAGACCGGCGAATGATTCCGGATCCCTTCGGGGTAGTGCCACATCCGGTCCCCATTAATGAGCCGGCCTCCGGCGCGGGCAGCGGCAGCCAGGAACTCGCCATCAACGGACGCCGGCACGCCGCTCAGCATCGTCCGGGGTGCCCGGCCGTCCGGCCACTGCTGCCGGACGGTGGTGTGGTTGCCGCCGATCCCGCCGGTGGTCACCACTATTGCGGCGCCTGATGCTTCAAAGCTGCCGACGGCGACGCGCGAGGAGGCTTCGCCGCGGGCCGCACCGCTGGGTTCCAGGATCTCGCCGTGCACACCAGTGACTCGTCCCGCCACGGTCACCAGGTCGGCGGCGCGGTGGCGGAAGTGGAAGGTGACCCGCCCCGAGGCCTCGCCTTCTCGCAGCTTTGCCAGGAACGGCGCCACCAGGGCCGGCCCGGTGCCCCAAACGACGTGGAAACGCGGCACCGTGTTGCCATGGCCGTCGGGGCCGTACCCGCCGCGTTCGGCCCATTGCACGAGCGGGAACAACTTCACCCCCAGCGAAGCGAGCCAGGCACGTTTTTCCCCTGCGGCGAAGTCCACGTACGCGGCGGCCCAGTCCATGGCCAGGGTATCTTCGCTCCGGTCGAAGGCGGCGGAGGACATCCAGTCGGCCAGTGCAAGGCCGGCGCTGTCCCTGACGCCAAGACGGCGCTGTTCAGGGGAGTCCACGAGGAACAGCCCGCCGAATGACCAGTGTGCCTGGCCGCCGGCGGAGGCCGCGGGTTCCTGGTCGAGCACGGCAACCCGGCGGCCGGCGGCGTAAGCCTGGGCCGCGGCCACGAGGCCCGCAAGGCCTGCACCCACCACGATGACGTCGGCGTCGATCACCGATCCGGCCGCCCGCACAGGGACCGGGGTCGGGGCGCCATTGTCTCTGCTCATGGCTTCATGCTAGCGCCAGGGAGTACACGGGTTTGGTCTGGACCGCCGCAACCGCAAAACTAGAGCCATGCGCGTATATCCGACATTCTTCCGACTGGCCTTTTTATGGATGGACGCCGAACGCGCCCACAAGATTGGCTTCCGGGCTATCCGGCTTGTCCACAGCTGCGGCGCGGGGCGTGTGCTCCAGCGGTTCACAGCGCCGGCAGCGTCACTAAAGACCCAGGCATTTGGCCTGACCTTCCCGTCGCCGTTTGGCCTGGCGGCGGGCTTCGACAAAGAGGGTCACGGAATCGAAGCCCTGACCGAGCTGGGCTTTGGCCATGTTGAGGTTGGCACCATCACCGGCCAGGCCCAGCCTGGGAACCCCGCTCCGCGGCTCTTTCGCTTGGTCGAGGACCGGGCAGTGATCAACCGGATGGGCTTCAACAATGACGGGGCCGCCGCCGTGGCGCCCCGCCTGAAGTCGGCCCGGGCCGCCCTGCAGCGCCGGTACCCGGGGGTCCGCCCCGTCATTGGGGTCAACATCGGCAAGAGCAAGGTGGTGGAACTTTCGGACGCGGCCGCCGACTACCTCATCAGCGCCCGCAGCCTGGCGCCCGCCGCCGATTACCTCGTGGTCAACGTCAGCTCCCCGAACACCCCGGGTCTGCGGTTGCTGCAGGACGTTCAGACGCTGGGCCCGCTGCTGACGGCAGTTGGGGAAGCCGCGGACCACGCTGCAGGGCGCCATGTTCCCTTGCTGGTCAAGATTGCCCCGGACCTCAGCGATGAGGACATCGACGACGTCGCGCGCCTGGCCCTGGACCTGAAACTTGACGGAATTATCGCCACCAACACCACCGTTGCCCGGACCGGGCTGTCCGCGGGTCCGGACAAGGTTGCAGCCTGCGGCGCCGGCGGGCTGTCCGGGGCACCGCTGAAGCAACGGTCGTTGGAAGTGCTGGCCAGGCTCAAGGCGGCAACCGGCGGCAGACTGGCACTCGTCTCGGTCGGCGGGGTCGAAACGGCGCAGGACGTGCAGCAGCGGCTCGACGCGGGCGCCACCCTTGTGCAGGGATACACGGCGTTCCTTTACGAAGGACCATTTTGGGCCGCCCGCATCAACCGGCAACTGGCCAAGCACCCCTCCCGGCGTTAAGCGGCCCATTCCCGCCCGGGTGTCCCGGGTCGGGGACGACAGAGCCCCCGGCAGTCCAACTGCCGGGGGCTCTGGTGCGCAGGGGGATCAGGCCGGGTAGTCGCCGCGCTTGACCAGGGGCTTGGGAAGGCGCAGGCGGCGGAACTGCAGCGAGCGCATGGAGCCGTACCATACGGTCCCTCGCTCCACGTCGCCGAACTTCTCCGCCAGGCGCTTCTTGAGCTTCCGGGACAGGATAAAGACGTCGACGAAGACTGCCAGGAACATTACCCAAAACCCGCCCAGGACATAGATCATCTGGGCGCTGGAGGCGGGGACCAGCAACGAGATGACCACAAAGAGGAGCGCACCGAACATCAGGTACTCGCCAAGGCTGAAGCGGGCATCCACATAGTTGCGGGCGAAACGCTTCTGTGGACCTTTGTCCCGCAGCGGCAGGTACTTCTCGTCGCCGGTGTCCATGGCCTGCCGCATTTTCAGCCGCTGCTCCTGGACCGCCGTGCGTTCCGCGGCTTTGGAGGCCTTGCGGTCCTCCGGCACTAGCGGGCGCTTGCGGGCGGCCACCTGCGCGCTGCGCTTGGGCGTGGGCGCGCCCTTGCCGAGGGCGGCGTCCCGGGCATTTGCCCCGGCCGCCTGCTGGTCAACAATGTCCTGCGCCGATGGCGCTTCTTTTTTACGTCCAAACACCACTACAGAATACCCCGGGGCGCAGGGCGCGAGACCCAGCGCACACACGATGCGATAGGCCCTGCCTGGTTTGCAGTGATCGACGGCGCAGGTAGTGTCTTGGCCATGACTTCATCACCCATGGGGAACCCAAAAACCGTGCCTGGCCGTGTCGGAAACGTCGACACTGAAGCCCTCCGGCAAGCCGTTACCGAAACGTTCGACACGACGATCGCCCAGTTGACGGAGCTCGTCGCCATCCCGGGCATCGCCTGGCCCAGCTTTGACCCTGCGCCGTTGAACGCCAGCGCCGAGGCCGTCGCACAGCTGGTCCGTGCCACCGGCTTCGAAGAGGTGCGGACCTTGCGTTGCGACAAGGAGGACGGTACGCCCGGTGGGCCGGCCGTCGTCGCCCGCCGGCCGGCCGCCCCGGGCAAACCGACAATCCTGCTCTACGCCCATCACGATGTGCAGCCCACCGGCGACCTGGCGCTGTGGACGACCGAGCCGTTCACCGCCGTCGAGCGCGACGGGCGCCTCTACGGACGCGGCGCGGCCGACGACAAGGCCGGAATTATGGCCCACATCGCTGCTTACTCGGCCGTGACCCGCGTGCTGGGCGACGAACTTGGCCTCGGCGTGACCTTCTTCTTCGAGGGCGAGGAGGAAGCCGGGTCACCAACGTTCCGGACTTTTCTGGAAACGCATCAGGAGCTGCTGCGCGCAGACGTGATTGTTGTGGCCGACTCCAGCAACTGGAAGGTCGGCATTCCCGCCCTGACCACCAGTCTCCGCGGCCTGGTTGACGGCACTATCGAGGTGAAGGTCCTTGACCACGCCGTCCACTCGGGGATGTTCGGTGGCCCGGTGCTGGACGCTCCGACGCTGCTGTCGCGGCTGATTGCTACCCTGCACGACGACGACGGGAACGTCGCCATCGACGGGCTGGTCAGCCGGGACGAGGTCGCTGTGGACCTTTCCGAAGCCGAATACCGCGCAGACGCTTCGGTGCTCGACGGCGTCCGGCTCGCCGGCACAGGCACGATTGCCTCCCGGATGTGGACCAAACCGGCACTGTCGATCATCGGCTTCGATGCCCCCGCGGTCGACGTTGCCTCCAACACCCTGCTGCCGCGCGCGCGGGCCAAGTTCAGCCTGCGGCTCGCCCCAGGACAGGACCCGGCCGAAGCGATGGACGCCGTCCGCCGGCATGTCGAAGCCAACGCGCCGTTCGGCGCGCACGTGGTCTTCACCCCGGGGGAGAGCGGCAACGCTTTCCTCACGGACACCTCTTCCAAAGCGGCCAGCGTCGCGATGTGGGCGCTCGGCGAGGCCTGGGGCGTCCCTGCGGTGGAGACCGGCATCGGCGGTTCGATACCCTTTATCGCGGATCTGACTGAGCTGTACCCGGATGTACAGATCCTGGTCACCGGCGTTGAGGATCCGGATTCCCGGGCGCACAGTGCGAACGAATCCCTGCACCTGGCCGACTTCCGGAACGCCATCGTTGCGGAGGCCCTGATGCTGGCCCGGCTGAACGCTGACGGGCTGGCCTAGGCGGGCGGGCCGGGTGTCTGTCCAGGGAACATCCGGCCCGCTTGGACGGTTGGCTCAGGAGTTAGAGCTACACGGCTGATCGACGTAGCATGTAGCTATAGCCCGTACCGTATAAGTAGGGGCGGGTGCCGCGGGAGCGGCGCCGCCACCACCGTCGTTAGAAGGTAGGCCATGAGCACTACAACCAATGAAAACAGCACCGACACCACCGCCGAGGCGGGCACGGAACTGGCAGCGCACGAGGTCAAACTGACCGACGTGGCGGCCGGCAAGGTCCGCAGCCTGCTGGAGCAGGAGGGCCGCACCGATCTGCGCCTCCGCGTGGCCGTGCAGCCCGGCGGTTGCTCCGGCCTGATCTACCAGCTTTATTTCGATGAGCGGCTCCTCGACGGCGACGCCGTCCGCGACTACGACGGAGTTGAAGTTGTGGTCGACAAAATGAGTGTGCCGTACCTCAGCGGAGCCAGCATCGACTTCGAAGACACCATCTCTAAGCAGGGCTTTACGATCGACAACCCCAACGCCGGCGGGTCCTGCGCCTGCGGCGATTCTTTCCACTAAAGCCGGCGAATCCGCCCGGGCTTAGTGCCGCAGGATCCACAACGAGCGGGGCCCTTAAAAAGGTCCCGACGCACTGCGCGGACATGTGGGCGAAAACTCGCGGGGAGCGGTAAGCTCTACACCGAGTAGTAAAACTTTTCGGCTGCCCCGTCCGCGATTTTGCGGCCCGGGGCAACAGCAACAAGTAGGAAGGGCCGTCTGTGAGTTCGCAGAACCGAACCGGCAGCCGACGCAAACAGATCACTACGATCACTGGCTTGGCACTCGCCGGCGCGTTGGCTTTGACTGGATGTTCACCAGAGGTACAGAAAGGGTGGTTGCCCACTGAGCGTGGCACCACCAACCACACTGACCGCATCATGGACCTCTGGGTCAACTCATGGATTGCCGCGCTGATCGTAGGCGTCATTACCTGGGGCCTGATGATCTGGTGCATCGTCGCCTACCGGCGCCGTAAAGGCACCGTTGGGTTCCCCCGGCAGAACAGCTTCAATCTGCCCCTTGAGGTTTTCTACCTGACGATCCCGCTGTTTATGGTTCTGGTCTTCTTTTACTTCACTGACAACGACCAGCAGGCCATCGACAACCGGTCGGTACCTGCCGACGTTATCGTTGACGTCCGCGGCAAGCAGTGGGCCTGGGACTTCAACTACAAAAAGGGCGACGTCATCCAGGAGGATGTCCACGAAGCCGGAGTCCAGGCCCACCTGACGGGCAACGATGTGGACAAGGAAAAGCTGCCCACCCTGTACCTGCCCGTGGACAAGTCCGTTGACCTGGAACTGAACGCCCGCGACGTCATCCACTCTTTCTGGGTTCCCGCCTTCCTGCAGAAGCGCGACATGATTCCCGGGAAGACCAACTACATCAGGTTCACCCCGACTAAAGAGGGAACCTACGACGGCAAGTGCGCCGAACTCTGCGGCGAGTACCACTCCGAAATGCTGTTCCGCGTGAAGGTCGTTTCCGAAGCCGAATTCCAGTCGCACTTGGAGCAGTTGCGCCAGGATGGCAACACGGGCCTCCTCGGCGAAGAGTACGACCGCAACCCGGCCCCGGCCGAGAACAAGTAAGGGGAGCGACGTGGCAACTACCTATTCCCAGCCCACCGGGATCCTTGGGGCTCCCGTAGTACCGAAATCCAAGGGACGCATTGTCGTCAACTGGATCACCTCGACTGACCATAAGACCATCGGG
>NZ_JASBRC010000014.1:0-6942 GCF_029960715.1 Arthrobacter sp. AL05
CCACGTTGGGGGTCCTCCCGCATTTAACACCCCACCCAAAAACACCCCCACCCACACCGGGAACATTGGTGCCCGCAGGCCGGCCGGCAGGGGTCCGAGGGTAGAGTTGGTGCCCATGGATAACCTCTTCAGCCACGCCGCCGCGGACGCCACCGGGACCGCGGAGCAGGAAACGTCAGGCGGCTTCGATCCCGTCGTCTTTACCGTTATTGTCCCCGGCGCAGTCGCCCGAGCCTTTGTTGGTTTCACCGAGCACACGCACCTTTGGTGGCCGCTGGAAAACCACGGCGTATTTGGCGCTGGCTCCTATGTGGAGTTTGAGGAGAACCTCATCCTGGAGACCGCTGACGACGGCAGGACGGCCGTCTGGGGTTCCATCGATGACTGGCAGCCACCCATGTCCTTCCACGCCAGCTGGCACCCCGGGTCATCGGCGGTTTGGTCAACGGAACTGCGAGTCGCGTTCCGGGCAGTGGAAGACGGAACGGAGGTTCGGCTCGTGCACGGCGGCTGGGAAGGAGCCGAGGACCCGGCCGCAACACGCTTGGATTGTGCAGCTGGTTGGCCTGAAGTCCTGGACCGGTTTGTGCGCTTTATGGGTGGCGCCGACGCTTGAGTAGCCGGGTTGCCTGACCCAACCGCTTGGTCATGGGCGACGTAGCCGGGCGGAACGCGGCAGCCGGGCCGAGGACCGTGTGCTAACGCTGTGGCTCCGTGTTGCCGGGCGGGACGGCGGTGCTTGAACGGATCAGGAGTTTCGTCGGATACTCGGTATCGGCTGCCCCCGCCGCCCCCGGCGCCCCCGCCGCGCCGGCGCCCCCGGCGCCGTCGAGCCCTTCCAGCAGGAGCCCGACCGCCAGTGCACCTTGGCCACGCGCATCCTGGTCGATCGTCGTGAGCCCAAAGACCTCACCGAGTTCGTGGCCGTCAATGCCGATCACCGAGAGGTCGTGTGGCACACTCAGGCCGAAGTCGCGGGCGGCAAGAATCGTGCCGATCGCCATTTCGTCGGACGCCGCGAATACCGCTGTCGGCCGGTCCGCCGAACCCCCAAGCAACTGCCGGGCGGTGGTATAGCCTCCCTGAATCGTGAAGTCGGCGGAGACCTGCCACTCCGGCCGGATCGCCAGGCCCGCGTCCATCATGGCCTTCTGGAAGCCGGCTTGGCGGGTGCCCGGCAAGCGGAAGTCCCGCTCGTAGGCGGAGCCGCCGGTCAGATGGGCGATCTTGGTGTGGCCGAGCTGGATCAGGTGGCGCGTTGCGGCCTGGGCAATCCCGGCGTCGTCGATCCGGATGGTCGAGGTCCCGGGCAGCGGTCCACCGATCCCGACAATGGGCCGGTGGATCGCGAGGAGCTGCTGGATTTCGGCCGCGCTGAGTTTCAGGGAGACCGCGATCACCGCATCCACCCGCTTGCGGAGCAGAAAGTCGTTCAGCACGCTCTGCCGGCGCTCCTGCCCCACACTGACGTTGTACAGCGTGAGATCGTACCCGGCGTCGAGTAGGGCCGCAGAGACGCCTTCCAACACCGCGGAAAAGTACCAGCGGTGCACAAACGGAACCACAACGCCGACGTTGTGGTTCCGCCCGGAGGCGAGGCTGGAGGCGTGGTACGAGGGAACGAAACCGAGTTCGGCCGCGGCAGTCCGGGCGAGTTCACGGCTGCGGGCCGAGACATTGCCTTTGCCGTTCAGGGCCCGCGAAACGGTGGCGATGGAGAGGCCAGCGCGCTCTGCGACGGCCTTGATACCGGGCATTTTTAGCTCTCCGCGTCCTCGAGGTTGATTTCCAGCCAAACGGCTTCCCCTGGGCTTAACCGATGCCCGGAGGCAGGCAGTTCAGCTGACTCCAAGCCGTCCCCCGCTTCGCGCTGGCCGCTGCGGATCAGCACCCGGCCGGCAGGCAGCTCAACCGATTCCCGCCCGGCGTTGAGCAGCACCAGGGTGGTGCCATTCACGTAGGCCAGGCAGGTGTCGGTACACCAGGCCTCTGCCCAGGCGAGCGATCCCCGTCCGAGCCCCAGTGCGCGGCGTTCGGCCAGCATACGCCGGTAGAGGTTCAGGTGCGAGGCCGGGGAGGCGGCTTGCGCATCTCGCGCCAGTCCCGCGAAGCTCTCGGGCTGCGGAAGCCAGGGGGCTGCTCCGTCGCCGAAGCCGGCGTGAGGCTCTGCGGTCCGCCACGGCAGCGGCACCCGGCAGCCATCCCGTCCCAGCCTTTCGCCGCCGGTGCGGGCAAACGTAGGGTCCTGCCGCTGGTTGTCCGGGATGTTGATCCCGTCCGGCAGGCCGAGCTCTTCGCCTTGGTAGAGGTAGGCGCCGCCCGGCAGCCCGAGCATAAACATAGAGGCTGCCGCGGCCCGGGAACGGCCCAGGACCTCGTCCGGCTGCGGATCAAAGCTGCCGATCCCGTCGCCGTCGCGGGGCGCATGGCCGTCGTAGCCGAAGCGGGTGGCGTGCCGGACCACATCGTGGTTGGAGAGTACCCAGGTGCTGGGAGCGCCGACAGAGTCCAGCGCGGTCAGGGACTCGGTAATGATGCCGCGCATGCGGTGGACGTCCAGGCCGGCGTGCAGATACGGGAAATTGAATGCCTGGTGCATCTCGTCCGGCCGGACCCAGTCGGCCAGCCGCGGCAGCGGGTCCACGTTCGCTTCGGCGCAGAGGATGCGATCCGGTCCGTATTCGGACAGGATCTGCCGCCATCTGCGGTAGATGTTGTGGAGGGCTGGCTGGCCGAACATCGGGGCATCGTGTCCGGGATAGCCGTCGCAGCTGTTGCCGTCGGCGCGGCCGCCCCATTCCGGCAGGCCCGGTGCTTTCACCAGGGCATGGGCAACGTCAACCCGGAAGCCGGCCACTCCGCGGTCCAGCCAGAAGCGCAGCACACGTTCGAATTCCTCATGCACGGCGTCATTGTCCCAGTTGAAGTCCGGCTGGGAGGTATCGAACAAGTGCAGGTACCACTGCCCCGGGGTGCCGTCCGGTTCCGTGATCCGGCTCCAGGCGGGCCCGCCGAAGTGGGACTGCCAGTTGTTCGGCGGTTCTTCGCCGAATGTTCCGAGGCCGTCACGGAAGATGAAATGGTCCCGTTCCGGGCTGCCGGCGGAGGCTGCCAGGGCGGCCTGGAAGGCAACGTGCTGGTCTGAGCAGTGGTTGGGCACCAGATCGACGATCATTCGCAGGCCAAGCCGCGTCGCCTCTGCCATCATGGCATTGAAGTCAGCCAGCGTGCCGAAAAGGGGATCAACGTCGCAGTAGTCACTGACGTCGTAACCGGCATCACGCTGTGGGGAGCGGTAAAACGGCGAAAGCCAAACGGCGTCGATGTCCAGATCAGCCAACTTGGGAAGTTCCGCGGTAATCCCGGCGAGGTCGCCGATGCCATCGCCGTTCAGGTCCCGGAAGGATCGCGGGTACACCTGGTAGATGACGGCCGAGCGCCACCATCCGGGGACAAGATCTTCGGGGTGTACCGGCGTCAAAGGGCCGGTCAGGGTCCCGGCCAGTTCGGCGGGGGCTGCGAGTGCTGAATCAACGGACATGCCGGTAATAGTAGGGGCGGCACGGGCGAAATGAAAACGCTTCCAGCCGGAAGCCGGGCGGTCTCTGCTGCGGTTGCGGGAGGGCGCACTAGCTCGATATACCCCTCAGGGCGCTGAACTGCGGTTTTGCGCTCTGGGTGGGATCTTTCTGACTCGGTCGTCGCCGGCCCGGTATCCGCCGGTATTGTGACGTTCCTTAGTCACAGAACGACGAAGTGTGGAAGCGCTTGCAGATCAATGGTGGGTGGAGACGACCCGGCGGAACTTTGGCCAGTGCGCTCCGGCCCCCGGGGTCGCCTGAACCCGCGGCTTAGACTGAAGGCTGGAATCGACGAACTGGAGACCGCATGAGCATCATTGACGAGCTCACTTCTGCCTTGGGCGCCAAAGTGGCCCTGGATGACACCACGTTGGCCGGCTATGCAGTGGATCAGGGACCCGTGCTGGAATATCAGCTGCCGCTGGCCGTCGTTCGAGCCGAATCCGTCGAAGACGTTCAGGACGCCGTCCGGGCTTGCGCCGCCCTCGGCATCCCGCTCGTGGCCCGCGGCGCAGGGACCGGTGTTTCCGGCGGTGCGCACGCCACCAAGGGCTGCGTCGTGCTCAGCCTGGAAAAAATGAACCGCATCCTGGACCTTAATCCCGACGACGAGACGGCCGTCGTCGAACCCGGGGTCATCAACGCAGACCTCAACACCGCGGCAGCAGTCCACGGGCTGATGTACGCGCCGGACCCTGCCAGCTTCAAAATGTCGACAATCGGCGGCAACGTCGCCACAAACGCCGGCGGGCTGCGCTGCGCCAAATACGGGGTCACGCGTGACTCCGTGCTCGCGCTCGACGTTGTGCTGGCGGACGGCTCGCTCATCCACACCGGCCATCAGACGTTCAAGGGCGTCGCCGGCTACGACCTGACCGGGCTGTTTGTCGGCTCGGAGGGGACGCTGGGAATCGTTGTTGGCATCACCGTCCGCCTCAAGTACCTCCCGCTGGACGTGCACACGATCGCCGCCTTCTATCCGGACTTCCGCAGCGCCGCTGCGGGTGTCCTCGCCGTGGGTAAGGCACGCATCCAGCCGGCCATTATGGAGCTGCTGGACAGCGGAACCCTGGCCCAGCTCGATGAGGTCCACGGCTCGGACCTTTCCTCCCGGGGCCGGTCCCTGCTGCTGATCCAGACCGACGGGTTCGGCGCAACGGCGGAAGCTGCCGCCATCCGGCCGGTTCTCGCTTCCGGAGGTGCCATCGTGACGATGGAAGCCAGCGCCGAGGCGGAGCAGCTGGTGGACTTGCGGCGCAACAGCCGCGGAGTGGAGGTCGACGACGAATACCGCGTGGGTGAGGACGTCGCCGTCCCGCGCTCACGGCTGGTTGACTACGTGGAAGCCCTGGAATCCATGGCGGCGGCACACCGGGTCAAGCTGAAGGTGGTGGCGCACGCCGGCGACGGCAACCTGCACCCCACCTTCTGGGTGGAGCGGGCGGAGGGGGCCGTGAACGCCGACGCCATGAAGCGGCTCGGAGCGGCCCTGGATGAATCCATCACGGTGGCACTTGCCATCGGCGGCACCATTACCGGTGAACACGGGATCGGCCAGTACAAGCGGCGTTGGCTGGGCCTGGAACAGAAGGAGCCCGTCCGTGAACTGCAACGCAGGATCAAGGAGCTGTTCGACCCGGCCGGCATCCTGAACCCGGGCAAGGCAATTTAGCACATACGCGCCACAAGGCGTACCGCCCAACTGACTAGCAGCTAAGGCCGTTTTGAGCGCTGAAAACGACGTTTACTGCAAGCTAGTTGGGTGTGGGACGGCGGGTGTTAGTCCTCGGAATCGTCGGCGCCGTAGCGGGATTCCTCCGTTTCGATCTCCAGTATCTTGAGCAGCTCCGTGTCCGGGTTTAGCATAATGGCCGCTTCGTCCCGGCGGTGCCGGAGTTCGGACTCAATGTAGGACTGCACGGCTTCAGCCAGCGGGATGTACCGGTTCTCCTTCTCCGACATGTACCAGCGGTGCTCCAGGATCTCGTGCACTGCCTCGGCCGGCTCCAGCTTCCCGGACAGGTCCCGGGGGATGGAGCGGACAATAGGTTCGAAGATCTGGCTGACCCACAGGTGCGCGCTGTATTCCTCGTCCATTCCGGGATTGTTGTCGGCGCGGAAGGAATCCATGTCGTTCAGGAGCCGCCGGGCCTGGTTTTCCTGGGCGTCCAGGCCGGTCAAGCGCAGCAGCCGGCGCTGGTGGTGTCCGGCGTCGACCACCTTGGGCTGGAGCTGGATGGTGGAACCGTTCTGTGTCGTTTTGATCGCATATTCTTCGACGTCGAACCCCAGCTCGTTGAGCTTACGGATGCGGGCAGCTACCCGCCAGCGTTCGCCGATTTCGAACGATTCCTTCTCGGTCAGTTCGGTCCAAAGGCGCCGGTAGCTGTCCATGATGAGCTCGCTCGTGGCCACCGGGTCCACCTTCTCCTCGATGAGGCCGCCGTCGAGCAGATCCATCAGCTCACCGGCGATGTTGACCCTGGCAATCTCCAGATCGTATTCGCGCTGGCCGGTGGACAGATCCGGATACAGCTCGCCGGTCTCAGCGTCCACCAGGTAGGCGGCGAACGCGCCGGCATCGCGGCGGAAGAGTGTGTTCGAGAGCGAGACATCGCCCCAATAAAACCCGATCAGGTGCAGCCGGACCAGCAGCAACGCCTGGGCGTCGATGAGGCGGGTGAGTGTGTCCTTGCGGAGCATCTGTGAGAAGAGGGCGCGGTACGGCATTGAGAACTTCAGGTGCCGGGTGACCAGCACCGGGTTCAGCGGCCGGCCCTCGGGAGTGGTGCGGCCGGTGATAACGGCGACTGGTTCCACACAGGGGACGTCCAGCCGGGCGAGCTTGCGGAGCATGTGGTACTCGTGGCGGGCCACGTGCTCCGACGTTTCCTTGATGGCGATCACAGACCCGCCAAGGTGGGCGAAGCGGACAATATGGCGGGAAATGCCGCGGGGGAGCGCGGCGAGGTATTCGGCCGGCCAATCCTCCAGCGCGATGTGCCATGGCAGGTCCAGTAGCTCCGGTTCGGTGGCCGCGGCGGTGATGCTCAGCGAACTTGAGGCCACGGCGCCCTTGCTGTCATTGGCGCTGGCGGCTTCAAACCGGGGCAGCTTGCCGACCTGCCCGTAATCGGTAGGTTCGTTGTGCCACTGGGCACCGTTTTCCTCGGTGCTTCGGTATTCCTCGGTCATAACCCAATTCTTCCGTACTGAGGGCGCCTACCCTAACGAAGGGGCGTAGCTGCTAGGTTAACGCCCGACGGCGGCCCTCCAGTAGGGAGGACCGCCGTCGGACATGCGGTGCCGGTGGGTGGGCCCACGCCGGCAGGGTTCCCTGGCCGAAGCGAAGCGAGGCTAG
>NZ_JASBRC010000014.1:7042-95601 GCF_029960715.1 Arthrobacter sp. AL05
GTGGGTGGGCCCACGCCGGCAGGGTTCCCTGGCCGAAGCGAAGCGAGGCTAGGGTACCGGTGGGGACTAGTCGCCCAGGCGCAGGCCCGTCTTGGTGTCGAACAGGTGCACATGGCCGGACTGCGGACGGACGTAGATGGTTTCGCCCTTCATCGGCGGGCGGCGGCCGTCGACGCGGGCCACCATGTCGTAGCTCTGACCGTCGAGCCTTGCGTGGCCGTAGACGTAGGCGTCGGCTCCGAGCTCTTCGACGACGTCGACCTCAACCTGCAGGCCCTCGCCGGCGGCGACGGTTTCGAGGTCTTCCGGACGGCTGCCGAGGGTCACGGTCTTGCCGTGGGCTCCTTCGAGGACGTCGCGCGGTACCGGGTACACGGTGCCGCCGAACTGCACGCCGCCGTCGACCACGGGAAGCTCGAGCAGGTTCATTGCGGGAGAGCCGATAAAGCCGGCCACAAAAACGTTCTTCGGCTTGTCGTAGAGGTTGCGCGGGGTGTCGACCTGCATCAGCAGGCCGTCCTTCAAGACGGCAACGCGGTCGCCCATGGTCATGGCCTCGACCTGGTCGTGGGTCACATAGACCGTGGTGACACCCAGCCGGCGGGTCAGGGACGCGATCTGCGTGCGGGTTTGGACCCGGAGCTTGGCGTCAAGGTTGGACAGCGGCTCGTCCATAAGGAACACCTGCGGGTTGCGGACGATGGCACGACCCATGGCAACACGCTGGCGCTGGCCACCGGAGAGTGCCTTCGGCTTGCGGTCCAGGTACGGCTCGAGATCCAGCAGCTTGGCAGCTTCACGGACGCGTTCGGCACGCTCTTCCTTGCTGACGCCGGCGATCTTCAGCGCGAAGCCCATGTTGTCCGCGACCGTCATGTGCGGGTACAGGGCGTAGTTCTGGAAGACCATGGCGATGTCGCGGTCCTTCGGGGGAACGTCGGTGACATCGCGGTCACCAATCAGGATCCGGCCGGCGTTGACGTCCTCGAGACCTGCGAGCATCCGCAGGGAGGTCGACTTGCCACAGCCGGAGGGTCCAACGAGGACCAGGAATTCGCCATCGGCGATTTCAATGTTGAGCTTGTCAACTGCGGGCTTGTCCGTGCCCGGGTACACACGTGTTGCGTTGTCAAAAGTAACTGTAGCCACAGTTATCAATCCCTTCACCGGCAGGTACGTGCCGGACGATCCGTAGTGAATGGTCTTATTTTTCAGTTATGTATTCAGTTGTTGGCACCTGATCGTGCGCATACTCCCCGGCCGAAGCCGAGGAGTATCCAATGACGCCGCACGTTACTTGTGCGCCACATCACAACCAGAGTATGTCAGATAATTGGTAAATAGGTCAAAATGTCGTAGATGTCACACGTGATTCAGCCTGCATGGTTCCCGTGATGGGCTAGTATTCACAGCCCGAGGGCGCGCTTACGTTCCCGCAGCAAGGCTTCCAGCAGCTCGGAGACATAAGCGCAAGCCTCGACCCGGAACTCGGCTTGGGTGAAGTCCAGGCCCACCTTCACACCGAGATCCCCCGGCAGCAGGCTGGCCAGGGCGTCCTCGTCGGTGGTGTCGTCGCCGGCGAAAATCGTGGCGGTAGCATCCGTCGCCTGGCGCAGGAAGGCGACTCCCTCTCCCTTCGAGGCATGGACCACGGACGTTTCCAGCACGCGGTTGCCGGTCTTCAGGAATACCCCGGGTTTGTCCTGCAGGACGGCGCGGGCCGCCGCGATGGCGTCCTCGGCGACGTCGTCGGCGGCAAGCCGGGTGTGCAGCACAACGCCAGCCGGTTTGTCCTCGAGCAGGGTGCCGGGGGCGGCCTCGACGATGCCTTCGAGTTCCTGCCTGATATCGGCGAGAAGCTTGCGGCGGGCGTCATCGAGTTCCAGCGGCGCAGACCCCGGTCCCAGCCAGGCCTCGGCCCCGTGGCTGCCGATCAGCAGGGTCTTCGCCGGGGGAAAGGCGACCGCGCGGAGGCTGCCCAGGGCGCGCCCGGAGACGAGGGCAGTCGTCGTCCGCGGCAGTTCGGCGAGCGCGGCAAACGCCGCCGCCGAGCGGGGGAGGGCACGGGCGTCCCCCGCTCTGTCGACGAGGGGTGCCATGGTGCCGTCAAAATCCATTGCGACGAGCAGGTGTTCGGTGCCGGCCACGCGGCGCAGTGCCGCGAGCAGGTCCGGTGAGAGCGTCAGCGGGGCTGGCCCGGGGGAGTGCTCAGCTGTCATCTCGGATGACCTTTTCTTCGAGGGCGCGCAGGAAATCTGAGGACCAGAGGTCAACGTCGTGGTCAAGGATCTGTTTGCGCATCGAGCGCATCCGGCGCGCGGCTTCCGTGGGCTGCATACGGACTGCCTTCATGATGGTCTCCTTGAGACCATCAATGTCGTGCGGATTCATCAGCAGTGCTTGTTTGAGCTGGTCCGCGGCGCCGGCAAACTCGCTGAGCACCAGGGCTCCGTCATTGTTGGTCCGGGCGGTGACGTATTCCTTGGCGACGAGGTTCATACCGTCCCGCAGGGCGGTGACGAGCATAACGTCTGCGGCCAGGTACAGCGCCACCATCTCCTCGATGGGGTAGTTGTGGTGCAGGTAGCGGACGGCGGTGTTTTGCAGGGTGTCATAGGTGCCGTTAATGTGCCCGACGGTGCCTTCGACTTCTTCGCGCAGCAGGCGGTACTGCTCCACCCGTTCCCGGCTGGGGCTGGCGACCTGGATCAGGGCGGCGTCCTCCACCGAGACCTCACCGTCCGCCAGGAGTTCCTCGTAGGCCTTGAGCCGGTGCCTGATGCCTTTTGTGTAATCGAGGCGGTCGACGCCGAGCAGGATCGTTTTCGGGTTGCCGAGGTCTTGGCGGATTTGCCGCGCGCGCTCGATGATTTCGGGATTCCGGGCGAGCTCGCTGATTTGTTTTACGTCAATCGAGATAGGGAAGGCCTGGGCGCGGGCGATGTGGGTGGTCTCGCCGTCGCTGCCCTTGACGTGGACCTGCTGCTGTTTGACGCTGGCGCCGAGGAAGCGGCGGGCGGAGCGCATAAAGTTGCCGGCGTCGCTGCTGCGTTGGAAACCGACCAGGTCGGCGCCGAGCAGCCCGTCGATGATGGCACGGCGCCACGGCAGCTGGGCGAAGATCTCCGGGGGAGGGAAGGGAATGTGGTTGAAAAATCCGATCTTCAGGTCCGGACGTGCCTCGCGCAGCATCTTCGGGACGAGCTGCAGCTGATAGTCCTGGACCCAGACTGTGGCTCCGGGGTTGGCATGGTGGATGACGGCGTCGGCGAACCGGCGGTTCACCTTGCGGTAGGAGTCCCACCAGGTCCGGTGAAACTCCGGCGGGGCGATCACGTCGTGGTAGAGCGGCCAGAGGGTGGAATTAGAGAAGCCCTCGTAGAAGTACTCGATGTCTTGCGTGCTCAGCTGGACCGGAACGAGGTCGATGCCGCCGTGGCTGAAGGGCGGAACGGACTCATCCGGGGCACCATGCCAGCCGACCCACGCCCCGTCGGTCTTGGTCATCATCGGGGCCAGTGCTGTGACCAGGCCACCGGGGGAGCGGCGCCAGCCGTCCTCGCAGCCCGCCTCCTCCGGGGAGCAGCGGTCGACCGGCAGGCGGTTGGAGACCACCATAAAGTCGTATTGCGCGTCCGGATCGGTGTCGTTGGTGCCGTGCGCTGCTGCGCCGGCGGACTTCGGATCCGATTCGCCGTGTTTGCTGGCCTGCATTGGTGCCCCCTGGGATTCGCTCGCGGCTCCTGTCCACCCTAGCTGGGCGGAATCTTCTGTGCTATTCGCCCGTTGGAAAACCCGGAAGAAAGTTGAAAGCGCAACTTCTCAGACTTCTCCCCTAAAATGATGAATTGCCACCCAGCGGATAACACCGGCCGAACGACCCGAGGAACTGATGAGCCCCGCCAACGAACCCCGCCAGTCCAAATCAGAGCGAACTGCTGCGGCCCGCGAAAAGGCCCGTGAAATCCGCGAGGCACAGCTGAAGAAAGAAAAGCGCAACAAGTTGCTGATCGGCTGGGGCATCGTAGCCGCCGTCGTGGCGATCATTGTGGTGGTGGCCCTGGTGGTTACCTCGAACATTCAGAAGAATGCCCCGGTCGCGGACGAGGGGCCCACCCCCGCCAACGGCAACGTGTACGGCGGTGTCACCCTGCTGGCAAACTCCGAGGTGGTCAAATCCGACCCCGCGACCGTACGGGTGGCCGATCTCCCTTCCGCCCCCGCAACTCCGCCGGCCCAGGTGACCGCGCCCGGTGCCGAAGCAGAGGCAGGTAAACCGGTCAAGGTGGTCCTCTACATCGACTTCATCTGCCCGGTGTGCAAGGACTTTGAGGCGAAGTACAACGAAACACTCACGAGCCTTCGCAATGAGGGAAAGATCGCCGTCGAATACCGCCCGCTGGGCTTTCTCGACAGCCGGTCCACCACGAATTACTCCTCCCGGGCAGCCAATGCCGCAGCCTGCGTTGTGAACGAGTCGCCGGAGAAGTATGCGGAATTCGTTGATGCGCTCTTTGCGAAGCAGCCCGCTGAAGGCAGTGCCGGAATCTCCGACGCTGACTTGAAGAAAATGGCGACCGAGGCCGGGGCCAAGAGCATCGACGCCTGCGTCGATGCGAAGACCTACCGGCCCTGGGTCAAATACACCACCCAGCAGGCAACAGCGGTCGGCGTGACCGGTACGCCGACGGTCTTTGTGGACGGCAAGCAGTGGGGCCAGGGCGACAGCGCCAAGACCCCGTTCGATCAGTTCGTCCAGGCCGCCGTCGACGCCAAGAAGTAGGCGGCAGCAACGCCGGCACAAATTGCCAGGCCCGGTTCCGGATTCGTCCGGAACCGGGCCTGTTTTTATCACCGGGCCTACGTGGGCTAACCTTATCTAGCGCCATGGCGCCTGGCCCCGCTTCGTGGCCCGGTGCCGGACGGCGCGACGGAATGCCTCCTTAGCTCAGTTGGCCAGAGCACCGCTCTTGTAAAGCGGGGGTCGTCGGTTCGAATCCGACAGGGGGCCCGCGAAAAACCGCGCCGCTGCCGGGTCCCACCCCGTCGGCGGTGCGGTTTCTGTTTTAACCCCGGCCGCTAACCCCCAAACCCACCACAGCCAGGCAACCGGCGTCGGGCCCATCACGCGGTCCGCTGACGCGCGGCAGGGGGACATAAGGCCCTAGACCCCGGAAACCGGCCGGCGGAATCTTGGCGTATGACAGAAACGAATCCGGAATTGACGCCGGACATCAGGTCCACCCAGTTGGAGGCACTGCCGACCGCCGTGCTGCGCGAAACCGTTCCCATGAAGGAGTTGACGGCGTTCTTCGACCGCGCCTTCAGCGCCGTACTGAGTGCCGTCCAGCAGCAAAACGTCCAGCTGGCCGGACCGCCGTTCGCGATGTACCGGGGGACGCCGACCGACGTCGTCGACGTCGAGGCCGGATTTCCCGTCGCAGCACCTTTTCCCGGTGTTGCGGGCGGCGAAGTGACGGCGGGGACACTGCCCGCGGGCCATGCCCTGGAGGCGACCCACGTGGGCCCCTACGACACTCTCCCGGACACGTATGGGCTGATCATGTCAAAGATGCAGGCCGAGGGCCTCACCCCGGGAGGAGCTATGTGGGAGTCCTATCTCACCGACCCGGCCGCGGAACCCGACTCGTCCAAGTGGAAGACGCTCGTCGTCTGGCCGGTCGCCTGAGGGACAGCCGACCGCGGGCGCCGGCCTGTCAGCGCTTCTGGCGGGCCCGCGCCCTCCCCTCCGCGGAGCGATGCGACGCAAAATGTCGGATTCGCCACACTATTGTTCCACTGCGTGCATAATGTCCTAAACTGCTTCACTGAGGTGCCTGAGATGGCGCTGCGCAGCAACGAAAGTGAACCCCCAAATGGCTACCGATTACGACGCACCCCGCAAGACAGAAGAAGAAACTCCCGCTGAATCGCTGGAGGCCCTTCAGGCGTCCCGCAGCGGCGGCGCCCAGACGGCTGTCATCGATCTCGACGAGAACGACACGGCCGAAGGCATCGATCTTCCCGGCGCTGACCTGTCCGGCGAAGAGTTGACAGTTACAGTTGTCCCCGAGCAGTCGGACGAATTTACCTGCTCGTCCTGCTTCCTGGTGCGTCACCGGTCCCAGGTGGCCAAGGAAAAGAACGGTCTGAAGTTCTGCCGCGATTGCGAAGGATAGGGGACCTTCCGCCGCGAATCACCACTTCATACCAGTCACCGCCAAGCGCCGAATCCCGATGGGGGCCCGGCGCTTCGCTGTTCCCGGCGGGTATCGCCGGCGGCAGAGGGTCCACTGCGGTGCAACGCTCCTGTGACCGGGACCGGGGCAAGCTAACGGTTGGGCGCCGAAACGGCTGGGCCCTCGTTTTGGCTGCCAAAGGCTCCTATTCTGGAGTTATCTCATCTCCTGAGGGGGCGGCCGAGTGAAAACATTCCGGGTGTTGCTGTTGGCTATTGTGGTGGCGATTGGATCGGGGCTGGTAGCGCCCGGTCCGGCCTCGGCAGATCCATACTGCGGACTGGTGTGGGGATCGCTGATAAAAGCGGATCCTGCGATGAGCCAGGCGAAGGTGAACAACGTCCGCACCGGGCAGCACTACTGTTTCGACCGGCTGGTCATCGACCTCAACGGGCCAGTCGGCGGGTATACCGTGCACTACGTTCCGCAAGTGGTCCGCGACGGCTCCGGCCTCCCCGTCCCGCTGCGGGGCCAGGCGTTCCTTCAGGTCACGGTGAACGCTCCGGCGTACGACGACAGCGGCAATTCAACCTACACCCCGGCAGATCCGGCCGAGCTCAGCAACGTCAGCGGCTACCAGACGTTCAAACAGATCGCGTGGGCCGGCAGCTTCGAAGGGTATTCGAGCCTTGGCCTCGGGGTCCGGGCCCGGTTGCCGTTCCGCGTCTTCGCCCTGGCCGGACCCGACGCCGGCTCACGGCTGGTGATCGACGTCGCCCATTTCTGGTGAGGGCACTTCCGCCCGGGTCGAGTCAGAGCGAATTGAGATCCGCCCGGAGCGGGTAGTCGCGGCCGTCCAGGACCAGCTGGGTGCAGCGGCGGGTGGCCGGGTTCAACACGATCGGAGCCATAAGGTTCACTGTGGTTGCGGCGGGGGAGTGGTTCAGGACGACCAGTATCTGGGGCGCGTCCTCCTCCGCAAGCTCCAGTGCCTGGCGCGTGGCGGCCGTGACCGGCGGGTTGTAGGTGGGCACGAAGACTGCGGCGTCGGCGAGGAACAGCCGCGCAGGTGTACCGGAGGTCGCTTCCAAGGCATACAGTCCGGTTGCCCCTTCAACGCTCCGGAGGGTGAAGTCATGAGCGTCTTCAAGTCCTGGCATCGGGACCGTGAATGAGACTGGCGTGTTCAGCACGGCGGTACTCACCGGAGAAAGTCCATCAGCGTGGGCTGAAGGACCCGTGCCGTCGCGGCCAGGGCCACCTGGTAGTTGGTCTCCTGAAGTTTCAGGTCCATGATGACGCTGCCAAGGTCCAGTTTTTCTATGCCCATCTTCTGCGCGTCCAAGTTGGCCTCCAAATCCGTATTGACGTTGCCGGCACGTTCCAGCTGTGCCTGCCGTGTTCCTATCTCAGCACGTCCATCGACGATGTGAGTAAAACCCGCATCCAGGTTGCCGATCTGCAGCGACGTGGGGGCCGTTCCGCCCTTCAGCGCATCAGCGATGGACTTGACGGCCCCGAAGACCGAAGTGGAGCCGGTGCCAAAGACCGCCTCGCCGTCGGCGTCCACCCGGACAGTCTGGGTCGCGCTGAAGCGGCGTTCGACCGGGCTGAGGCCGGTGCCGTTGAAGGTGGGTGGCACGGGGCCGCTGAAGGCTTCAGGGTTATCCGAGTTCCCGGCAAAGATGTTCCGGCCCAGGTGCTTGGTGTTGGCGATCGAAACGAGTTCGCTGTTCAGGGCATCCAGCTCGTTGGCGATGGCGATCTTGCCGGACTGCGGCAGCGATCCGTTGCCGGCAAGGACGGTGAGGTCCTTGATCTTGTGCATCACGTTCGTGGCCTGTTCGAGCGCGGAATCCGCCGCGGTGAGCCAGGTGTTGCCGTCGTCGATGTTCCGGCCGTACTGGGCGTTGGCCGCGAGCAGGGACCGGGTCTCCAGCGCCTTGGCAGTAGCGGCGGGATCGTCCGAAGGACGCGAGATCTTGTTGAGTGTGGTCGCCTTTTCCTGCAGTTCGGCCAGCCTGGACTGCTGGGTCTGCAGCGTCCGCTGGGCGTTGGCGCTCATGGTCAGGTTCGTGACGCGGTTCAGCATGGGTCTACCTTCCTACCAGTCCGGTGCGGTTGATCAGGACGTCAAGGGCCTCGTCGACGGCGGTCATCACTCGGGCCGCGGCCTGATAGGCGTGCTGGTTGGTGAGCAGGCTGACGTTTTCCTCGTCCAGGCTGACGGAGGCTTGGGAGGCCCGCTCCGTGATGGCCGAGATTTGGGCGGCCGTGGTGAGCGCTTCGTGCTGCTGGGCTCCCCGGGACTGCACTCCGATGTTCGTGACGATGCCCGACCAGATCTTGTCCGGCGAGCCGTTACCAGTGCCGAGCTGCGAGATCGTGTCCGCAATGCTGGTGTCCAAGGCGCCGCCCGCAGAGGCTTTCAGCGCGATGTTGCCGATGTTGGCGGGGCCGGAAATGCTCAGTGCAGCGGGGTCAGAGCCGGTGGTCGTGAAGAAGTCGACGTTTGTGGTGCCGGCCCCAGTGACACCGGACTTGTGGACGGTGTTTACTGCCGTGGCGAGGGCGGTAGCGAAGCCGTTGTAGGACGCCGCGGCTTGGGCGATTGCCCCGCCCTTGTCTGCCGGTGCCAGTACGGAGAGGGCGCCGGCGAGTTCGCCGCCGTCGAGCGCTGCCGTGCCGCCGGGGCTGGTCCACTCAATGCGAAGCGCGTCGGTGGCGGCGCTAGCCATGGCCGTTGCGCCGGCCAGCTGCAGGGTCCGCACTGAGCTGCCCGTCACGAGGGCGTTGCCGCCGACGAGAACATCCACGGTGCCGTCGGCTTGCTCGCGGACGGTGCCGCCTGCGAGGCCGGCGATCTGGTCCGTGAGCTTGGCCCGGGCGTCGATCAGTTCGTTTGCCGATCCGCCGGCGGCAAGGGTGGAGCGGATGGTTGTGTTGTAGGAGGCAACCTGGGCGGCTGCCGCGTTGACGGCAGTCACCGCGTCCTGGGCCTGGCCGCGGACACTGCTCCATTGCGAGTCGAGGGCCTTGTATCCGGAGGAGATCTTGTCCGTCACGGAGTTGGCGGCGTTCAGCAGCAGCGCCTTGGGGCCGTCTTTGTCGGGCTGGTTGGCGGCGCCCTGCCAAGCGGACCAGAAGCCCTGCAGTGCCGTGGAGATGCCGTCTTCGCCGGGTTCCTGAAGGACGCCCTCGATGCCCTGCAGGGCGGCGGAACGGACACTGGCGTAGCCGGCCTGGGCGGCAGTGGAGCGGACTCCGCCGTCGAGGAAGCTGTTGCCGAGCCGTGCGATCGCGTCCACCGACACGCCCTGGCCGGCCTGCAGGAGGCCACCGCTGAAGAGGCCGCGAGCGGGCGCCGCGAGCGACGACTGCTCGACGCGCTGCCGGGTGTACCCCTCGGTAGCGGCGTTGGCGATGTTCTGCCCGGCCACGTTCATGCCCTGCTGGGCTGCGGTCAGTCCACGGTAGGCGGTGTTCAGGGCGCCGAAAGTGCTCAAGGTCGCTTCCTTAGAATTGCTTGTCGAAGATGCGGGAGGCGGCGGTTTCGCCGGTCTTGCCGTGCGCGTCGTAGGTGCCGGCTGCCGGACGCAGGTCAGCCAGCGACTCTTGGGTGGAGCGGACGGCGGTGCGCAGGTACTGCTCGTTGGAGTCGCGCAGTTCCTTGATTAGGGCAGTCTGGCGGGTCAACGCGGCCAGGTGCGCGGTGAGGATCTCGGCCCAGGCGCCTTCCGGGGCGGCGGCGGCCAGTTCCGCGAGGGAAGCATCGGTGGGAAGTCCCCACGTTTCGGCGACGACGGCGGCCTCGATGGTCCGCGCCAAGCTCGCCTGCGAGAGGTGCCCCAGGACCTGTTCAACTTCCTTGGTGCCGTGGGGCAGCCAGCGGGACTTGCCCGAGGTGAGCAGCAGCTGCTCTTCCTCTAGCTTGAAAGTGAGAACGTCCAAGAGCTCACGCTCCCGCCACAGCAAGGCTGAAAGTTCGTGGATTGCCATGGTCCGGACGGCTCCCTTGTCGGTGACTAATGCGGTGGTGCCGGGCATGCAGTACATAAGGAATCGGCTGCAGCCATCAGCAGGGTTCGTAGAAACTATCGGCCGGGGAGTGGGATCCGTTAGCGGGAAGAAGGCTGATTACTTTCGGAAGGGCGGGGGAAAGCCGTTCGAAAAAGAATTTCGCATTTTTGCTTACGTCGTCCTCCGAAAGGGCGATAACTACTCCTGAAGGCCCACGGATGGGCCATCGCTTACAGTCCCACTCACGGAGGAAACATCATGGGCTTTGTTATCAACAACAACCTCGCGGCAAACAACTCTTACCGCAACCTCAACTCCACCCAGAACGACCTTTCCAAGTCCTTGGAGAAGCTGTCCACCGGCCTGCGCATCAACCGCGCCGGCGATGACGCAGCAGGCCTTTCAATCTCCGAAGGCCTTAAGGCGCAGGTCACCGGCTCGGCCCAGGCAGCCCGCAACGCCCAGGACGGCATCTCCGTCATCCAGACAACTGAAGGCGCCCTGACCGAGGTTCACTCCATCCTGCAGCGTATGCGCGACCTTGCTGTCCAGGGTTCCAACGACACCAACAACACGGCAGCCCGTGACGCGATCAAGGCTGAGGGCAACTCACTCGGCCAGGAACTCGACCGCATCACGAAAGCCACCAACTTCAACGGCATCGACCTGCTCAAGGGAGCTACCGGCGCGGGCGTCACCGCGACGTCAACCCCGGGTTCCCTGGAAATCCAGGTCGGCACCGGTGGCACGACCGGTGTGGACACTATCAAGGTCAAGGTGGGCGACGTGGCAACAGCCACCGGCGCCCTGTCCGACGCTGCCGGTACCGGCGCCACCGACTTCGTGGTCGACACGGCGGCTAACGCGCAGACTACGATCGGGAAGATCGACACCGCCATCAAGGCGATCTCGGCACAGCGCGCAGACCTCGGTGCTGCTCAGAACCGTCTGGAGCACACCGTAAAGTCGCTGAACGTTGCCGGTGAGAACCTGCAGGCTGCTCAGTCCCGCATCGCCGACGTCGACATGGCTCAGGAAATGGTCAAGTTCACCAAGGCCAACATCCTGTCCCAGGCCGGCACCGCAATGCTGGCCCAGGCGAACCAGTCCAGCCAGGGCGTTCTTTCGCTCCTGCGCTAAACCGGATCCGGCAGTCCGGCAGTTCAGATAGCCTAGCTGCCACCCTGATCGGACGATGAGACACCCCCGATTACCACGCTGCGGAAGGGCCGGACGATGGCAACACCATCGTCCGGCCCTTACGTGCAACGTCCCAGCATCACAAACACCCGACGTATCAGCAGGAATTGACAGCTAAGGAGAGGCAGAGATGGGAATCTCACTCGACGGACTGGCCAGCGGGCTCGACACCACCGCCCTCATCGGCTCGATCATGCAGTCCGAAGCCCTTCCGCAGACCCTGCTCAAGAACAAGTCCTACGATCTTCAGTCGATGGTCTCCGCCCTGCAGGGGCTCAATGGCAAAGTCGCAGCCCTGGCTACCCAGGCCACCGCCGCGGCCAAGCCCGGTGCCCTGGACCTCACCAAGGCGACCACTTCCAGCGACAAAGTCGTCGCGACCACGACCGCGGCTGCCAAAGCGGGCTCCATCGATTTCCAGGTCACCAAGCTGGCCCAGACCCAGGTCACCGTAACCCCCAAAGTGAACGCCGTGACCGGCTGGCCGTACACCACGATGACGATCAACAGCGGGGGCAGCGACTATACGATCGCGCCGGCTTCCAATAACCTTGACGATGTCGTCACGGCGGTGAATGCCGCTGGCGCCGGCGTGACCGCCACGAAGGTGGCCGTTGGGGGCGGGGACTTCCGCCTCCAGTTCACCGCCACGAAGTCCGGTGAAGCCGGGGCCTTCACCATCAGCGATCCCGGTACTACCTTCACGAATGTCAAGGCCGCGCAGGACGCCGAAATCACACTCTGGCCGAACACCGCTGTGACCCAGAGCGTGAAGTCCTCGACGAACACTTTCGCCGATCTGCTGCCCGGCGTGTCCGTCACCGCCAAAGAAGTATCTGCCGCACCTGTAACGCTCACGGTGGGCCGTGACGACGCCGGCATCACCAAGCTCGCCTCCGACCTCGTGGACGGTGTGAACGGCATCTTCTCGCTGATCGCAAGCAAGACCGCCGTCAGCACCACCACGAACTCCAGCGGCACTAAGACGTCAGCCGGTGTTTTCGCCGGTGAGAGTCTGGTGCGCTCGGTGAACCAGAACATCCTTTCCGCCGCTTCGCTGCCGGTCGGCGCCCCGCCCCGGTCGCCGTCGGAAATCGGCATCAGCATCACCAAGACCGGAACGATGGAGTTCGACGCCACGAAGTTCGCTGCCGCCCTGGCGAAGGATCCCGAGGGAACAGCAGCCAAGGTACAGGAAATCGCCGGTCGCGTTGCCGCGGCGTCCACAGCAGCCTCTGATAAGTACAACGGCACCTTGACTACCAAGATCACCGGCCAGCAGTCCGAAGTCCGGGACCTGGCTGACCGGATTGGTGACTGGGATACACGGCTTGCCTCCCGCAAAGCCACGCTCCAGCGAACCTACTCGGGTCTCGAGACGGCGTTGAGCGGCATGAAGGCCCAACAATCCTGGCTCACCGCCCAGCTCTCCGGCCTGGCAGGAAGTAAGTCAGCATGACCACCACACCTTTCGGCTCCGGCTACGGCGGCGCCGCCCAGCGGAACCAGTACCTGGCTGACTCCGTCCTCTCGGCTCCGCCGGCACGCCTGCTCACCATGCTCTACGACCGGCTCCTGCTGGACCTGGGCCGTGCGGAGGCCGCGCAGCAGGGCGCGAACTGGCCTGTCGCCTCGGAAAACCTCCTGCACGCGCAGGCCATCCTAGCTGAACTTATGTCGTCCCTGAAGACCGATGCCTGGGACGGCGCCGACGGGCTGCTTGGCCTGTATAACTACTCCTTCACCGCCCTGGTGAACGCGAATATCCAGCGTGATCCGGCGCTGACGCGTGAGGCCATCGAACTTTTGGACCCCTTGCGCGAGGCCTGGCATGAGGCGGCCGCCGCTGTCCCAGGCCCTGCCCCGGTCCCCGCGGCAGCTCCCGCCGCACCTACCTCTGGACCTAACCGCGGATCCACCCCCGCGGGCGCCTGGAGCACCCAGGCCCTAACCGGCGGGGGGAGCCTTGGTTTTGGATAGTCACCCGGAAGTGGAGGGCAGCCGAGGGCGAACCGACATCCCCGACACGGAATCAACCCTGACGGACCCCGAGGAGAGTGCCCTGGCGGCCTGGAACGCGATCCTGGACGTACTGGAGCTGGCGGTGGGTGCAGCCGAGCGCACCCTGAAGGATCCCTTGGGCCCGCTGTCTGCCGCACCCGGGAGCGCGGTTGATCCCCAGCCCGAGAAGCGCTGGCATCCGCATCTTCTCCCCGGAGCGCTACCCGCTGCAGCCCGACGACGTGCCTTAGCGTTGTCGGCCGCGCAGGAACGCGTCGCCCGGCGACTCGAAGATGCCAGGCGGGATGTCGCCCAGCAACTGCAGGCGGTCTCCTCTGTTCCCGGCGTAGTGGCTGCCTCCGGTGCTGTGTACCTGGATGTAAACGGCTGAACTTCCTGTCGGGAGCATAAGACCCCGCAAAGAATATCCGCGAGTATCCACAGTGATTCATCCTGCGGAAACTCTTTTATATTTTCTCCTAACGCGCGGCTGACCAGTGCCGATAACCACTGATAGAGCACGGATCGCTCGTTTAACGGCCACGGATCGGCCTCCCACCACCCAGGCAGGATCCCCGTGCTCGAATCCGTGACCTCCGCAGCCCTGTCCAGCGCCTTGGACGGATTGGCGCTGCGCCAGCGCAGCATCGCGAACAACATCGCGAACGTCAATACGCCCAATTACCAGGCCAAGCGCGTGGCCTTCGAGGACGCCCTCGCGGCCTCGGTGCGTTCCGGCGACGGTCATGCCCAGGCCACCACGGCAGCATCCCTGGAACCCACCCAGCTGAACGGCAACAACGTCAACCTGGACACCGAAACCCTGTCCAACATCGACACGGTACTTCGCTTCCAGTTCGCCACCCGTGCCCTCGGCTATGAGTTCACCGCCGTCCGCTCCGCCATGAGGACGAACTGATGACTTTCGACGCGATCGGAATCGCCGGTTCCGCCCTCACCGTGCACCGGAAATGGCTCGACGCCGTCTCGGACAACCTGGCCAACATGAACAATGTCTCGCGCACCTCCGGCCCGGCGTTCCAGGCTAAATACGTGGAAGCCGGGGAAGGCGCCGACCTCACCGGGGTGTACGTGAAAAGCACGCAGCTGGGAAACGGCGAGGGCAGGATCGTGTACCAGCCGGACCACCCGCTCGCGGACGCCAACGGGAACGTGAAATATCCGGATATTGATATGGCCGAACAGATGGGCGCGCTGATTATTGCCCAGCGCGGCTACCAGGCGAATGCCCAGGTTGTGGACCGCGCCCGTGAAAGCTACATGGCCGCCCTTGAGATTGGAAGATCCTGATGACCATTTCCCCGATCGCGCCCGTTCAGGGCGTCCTTCCGACAAACTTCGTGGACGGCGCCGGGGCCGCTGCCGGTACCGACGGCTCCGGCTTCGCGGCGTCCCTCACCGGCGCCGTGGACAACCTCCAGCAGCTGCAGTCGACGTCGAACCAGCTGGCCGTCTCAGCCGTGACGGGCAACCTGGATGACATCCACAACGCGACCATCGCCGCCACCCGCGCGCAGGTCACCCTTGAACTCGTCGCCGCGGTGCGAAACAAGGGTGTTGACGCGTTCAACGAGATCATGAGAATGCAAGCCTGATGCCCCCGCAAATATCTGGAATGTTCGCCCGCTTCGGCGCCGGACTCAAGGGATTCACCGCCGGACAGCGCACCATCGCAGTCATCGGAGCGGCCCTCCTCGTCGTCGCCGTTGTGGCCGTTTCCGCGTGGCTGTCCAAACCCGCTCTGACACCGCTGTTCTCCGGGCTCAAGAACACCGATGCCAGCGGCATCGTCGATCAGCTCCGTAAGGACAACGTTCCCTACGAACTCAGCGACGGCGGCGCGACCATCCTGGTCCCGCAGGACAAGGTCTACGACGAACGCCTCAAAGCCGCCGCCGCTGGCCTGCCCACGGCCGCCGCCACCGGGTACTCGCTGCTGGACAAGATGGGCGTTACGTCCTCAGAGTTCCAACAGTCCGTCACCTACAAGCGGGCCCTCGAAGGGGAACTCGCCAGCACCATTTCTGCCATGGACGGCGTAAAGACCGCCGCCGTCCGTCTCGCCATTCCGGAGAAGACGGTTTTTGTCTCCAGCGCCCCGGACACCACCGCCTCGGTTTTCATCGAAACCAAGCCGGGGGTCAGCCTTTCCGGCGACAAGGTCCAGGCGATAGTGCACCTGACCTCTGCGGCCATCGAAAACCTCAAGCCGATCAACGTCGCAGTGGTGGACTCGCAAGGCAATGTCCTCTCCGCTGTCGGCGGCGGCGCCGTCGGCTCATCCTCGAAACAGGCCACCGACTACCAGCAGCGCACCGGCGACGCCGTGCGTGCCGTCCTGGACCGCGTCGTCGGGCCGGGCAATTCCACCGTCGCGGTCGCCGCCGACGTTACCGGGGAGTCGGCGCAGCAGAAGTCCGAGACCTTCTCCAACGCTGAAGGTGCCCTGCCGCTGAGCGAGACTTCCAAGACTGAAAAGTACACCGGCACCGGCGGCGGCGCGGCCGGGGTTCTGGGACCGGACAACATCGCGGTCCCCGGCGGCACCAGCGGCAACGGAAGCTTCGATTCCACCAGCGGTACCAAAAACAACGCAGTCAACAAGGTCACCGAGGACCGTGTTATCCCGCCCGGAGCCGTCAAACGCCAGACGATCTCCGTGGCCGTCAACCAGGCAGCGGCCGGCGGGCTCAATCTCGCCTCACTCACATCCCTGGTCAACTCTGCCGCCGGGATCGATCAGCAACGCGGCGACGTCGTCACCGTTGAGGTGGTGCCGTTCAGCACCGCGGCTGCGGACGACGCTGCCCGGTCCCTGGCCGAGTCCAAGGCCGACGCTGAGGCCACCAAGCAGGCCGAATTCTTCGGCACGCTCATCAGCGCCGGTTCGATCCTCCTCGGACTCCTGGTCCTGGGCCTGATCCTGATGATCGTCCTGCGCCGCCGGCAGAAGCGCGAACCCGTGGACTTGGGCGAGCGGCTTGAGCCGCTGCCGGTCCTGCCGGCGATGCCGGTCGTGTCAGCGTTGCCGGCGGCCCCGGCAACCTCGGCGATCGAGCTCACCGCCCTCCCGCCGCTGCCGCCCTTGCCGGAACAGGTGGAAGCCGAACGGCGTCGGATGGAAATCGACAGCATGGTCTCCGCCAACCCGGAGAAGGCAGCCGACTACCTGCGCGAGCTCCTGGATGACCGGCAACCGGTATGAAAACTACAGTGACCCTTTCGGGCGCCCAGCGCGCGGCCGTTGTGCTGATGCAGATGAACCCGGCCAACGCGGCCCTGGTCATGGCAAAGCTGACGGATTCGGAAGCCGAGGAGATTGCGGCGGAAATCGTCCGGCTGCGCAAGGTGGATCCCGATGTCACCGAGCAGATCATGAAGGACTTCCACTCTTCGGCGCTGAGCGGGCCGCGTTCGGCCCGGGGCGGCCGCGAGTTGGCAGAGGGACTGCTGGAAGCGTCCTTTGGGTCCGAGAAAGCCGCCGGGCTGATCAACCGGCTGAGCGTCAACATGGCGGGGAAGTCCTTTGAGTTCCTCGAAGACATTGAACCGGTCCAGATCCTGGCCCTGATCGACGGTGAACTGCCGCAAACGATCGCCCTGGTCCTGGCGCACCTGAGCCCCAAAAAGGCCTCGGCGGTGATGTCCGGGTTGCCTGGTTCGCTCCGCGCCGACGTCGCCCTCAGCATCGCAACGATGGGTTCCGGCGCGCCGGAGGCAATCGGGATCGTCGCCGAGACGCTCAAACTGCGCGGCGGTGCCGCTGTCTCCCAGCAGGCCTCCAAGGTCACGGGCGGCATCCAGCCGCTGCTGGAGATCATCAACCGTACCGACGCCGGCACCGAACGTTCCGTACTCGATGGCCTGGACCTGTTGAACCCGGACCTAGCCACCGAAATCCGGGCACAAATGGTGACCTTCGAGGACATCGTCAAACTGGACCGCAAGGACGTCCAGCAGGTATTGCGCGGCATCGACTCGTCGTTGCTGGCCATCGCCATGAAGGGCGCCCCGGAAGTGGTGCTGGAAACCATTACTACCAACGTTTCCGGCCGCAACCTGGAGATCCTCGAGTCCGAAATCGCGGCCCTGGGGCCGCTGCGGGCCTCGCAGATCGAAGAAGCCCGTGCCGCCGTCGTCCGCTCCATCCGGGAACTAGAGGCCGACGGTTCCATCACGATTCAGCGTGGGGACGAGGAAGACTTTGTCTACTGACACCAGTCCCGCGCGGATTGTCTACCCGTCGCTGCGGACCACCGGTCCCGCCAACGAGCAGGCCGGATTCACCGAGGGCCACGCCGCGGGCTACGCTGCCGGGGTCCGCGCCGCAGCAAAGGAACAGCGGCGCTGGCGGGACCGAATGGCGGCGGAGCAGGCTGCTGCCCTGGCGGCGGGCCAGCAGGACCTGGACCGGGCAGTGCGCGCGTTGGCCGTGGCCAGGACGGACTTCGCACACCGCAATGTCCAGGCCCTCCAGGATGCCAATGAAGTGCTCGCCCGAACGGCCCTGGAACTGGCCGAGGCCATCCTGGGCTACGAACTCGCCGAAGGCACCCGGACGGCCCGGGCCGCCATCGAACGCGCCCTTTCCGCCAGCGACCCCGGCACCTTGGTTGCGGTGCGGCTCAACCCGGCCGACATTGACGCCCTGGACAAGGAAGGCCTGGACCTGCCCGCCGGGCTTCCGCTGCTCCGGGACGCAAGCCTGAACCGCGGCGACGCGAAAGTTGACTACGAGCATGGCTGGCTTGACGCGAGCCTCGGCACCGCCCTGGCCAGGGTCCGTACTGCCCTGCTCAGCGACGGCGACTGGGGCGACCGGACCATGGACGGACAGCCATGATGACCCAATGGCGCCCAAAAGGGGACTCTTTCACCGCCGCACTACGGGCCGCCGCTCCCCAACGGGTGGGCGTAGTGACGTCCGTGGTGGGCCTGAGCCTGGAAGTTTCCGGCCTCGACGGTGCACTGGGTGAGCTCGTGACCGTTGGGGAAAGTCCCGGTCTGGACGCCGAAGTAGTCGCCGCGATGGGCAGCACCCTCCGCTGCATGCCGCTGGGCCGGCTTGCCGGAGTCGCCGCCGGTGATCCGGTCCGGGCCAAAGCGGGCACCACCATGCTGGTCCCCACCGGGCGGGGGCTGTTTGGCCGCGTCATCGATGGCCTCGGACGGCCCATCGATGGCAAGGGTCCGCTCAAGAGCGGGCCGCGCGTGCCCATCGACAACGAGGCGCCGCTGGCCATGAAACGGGCCCGCATCGACACGCCGCTGCAGACCGGTGTCCGTGTCCTGGACACCATGACCACCCTCGGCAAGGGCCAGCGGATGGGGCTCTTCGCCGGTTCCGGCGTCGGGAAATCCTCCCTGCTCTCGATGATCGCCCGGGGGACCGACGCCGAAATCTCGGTCATCGCCCTGGTCGGCGAACGCGGCCGCGAAGTCCGCGAGTTTCTCGAGGACGACCTTGGCGCCGAGGGACTGGCACGCTCCATCGTTGTGGTTGCCACCTCGGACGAGCCGGCGCTGATGCGCATGCGCGCCGCTTTCACCGCTACCCGGATCGCGGAGTCCTTCCGGGACGAGGGCCAAAACGTGGTCCTGATGATGGATTCGTTGACCCGCGTCGCCATGGCCCAGCGCGAGATCGGCCTGTCAGCCGGCGAACCCCCAGCCACCCGCGGTTATCCGCCGTCGACTTTTTCCGTCCTTGCCCGGCTGCTGGAACGGGCCGGCACCGCCGAAACCGGCTCAATCACCGGCATCTACACCGTCCTGGTTGACGGCGACGACCACAACGAACCGATCGCCGACGCCGCCCGCTCCATCCTGGACGGGCACGTTGTCCTCGACCGGAAACTGGCCGTCACGGGCCACTTTCCCTCCGTGGACGTCCTCGGATCCATCTCGCGTGTCGCCTCGAAGGTCAACACCCGGGATCACCTCGCCGCTGCCGCGGGGCTTCGCCGTGTCCTCGCGGCCCGGAAAGCCGCCCAGGACCTGATCGATGTCGGGGCCTACCAGGCCGGCACCAACCCACTCGTTGATGCGGCACTGAACCACGAGCAGGACGTGAACGCCTTCCTGCAGCAATCAATGGAAGATTCCACCGGACACCCCGAGTCGTGGCAACGGCTCTCCTACCTCACCTCGACTCTGGGAGCAGCGGCATGAACCGTCAATTTTCGCTGGCTGGGCTCTTGCGGCTCCGCCAGATCCAGCAGGATCAAGCCGCCACCGGCCTGGCCCGGGCCAGGTCCCGTTCCAGTTCCGTGCGCGCCCGGGAAGCTGCGGCCCGCCGTGACTTGTCGATCGACGACGCGGACGTTGTCAGCTCCGCCTCGCTGCGGGCCGTCGCGGCCGCCCGGTCCTCCTCGCACAGTATGCTGGCGGAGCTGCGGGGCCTGACCACGATCGCCCAGGCAGACGAGTCCGCGGCCCGGGAGGCGTTTACCGCTGCCAGGGTCCGCTCCGTTGGCTTGGAGAAGCTTCAGGCCCGGCATCAAGCCGAAGTACTGAGCGCAGACCTGCAGGCCGAACAGTCAGCGCTGGATGAGATTGCGTCCACTGTCTTTCACCGGGACGACACCCAGGTGACCACATGAGCATGACCGAGGCGATCGGCCGGATGCAGAGCATCCAGTCCATGATCTCCGAACTCACCACCCGGCCGGTGGACTCGGCGAAGTCCACGGCGATCTCGGCCGCCGCCACGGGCTCGCCTGTCGACGGAGGAGGGGACGGTTCCTTTACCCAAGCCCTCGCCTCGGCGCTGGGCACCAGCGGAACCGGAACAGCGTCCCTGCAGGAGAGCCTCAATTCCCTGACAGGTATCAGCGGGACAACACTCAAGGGTGTCTCCGCGCCGGTTGCCACCGGAGGGGCGGCGACCGGAAACGACGTGGTTGCCGCAGCGAAAAAGTACATCGGCGTGCCGTACGTCTGGGGCGGAACCAACCCGGCCACCGGGATGGACTGCTCCGGCTTCACCCAGCGCGTCTTCAAAGACCTCGGCGTCGAGATTCCGCGGGTGGTCAGCGACCAGATGCGCCAAGGCACGCCCGTAGCGTCCCTTGCCGAGGCCAAGCCCGGCGACCTGCTGGTGAGCTTCGGCGGCAACCACATCTCCATCTACCTCGGCAATGGCAAGGCAATCGACGCCCCCGTGCCCGGGCAAACCATCCAGATCCGCGATGCCTGGGAGCAGCAGTCCAACCTCACGTCCATCCGCCGGATTGTCCCGGCAGGGGGCACATCATGACCGCATCGATGGGTCTGGGCTCTGCTGCGGGGATCAGCCGGGCCACCCAGCAAGGCGCCGGGGGCCGGGCCGGTACAACAACGTCCGGCGGCGGAGCTTTCGGTGTGCTGTTGGACAGCGCCGTTTCCTCAAACGCCCAGCCCTCAAACGCCCAGCCCTCAAACGCCCAGCCCTCAAACGTCCAGCCCGAACGTCCGACGTCCGAGACCACCGTGTCCGCGGATTCGAACTCCGCCGGCTCGCCGGGCGTCGGGGCACCGCAGGCTGTGCCCGCGCGCGCGACCGCGGCCGTGTCCACATCCGCGGCCGTGACCACATCCGCGTCCGTGACCGCACAGCTGTCCGGCGGGCAGCCGGACGACACCAAGGTCAACGACGCCACCTCCCAGGACGCGTCGCCATCGAAGGATGACGCCGCAGGAGATGTTCTGCCGGTCCCGGCCTGGTTCGGAACTGCGTTGGCTGCCCCTGCGGCGCAGTCGACAGCCGCCGCCGCGGGGCAGGCCATACCGGGGCGGATGACCCCGGAACAGGCGGCCACGGAACCGCAGCTCCGGGCCGGCGGTGCCGTGCCGGTGTCGGCTCCTGCCACCGCGGTACCTGCTGCTGCTGCGGGCGCGCCGGCCGTGGCGGCAGACGCCAATGCCGTGGCCACCGGAGCTCCGGCCGCCGTCGTCCTGCCGGCAGCCACCGTTGCACCATCCAGCCCGGCCCAAGACGCAGCTCCGGCAGCAGGACTTACTGGGGCCGCCTCGACGCCCGCAACCGCCAGCCTCCAGCCGCACCCTCCGGCGGCCAGCACAACACCCGGACTTTCTTCCGCTGCCGGAGGAACGACCTTCGCCGGTCTTGTTCCCAATGCCGGCGCGAGCGGCAGCGACGTGCGTCCGGATCGGAAGTCCGCGCTGGCGGCCACGGTGTCGGTGGAATCGGCGTCCACCGCCGGAGCCGCCGCCCTGACCGGGGGACCGGCTACTCCTACTCCTACTGCCGCCACGTCGACGTCCGCACCGCAGGCTCCCGCCACGGCTTCCCCGCAGCAGGGGCCCGCACTCCAACCCCAGTTGAGCAGGCCTCTCTTCACCCTTGCCGCGGCGGCCGCCGGTGAACATGTGATGACCCTCAAAGTGAACCCCGAAGACCTGGGCCCGCTGACCATCAGAGCCCACATCGACGCCGGCGGCGTCCGGATTGAGATGTTCTCTCCCGGTGAAGCCGGCCGGGAAGCTCTCCGCGGCGTCCTTCCCGAGCTCCGGAAGGAGCTCGCCGACGCCGGATTCGGGGCATCGCTGAACCTCTCGGATCGCAGCGGACCGGGGGACGGGGGCCGGAACGGCCGCCCGGGGCACCAGAACGACGCCGCAGCGCAGCGCTCAGCCCCGCGCCGCAACGAAGGATTTCACGAGCCCGCGCCGCGCATCCCCGGTCGGCTGGGTTCCCCCCAAACCAACATCGACATTCTTGTCTGACACGAAGGAACGCCACAGATGACGATTCAGCCGATCGCTACACCGTCCATCCCGATCAAGCCGACAACCGGTGCGGCGGGGGACCAGACTCCCGCTGTCCGCGCCCCGGTGCAGACCATGGACTCCAACGTTTTTATGACGCTCCTCGTGACCCAGCTGAAGAACCAGAACCCGAGTGCCCCGATGGACACCAACGCGATGATGGCCCAAACCATTCAGCTGTCCATGATGGAAAAAATGACCGAGCTGACAGCAAGCAGCAAGGATGGGCTTTCGCTGCAGATGCGCTCGGCGGCAGCCCAGCTGATCGGCCATTCCGTCGGCTATACGCTGCCGGACGGCACCGCGGGCAGCGGCATTGCTACTGCCGTTTCGTTCGCCGGCGACAAACCGGCGGTGACCATCGGCGAACTATCCATCCCCCTCGATTCCATCACCGGAATCGTCGCTCCGTCCGCTCCCTGACCCTAGATTTTGACCAGTTTTCCCACCTTGTAGAAAGGCAGTCGCCATGCTCCGCTCGCTCTACTCCGGAATTTCCGGCCTTCGCGCCCACCAGACCATGCTGGATGTTACCGGCGCCAACATCGCCAACGTCAACACAGCCGGGTACAAGTCCGGAACCACGCAGTTCCAGGACACCCTGTCCCAGCTGACCCAGGGCGCCACGGCTCCGCAGGGCGGCACCGGCGGAAGCAACCCTGCCCAGATCGGCCTGGGCGTCCGCGTTGCCGGGGTTACTAACAACTTCAGCCAGGGGTCCTCGCAGGCCACCGGCAAGGCCACGGACATGATGATCTCCGGAGACGGCTTTTTCGTCACCAGCAAGGGCGGCCAGCAGCTGTTCACCCGTGCCGGTGCTTTTAACCTCGATGCTGCCGGCCAGCTGGTCAGCCCCGACGGCGGCATCCTGCAGGGGTGGAAGGCCGACGCCAACGGCGCGGTCAACACGACCGGCGCCGTCGGCACCATCACGCTGAACCCGAACAACATGGTCGCCACGGCAACCAACGCGGTTTCACTTGACGGGAACCTGCCCGGCGACGCGACCGTTCCCACGTCGCTGAACCGCGTGGTCAAGGTTTACGACGGCGCCGGTGCTGCGCGTGACCTCAATCTGACCTTCGACAAGACCGCCACCGGCTGGAATGTTACAGGTAACGACGGCAGCGGACCCGTCACTGTGGGCCTCGCACAGGGAGCCAACGGCACACTGACGGCCAGCGGCGCGTTGACCGTCGGCGGCATTACTGTCGCGTTGAATAAACTCTCGGGCTACGCAAAAGTCGAAACCCTCACGGTCGCCGGCCAGAACGGCTCTGCTGCCGGCTCGCTTGAGTCTTACACGCTGGGCAGTGACGGATCCCTGATCGGCTCCTTCAGCAACGGCACCAAACAGGTGATGGCCAAGATCGCCCTGGCCAAGTTCACCAACCCGGCCGGTCTGGAAAAGGCAGGATCTTCGTCCTACACGGCCACCGGCAACTCCGGCGGGGTGCAGTTCGGCAGTGCCGGTGCACCAGGGCTCGGCACACTCTCCGGCGGTACCCTGGAAATGTCCAACGTGGACCTTTCCCAGGAGTTCACCAACCTCATCGTGGCCCAGCGCGGGTTCCAGGCCAACGCCCGCAT
Source organism: Arthrobacter sp. AL05 (assembly GCF_029960715.1). NCBI lineage: Bacteria > Bacillati > Actinomycetota > Actinomycetes > Micrococcales > Micrococcaceae > Arthrobacter > Arthrobacter sp. AL05. The sequence continues at coordinate 30,823 of NZ_JASBRC010000014.1, forward strand.
CATCACCACCTCCGACGAGGTCCTGCAGGAACTGACCCAGCTCAAGCGCTAATCACCCGGAAAACGTGACTAGCTCCTAAATATCGGAGCGACAGCCCTGGCTACGGAGATCTTCGGAGCCAGGGCTGTCTTTTTTTGAGATCCGCGGCTTCGGCTGAGACATTAGCCTGCAACCAGATATGCCTCACGTTTCGACCGAGTATCACGTCTCTTCTGAGAGCCCGCCCTGAAGTGGAGGTACATTCCGATGCGACCGCCTGGCACCAACTGCCTGCGGTGGCGCACGCGGCGTAGGTCCGATCGGGGGACGTTATGGCATCCATAGGCAGAAGCCGGCTACGCCCTCATCCGCGGGATCGGGGCGGGAGCGCCACCGGTCCCTTTTCCTGCTTGGAGTGCCCCGTCGGCGGCGAAGTTGGTGTCAAGAGTGTTCCGTGAAGCACTGCCGGCACGCGGCCCCGGGTTTTCGGCGACGGTTACAGCGTCGCGCAGATCGCTCCAGAAGCGTTCCGCCGCGGCCGGCCGGCTGGCGGTGAGGATGCCCTGGCTCACGAGGGAGTCGGCCCATTGCTGGACCAGCTGATGGTGGAAAACGAACTCCGCCAGGGCCCGGGACTGCGGCAGGGGCAGTTTTGTCCGCTGCTCACCGTCAGGTTGCTCCGGGTCAGGGAGCTGCCCGATGGCGGCCAGCAGGCTTTCGAGGGTCCGCCGGGCCGTTTCCGGGCCCCGGGTTTGTTCCGGCAGCAGGCCCAGGTCCTTGGCTGAGGCGATCTGGAGGCGCAGCTGGACGGTGTATGCGGCCCAGCACCTGGCATCGCTGGGGCTAATCTCAAGGGCGCCGCGGGTATCCTGGCGCTGGGTCGCGTCGTAAATGACGAAGCGGCTCCGGCCGGAGTGTTTCGCTGCGTACATTGCCGTGTCGGCTTCCGCCAGCAGTTGTTCCGGGCCATCCATTCCTGATCCGGCAGTGATGCCGACGCTTGCGCTCATCCGCAGCTCAGTCCCGGCGACCTGAACCGGGGCGGCGACGGCATCCATCACGCGCAGCGCCGTCGCCGGGCCCTGGTCCAAGCCGGAGCCCGGCAGCAGCAGGGTGAATTCGTCTCCGCCGGTCCGTGCCGCGGTGTCCCCGGTCCGGAGGCAGAACTGGAGCCGCCGGGCGATTTCCACCAGCAGCGCGTCCCCGGCTCCATGTCCATACGAATCGTTGATTGGCTTGAAGCCGTCAATGTCCACCGCCAGGACCAGCATGGGCACCCCGGTGATCCGGCTCGCGGCCATCGCCTCTCTGAGGCGTGCAGCCAGGAGCGATCGGTTGGCCAGCCCGGTCAGCGGATCGTGCAGTGCCTGGCTCTCCAATGCCCCCAGCTTCTCGAGTTCCGCGGTTCGTGTCCCGGCGAGGACGAATGCCGGAATGAGGCACAGGACGCCTTCAAGCAGGAACGCTGCACCCAGGAGCGCGGAATTTGCCGGCGGCAACGATCCGGACGCACCCGCAAAAGCCAGTTGCAGGAAGGCCGGGCTCCCGGCGACCACGACTGTGGCCACGGCCATGGCCAGCCAGTCCTCGAACAAAGCAATCACGGGTACTGCGAGGAAAAACAGAAAGTAGGCCTCCACGGACCCGGACAACCGGACGGTTATGGCCGCCGCCAGCACCAGGGCCGCACCGGACAGGCAACCCAGGGCGCGGCGCCACGGTGCAGGGTGTCGCGACCGTGCCCCGCGGGGAAGACGATCGCCTGCTGAGACAAGCCACTGCGGTACCACTGCGTATGCTCCCCATTGTTCGGCAGATCCACGCCTACCCAGCCAGCGGATCGTTGACAACACTCACTGTAACGAACATCACTCACTGTAACTAACGCGGTGTCCGCCGCCAGGCCGCATATTACCAAGCCTACGCAGCTAACCAATCAGTCCGGTTGGCCGACAGTAGATCGTAGACCACCATCCCCTATACAGAGCAGAATCGGCCCATGATCGTCGTAACTCGACTCAACGGAACGCGCTTCGCGGTCAATCCCGACCTCATCGAACGGATCCACGAGAGCCCGGACACCCACCTTGTCACCCTCGACGGAGCTACGTACGTTGTGCTCGAAAGCCTCGCCGAAGTGGTTGAACTGATCGCCGAGTACCGCGCTTATGTACTGAGCAAGGCCCGGGACTTTCCGGCCGTGACCGGCTACCACCTCAGCCTGGTTCCGTCCGAGGACGCCGCAGACGTTGGTCGTACCGACCGGCCGGGGGAGTAGGCCATGGATCCGGCAACAATTATCGGGCTGCTGATGGCGTTTGGCGCCATCTACGCCATGGTGGCCCTTGAAGGCGCAAGTATTACCAGCCTTTTGCTGCCTGCACCGATGATCCTGGTTTTTGGTGCGACGCTCGCCGTCGGGCTTGCAGGATCAACCCTTAAGGACGTGGTGCACGCCTTCAAAGCGCTGCCGAACGCGTTTAAGGGCAAGACCGTCCCGCCGCAGGTCAGCATCGACGAGATCATTGTCTTCGCTGAGAGGGCCCGCGCAGAAGGCCTGCTGTCGTTGGAAAGCGACGCTGCAGCCACCAAGGATCCGTTCCTGAAGATTGCGCTGCAGAACATCGCCGACGGAACCGATGGTGAGGACCTCCGGGAAATGCTCGACGACGGCATCAGCTCCAAGATGAAGTCCGACAACACGGCCTCGAAGTTCTTCAAGATGCTGGGAGGCTACGCACCCACCATCGGCATTATCGGCACAGTCGTTTCGCTGACCCACGTCCTGGAAAACCTGTCGAAACCGGACGAGCTCGGACACATGATCGCCGCAGCCTTCGTCGCTACGCTCTGGGGGGTCCTTTCCGCCAACTTCATTTGGCTTCCTATCGGGGACCGGATGGCAAAGATCTCCGAACTTGAGGTCGACCGAATGACCCTGATCATGGAAGGCGTTCTGGCCCTGCAGGCAGGCATCCAGCCAATCCTGCTGCGGGAGAAGCTCAACGCAATGGTTCCCGACTACAAACTCAAGGCCGGCGCCGGGAAGGCACCAAAGTCCGGGCCCAAAAAAGCATCCAAGGGCGGAGAACCGCTGGAGGACGCGGCATGAGCCCCCGGCGACGGTCCAAAAGGGCCGCCCCCGAAGAGCACCACGTTGACGAACGCTGGCTCGTGTCCTACGCGGATATGGTCACCGTCCTGATGTGCCTGTTCATCGTCCTGTACGCGATGTCCACCGTCGACGCTAACAAATTCGAGAAACTCCGTAATTCCCTCGCCACCGGCTTTGGCGCCGTCGCGTCCGAAACCGTCGACACGGCCACCGGAACCGTGGTCCCGGCGGACCAGGCCAATAAGGACCTTGAAGCGTTCGCTGCCGTACAGGCGCAGGCGCAGGCGCAGGCGCAGCCGGCGGCAGGCCAGGCGGCGAATGCGCAGCCCAATGTCGACCCGGCAGCCTTGGAACAGGCCATGAAGGAAGTCAATCGGCTCCAGGCCCTGGAGGACAAAATGAAAGCGGGGCTGGCGGCGGAAAACCTTAGCGAAAACGTGGAGTTCCAAATCGATCCACGCGGATTGACCGTCAAACTCGTTGGATCCCAAACATTCTTCGAACCCGACAGGCCGGAACTGACCGGGCGGGCCACCCGGGTCCTTAATGTTGTTGCTCCGGTCCTTGCGCCGGCCGGAATGGAGGTCATGGTGGAGGGACACGCAGCTAACGGCGTGACGTCCTTCCCCTCCACCTGGGAACTGTCTTCCACCCGGGCGGTGAACGTCCTGCGCTTTATGGTGGAGCGCGGCGGCGTCCCCCAGTCCGCCATCGGTGCGGTTGCTTTCGGCTCCGCACGGCAGGTCAACGACGACTCCACACCTGAGTTGATGGAGCTGAACCGCAGGGTTGACATTGTGGTCCTGTCCGACCAGCCCGACGTCGTCCGGTCCCTGATACCGGAAGCGATGAATATGCTGCAGAAATAGCTGCGGATTGGCTTACCCGCGGGGGTGCCTTGCCGATAGTGCGAGACGTGAGTGTTATCGATGAACGGGAAGTAGTGCGCGAGCGCACCTTAAGCGTCTACGACTTCCGTCGTCCGGCGACGCTGGCCCGTGAGCACAGCCGGGTGCTGGAGCTGGCCTTCGAGACATTTGCCCGCCAGTGGGGAACGCAGCTTACCGCCAAGGTCAGGGTCAAGTCGGTGGTGCGGCTGGAAGACGTTTCCATGCTGAGCTACGACGAATACGCAGCGTCGATTCCGGCGGTCACGGCCATGGTCCTGTGCGCCGTCGAGGGCAACGATTCCAAACTTGTGGTGCAGTTCCCCAGCCCCTCGGCCCTTGGCTGGGTCAACCGGATGCTCGGCGCCTCCGCAGACTCGCCAATGCCGGACCGTAAGTTCACCCAGATCGAGCAGGCCTTGGTCCAGGGGCTGATGAACGAAGCGCTCGAGGATCTGAGTTACTCCCTGGGCCCGCTGCTCAACGAAGCGGTCCGCGTCGATACCATCCAATACAACTCCCAATTTGCCCAGGCCGCCGCGCCAAGTGAACTGATGATCGTGGCTTCGTTCACGATGATTGTTGGGGACATCAGCGCGCCGGCAACCCTGGCCATCCCGGCCGACGTTCTGCTGGGCCGGCTGAAAAAGGTCAACCCCACCGACAGCCGGGAGGACGCGCCGGTGAGGATTGGCGCCCAGCTGGAGCAGGTGCCGGTGGAATTGTCGGTGCGGCTCTCGACGTCGTTTATCACCCCCAGCCGGGTCCTGGGTCTTGCCGTCGGCGATGTCCTGCCGCTGCCGCACCTGGAGAACCGGCCGTTCGACGTCACACTCGACGGGACGAGGCTGGCCACCGCCGCGCCGGCCCGTAACGGCTCCCGCGCCGCCGCTGTTATTGTCACAATCGAGGAGAACCCCTGATGAGCATCACCCTGACCAAGCACGAGTCGTCGGCGGAGCGGCTTGTCGAAGAGCTCCCGAGCCCGGTGGCACTGAAGGTCGTCGCCCTGGTGCCGGCCCGGGCCGCGGCGCCCTATGCCCGGCAGGCCGTGACGGCGACATTCGTCGGCTCGGTGACCGCTGACCTTGCCCTGCTGCTGATCGACCGGACGTTCCTGGACGAGGCCGCCGGTGGTATGGCCGGCCCCCAGCCCGGCGTCGTAGCAGTCACCGATGTGCTGCGCCCTGCCATGGAGGCTGCGAGTTCGGTCTTTGGCGCCGGTGTGCTTTCCGATCTGCGTGAATCCGACGCCGCCGGCCTCCTGACCGATCCGGACACCGCCGTTTTCGAACTGTCCGACGGCAACCACGCCGCCGCCTGGTTCGCGGTCCGGCTGCGCGAGAACACCAACGGTTTCGGCCGCGGCGCAGAAGGCACCGGCGGCGGCGCCGTTGCGGGCCGGCTGGGCCGGATCAACAACATCGAAATGGCGCTCACGGTGGAGATTGGCCGGACCCGGATGTCCGTCCGGGACGTGCTCTCGCTGGAACCGGGAAAAGTCATTGAACTGGACCGCTCCGCCGGCGCGCCCGCGGATGTGCTGCTCAACGGCCGCCTGATTGCGCACGGAGAGGTTGTGGTCCTCGACCAGGACTATGCGGTCCGCATCACCCGCATCCTTGACGTCGCCGAGGGGCTCAGCTGAATGGACTCGCTGATCCTCGGGCTGCGGGTAGTCGTGGCCCTGGGCGCGGTGCTTGGCCTTATGTGGTTGCTGCAGCGCCGGCTCGGCAAAGGCAACGGACGACGCCGGGCTGACAGCGCCCTGACGGTTGTCAGCCGGCAGAGCCTGGGACAGAAGGCCTCAGTGGTAGTCGTCGACGCCGCCGGCCGGCGATTTATGCTCGGTGTTACCGAGCATGCCGTGAACGTCCTGCACAGCGGCGACATCCCGGCCGAAGCCGAAGAGGAGTCCGTGCCTGCAGCCAACGCCGGATTCGGCGAATTCGCCCGGCTGCTCGCCGCCGCCAGCCCCCGCGCCGCCGCCGCGCGGAAGGACGACGAGAGCGCCGGTGACGGGCTTTCCGCCGAGGGTGCCGGCGACGGAACCCCCGGCGCCCCGATGCACAGGCGCAGCTCCATCCACCGGAATTCCCACTCCCGCGGTCCGGCAGGCCACCCGCCGCTGCACGGCTCGATCCTGGCCGGCTCCACGTGGAAGCAGGCCGCCGCAGCTCTCAGGGGCGGACGCCGCCGTTGAACACCGATCCATTAGTCCGGGCCGGCCGGAGCTCTGCCGGCAGGGCACTGGTGCTGGGACTGGCAGCGGTGCTGCTTGCCGTCCTGCTGCTGTGGTTGAACGCCTCCGCCGGCCACGCCGCACCCATAGTCCCCGCGCCCCCGGTGCCGCCCACAGACCCCTCGGCACCCGGTGACGGCATCAATATCCAGATCAACGGCGTCGACGGTAAGCCCTCAACGGCCGTCCTGACCCTGATCGGGATCACGCTGCTCTCGGTGGCTCCGGCGTTGCTGCTGATGATGACGTCCTTCACCAAAATTTTTGTGGTCTTGGCCATGACGCGAAACGCGCTCTCCCTGCCGTCCATCCCGCCGAACCAGGTGCTCGCCGGGCTGGCACTGTTCCTGTCGATCTTTGTGATGTTTCCCGTCATCACCGAGATGAACGACCTCGGGGTCCAGCCTTACCTGAACGGGACCCTGGACTTTAACGCCGCCGTCGACGTCGGCAAGGGCCCGCTGCAGCAATTTATGCTCGCACACACCCGGCAGGAGGACATCGCCCTTATGACCAGGGCGGCCGGAATGGAAAATCCGGACAGCCCCGCCGCGGTGCCGCTGCAGACCCTGATACCGGCCTTTATGGTCTCTGAACTGCGTGCCGCCTTTATTATTGGTTTTGTAATTTTTATCCCTTTCCTGGTTATCGACCTCGTCGTCTCCGCGGCGCTGATGTCCATGGGCATGATGATGCTTCCGCCGGTTATGATCTCCCTGCCCTTCAAGATCCTGCTGTTTGTCCTGGTGGACGGCTGGGGCCTGATTATCACTGCCCTGATCCAGAGTTATGCGGGCACCGGATGAACGCCAACGCCGTCCTCGATATTTGCCTTCAGGCCATGCTTGTGGGTGCCAAGCTCTCCGCGCCGGTGCTGGTCACGGCCCTGGTGGTCGGGCTGGCCGTTTCCCTCGTGCAGTCGATCACCCAACTGCAGGAGGCGACCCTCTCGTTCGTGCCTAAGGCCGCCGCCGTCGCCATCGCCTTGGTGGTCTGCGGTCACTGGATGATCTCGGAAATGGTGTCCTTCACCAACGATCTTTTCGCCAGGATCCCCGGACTTTTGGGCGGAATGTGACGTGGGCATCCCGATCGACCCGCGGTGGCTGGAGGCGTTCCTGCTGGCCAGCGTCCGTATGACGGCCTTCCTGATTGTGGCTCCGCCGTTCGCCTACCGTGCCTTCCCGGCCCGGGTAAAGGCCACGCTGGGCCTGGGGCTCGGACTCGCGGTCTCCCAGCGAGTCTCCAGCGGCTACGCTGCGCGTGACACTGCCGGCTTTGTGACAGGTGTGGTGTTCGAACTCGCCACCGGTCTTGTCCTGGGATTCATCGTGATGGTGATTTTCGCCGCGATCCAGTCGGCCGGCAGCCTGATCGACCTCGCGGGCGGTTTCCAGCTGGCCCAGGGCTTTGATCCGCAAATGAACGTCAACGGCGCGCAGTTCACCAGGCTGCTCCAGATGGCTGCCCTTGCGCTCCTCTTCGCCTCCGACGGCTATCAGTTGATCATCACCGGGCTCACCGGAAGCTTCACGGCGCTGCCGCTGGCCGGCGGCATTAACATGGCCCAGCCCGTCCAAGCCATGACATCGGCGGTAACCGGCCTGTTCCTCGCAGCGGTCCAGATTGCCGGACCCCTGATGGTCGTTTTGTTCCTGGCCGACGTCGGCCTCGGTCTCCTGACCCGGGTGGCACCGGCGCTGAACGCCTTCGCGCTCGGCTTTCCGCTCAAGATTTTGCTCACGCTGCTTCTGGCCGGCTTTATGTTCGTGGCCTTGCCGCGGATCGTGTCGAGCCTCGCCGGGCAGGCCGCCAAGGCCGTCCTGGGGGTGGGCTAGTGTCGGATTCCGGTGAAAAGACAGAGCAAGCCACCGATAAACGGATGAAGGAGGTCCGCTCCAAAGGGCAGTTGTCCCGCTCGCAGGACCTCACGGCCTGGGTTGGTGTGGGTGCTGCGGCAATCATGATTCCCTCCACCGTGGAGCGCGCCGCCAACGCCGTTGCGGACCAGCTCTTCAGTGTCCGCGGTATCGTGGCCGCGCCTGATCCCGGCACGGCGCTGCTCACCCTCGAGCACGGTCTGGGCGCCATCGCGGGCATTATCACTCCCATGCTGGTGGTTGTTTTTGTGGTGGTCCTGGCCGGCGCCGCACTGCAGGGCGGTGTGCACTTCAAGAAGTTCAAACTCGATTTCGAGCATTTCAAACCCCTTCCCGGACTCAAACGGATGTTCGGAACGCAGGCGCTTTGGGGTGGCCTGAAGGCACTGCTCAAAGCGAGCGTGGTCGGTGTGGTGCTGTACGGCGTTGTGCAGGGCCTGGTCCCGGTCCTGCTGACCGCCGGAGGCCTTCCGGTATCCGGTGTGGTCACCGCGGCGACCGGCGGCGTCGCCTCGCTCATCCAGTTCGCAGTGGCTGCCGGCATTGCGCTGGCGGCAGCGGACTTCTTCGTTGTGATGCGTCGCAACCGGAAAAAGACCCGGATGACGAAGAAGGAAATCAAGGACGAAAACAAGAACAGCGAAGGCGACCCGCTGATCCGATCGCAGCGGCGGGCCCGCCAAATGCAGATGAGCCGTAACCGGATGATCTCCGCAATCGGCGACGCCGACGTTGTGCTTGTTAACCCCACGCACGTGGCGGTGGTGCTCAAGTATGAACCCGGTAAATCCGCCCCGCGGGTGGTGGCCAAAGGGTCTGGCCACGTCGCTGCCAGGATCAGGGCCGAGGCCGAGGCCAAAAACGTCCCGATGGTCCAGGACATTCCGCTGGCACGGGCACTGCACGGGGCCTGCGAACTCGGCCAGGAGATCCCAGCGGACTTCTATCGGGCCGTGGCCGGGGTGCTCGCCTTCGTGATGGCGCTCAAAGCGCGCGGTTCCGCTGCCGGAATGCACTACATGGCCGGAGCTTCGGTATGAGGACCCAACCCGGGTGCGGCAGTAACAGCAGAGGAAACAGCATGTGGGAAAGGACCCAATCATGAACAACAGGCTCGCGCGGCTCACGGTGCCAATCGGCATTGTCGGCATCGTGCTGTTGCTGGTGGTGCCCGTTCCGGCACCGCTGATGGACTTCCTTATCGTCACCAACATCCTGCTGGCGCTGCTGGTGCTGCTCACCAGCATGTTTGTGAAAAAGCCGCTTGATTTTTCCGTCTTTCCCTCGCTGCTGCTGGTCGCGACGCTGTTCCGGCTGGGGCTCAATGTCGCGTCGACCCGGCTGGTCCTCGGAGAGGCCTACGCCGGCCAGGTCATTGAGGCCTTCGGCAAAGTCACAGTGGGCGGCTCCATTGTCATCGGGGCCGTTGTCTTCCTGATCCTTGTTGTCATCCAGTTTGTTGTGGTCACCAAAGGCGCCGAGCGGGTGGCCGAAGTCGGTGCCCGGTTCACCCTCGATGCCATGCCCGGCAAGCAGATGGCGATCGACGCGGACCTCAACGCCGGCCTCATCACGGACACCCAGGCGCGTGAGCGCCGCGCCGAGGTATCCGCAGAGGCTGACTTCTACGGCGCCATGGATGGAGCCTCCAAGTTCGTCAAGGGTGATGCGATCGCTGGCATCATCATCATCGTCATCAACTTCGTCGGCGGCATCGCGATTGGCATGTTGCAGGACGGCCTCGGGATTGGTGAGGCCCTGAACACCTACGGTCTGCTGACCATGGGTGACGGGCTCGTCTCGCAGATTCCGGCCCTGCTGATGGCAGTGTCCACCGGCATGATCGTCACGCGCTCCAATGCCGAATCGGACATGGGACATACGGCGTCCACCCAGTTGCTGCAGTCGCCGAATGCGCTGATGATCGGCGGGCTGGCGGCTGTCGCCATGGCTCTGATCCCGGGGATGCCGCCGGTGCCGTTCCTGATCGTCGGGGCCGGCATGATCTTCGCGTCAAGGCGGGTAGCCGCGCGGCTAAAGGCCGAAGGGAAGGTCCAGGCGGACGAGGCGACGGCACTGAACTACCCCGAGATGGACCCAAACGAGAAACTGCTCGAGGACATGCGCATCCACCCGGTGGAGATCCTGCTCGCCCCCGACCTTGTGGACATGGTCTCGGGCGCCTCCGATGACCTGCTCGCGCGGGTCCGGTCGCTCCGGCACAAGATCGCCATGGAACTCGGACTTGTCATTCCGCCGGTGCGGACCAGGGACAGCGTGGACCTGCCGCCGGCCACCTACTCCATCCGGATCGCCGGGGTCGAAGCCGGCCGCGGCACCGCACCGAGCGGCCAGATGCTCGCCCTGGGTGACAACCTCGATTCGCTGCCCGGCCTGGCAATGATCGAGCCGGTCTTTGGGCTCGCCGGGAAGTGGATCCCCGCGGAGATGCGGCACAACGCGGAGATGGCCGGCGCCACGGTGATCGACCGCGTCTCGGTCCTGGTCACCCACCTGTCATCCATCGTCAGCGCGAACGCGGCCCGGCTGCTCTCCCGCGAGGACGTCCGTGTCCTGACTGAGGGTGTCCGCAAAATCAGCCCCGCCGCCGTCGACGAACTCACCCCCGCACTGCTCTCACTCGCGGAAGTCCAGCGTGTGCTGCAAGGCCTCCTCGACGAACAGGTACCCATCAATGACCTGGCCCGCATTTATGAGGCCCTCACCCTCCGGGCCAAGGTATCCACGGACCCTGAGTCGCTGGTCGAATCGGCCCGGCAGGCGCTGGGGCCGGCGCTGACGGCCAAGTTCATGGTCGGCCCGGTGCTCAACGTCATTATGATCGACCCTGTCCTGGAACAATCGATGCTGGAGGACATGCGCCCTGCCGAAGGCGGCAGCCAGATCGTAATGGGCCAGGACAGGCTCGACGCGGTGCTTCGCTCCGTGCGCTCGGCTGCAGATGCCGCCGTCGCCGCGAACCGGCAAGCCGTCCTGGTGTGCGCCCCGGCGCTCCGCCCCGCCATTCACCGCCTTGTTGGTGTGCAGCCGGGATCGTTGCCAGTCTTGTCCTACCGTGAGGTGACCAGCGCCAATGTCCAGATAGAAACCGTAGGAGTCGTTCGCCATGCCGAACCGCTATCGGCTTAAGGGAGCATCGCTGGACGAGATCCGGCTCAAAGCACAGCTGCAGCACGGTCCCAAGGCCCGCATTATCTCCGCGGACCGCGTCATCAGCCCGGGCATCGCCGGATTGTTTGCCGGCGACCACTACGAAGCAGTGATCGAGGTGCCCGCGGAATCCGAGGTCACCGGAACGAATGTCTTCACGGCCGAGCTTGTGCCGGACGCGATCCCGCCGGGACGGTCAGGCGGCAGGGGACCGCTCCGCGCTGTTTTTGGCCGGTCAACTGCCGCGCCGGCACCCGCCGCGCCAGCACCAACGCAGGCATCACCGGCGACACCCGCCGCGCCAGCACCAGCGCCGGTGCGGGCAGAAGGTCCCGAGGCCGGGTTTATGGACGTGCCCGCGGCCCGGTCCCATCAGTTTGAATCCACGGCGATAGCAGCACTGCTGGAAGAAGCCGATGCAGCGGAAATGACGCTTCATCGGCAGGGAACCCCCGGGGTATCCACCGAGTCGCCGGACTTTGCCGAAGTGCTTGCGCAGCTCGGCGCCGGGCTGCGCGTCCCGGACCGGCTGCCACCGCGCCAGGCACCGCCCGCAGTACCCGTAGTCCCGGCGCCCGGATCGGCTGCTGCGGACAACTTCGGCGCCGGTGTCACCGAGGACATCCTGGTGTTGCCCGGGACCGTTGCGCCTTCGCCGTCGCCAAGGTTTCACGGAGCCTACCGGGCTCCCGAACCGCTGTCCGGCATCGGGGACCTGGTGGTGCTTGTCGGCCTCGGCGAGGACGCCCTCGACACCGCGCTTGCCATGTCCACCGCAGCGGGCGGCGCCGATGTGCGCACCGGAGGGCAGCTGTCCGCATATGGCCACCTGCACGTGGACGGGCGCCAGAGCGCAACGGCAGCCCGCGCGCAGGCCGTGCTGATGGACCGGACTGTCCTCGTAGCATTCGGTGTGGGCCGTTCCGGCGATGCGGCGGCCCGGATCCACCCGATCGCTGCGCTCGCCGCCGACCAGGTCTGGGTCGTCGTTGATGCCGGGCGCAAGCCGGAAGACACCGAGCGCTGGGTCAACGTCCTCTCCGCCCAGCTGCACATCGACGCCGTCGCTGTCATCGGAGCAACCGAGACCGACACTCCGGAAACCGTTAATGCCCTCGAATTGCCCGTGGGCTGGATCGACGCACGGCAGGCCCGGGTTGCGCACCTCTGACACAGACGGGCATCCCCGACTAGTCCTCCGCCACCCCCAACGAAGGGTAGATTGAGAGCATGCTGGTACTAACACGCAAGCCGGGCGAACAGATCATGATTGGCGACGGGATCGTCATCACGGTCTTGGAAGGGCGCGGTGATGGTGTCCGGATCGGGATTGACGCCCCGCGTGGAATTTCGATCCAGCGCAAAGAAGTCGTCGAGGCGATCGCCTTGGCCAACCTGGCCGCAGCCAATGCCGGGCCGGACGCTGAGGATGCCCTCCGCGGGTTGCTTCCGAAAGCCCGGCCGGCAATACCCGCAGGGGGCAGCGAGTAGTCACCGACGGTTCTGTGGCAGCAGGCATCAGCCGGGAACGTCACGGAGATAGTCGGAAAGGAATGGTTGCGCCGTCCCGTGCATCACAGCCAGGGCGCGCTCGATATTTCCCAACCGGGTCAGCTCGTCAAGCTCCCCGCTGCTATCAGGCCCGGCTCCGCCGGGTGCGGCGGTGCGGCGGAGTTCCGCAAGCAACTCCTGCCCGGTGCGCGTCTCGTCCTTCAGCAGCTGAAGCAGTTCGCGCAGGGCGGTTAAATGCCCGGCCAGGATTTCCGGCCACGGCCCCGGGGGCGCCGCAGCAATCAGCTCGCTCAGCAGCGCTTCAGCAGGCTGGCCCCAGTCCGCGGCGACAACAGCGGATTCAACACTTCGGGCCAAAGCTTCAAAACGCAAACGGTCCAGAGCGCTCTCCACGTCGGAGGCCGTAAACCTCAGCCACTCGATGTTGCCGGCCAGGACATGAAGTCGCTGCGTCTCAAGCCTGAACATCAGCAGTTCAAGCTGGCGGCGCTCCTGCCAGAGAGCTGCCGAAAGTTCGCCTGCACCCATGGGCTTCCTTCCCCTGCCGCCCCGACTGTGAAGCGTTACCGCAATTTCACCCAAGCATTGTCCTGAGATTACACGCGGAATCTGGATGAGGTGATAAGTTTCGTCTTGGGTGCTGCGCCCGGGCCGTGAATACCGACTTCCATGGGGGAGCGCGGGGCCCATTTTTTGGGTGCGGCTCTTGGTCTTTTAAGCCTTTTGTAACCCGTCTCATGGGGGGACACTCTATTGAATCGCGTGGAACGCAACGAGATGGTCACGCAGCATCTTCCGCTGGTGGGCTACCTCGTCTCTGACTTGTGCTCAAAGGCTTCACACCTCTCCCGTGATGACCTGGCGTCTGCTGGTGCTATTGCCCTGATCACTTCTGCTGACGCCTTCAACCCGGACCTCGGCGTGCCGTTCGGCGCGTTCGCGCGCCGGCGCATCCTCGGCGCATTTGCTGATGAGATGCGTGCAAGCGACTGGGCCACCCGCTCAGCACGCCGCCGGATGAAAGAAACCATGTCGGTCCAGGAGACCCTCGCCGCCGCCCTGGGCCGAAAGCCCAGCGTTGACGAGATCGCCGCGGCGCTGGGTGTCCAGCAGAGTGTTGTGGAGGCGGCGCTGTCCGATGCTTCCCGCACGCTGACGCCGCTGGACGAAGCCGTCGTTGACACGCTGGCTGCCGAAACCATGACCCCGGAGCACTCTGTACTCGCGGATGAGCGCCTCCAGTACCTCCGTGCAGCGGTCAAGTCCCTTCCCGTGCGGATGCGCTACGTGGTGGAAGAGATCTACTTCGGGGACCGGACGGTCAAGGAATTGGCCGCGGAACTGGGATCCACCCATGCGGCGGTCTCCCAGCAGCGCTCCGAGGCCATCCGGTTGATGCGGGACGGACTGACCGCCCACTACACGGACCATCCCGGAGAGGCTTTCGAGCCCCAGTCCAGGATCACGCCGCGGCGCCGTAACGACTACCTCTCCCAGCTTGCTGAAGCCACGGCGGGGGGCATCACCAGGACCCTGTATCCGACCGGGCCGGTGCTCAACCAAGCTGTCTAAGCCATCACGCAACCATGCACCCGAGTGCTAGTAAGCCAGCTTAGTAAGCTAAGGGAGAAATTTCGGCGGGACCGTGGCTCCCGGACTGCGCCCTGGGGTAGCGTCGGAAATATCGGACGCAACGGTACCGGACCTACCCAGGAGGACGTATGAAAGCTTCACCGACCCTCACCGCCAATCTTCAGGCAGTGCTCGTAGACCTGATTGAACTGCATGTCCAGGGCAAGCAAGCGCACTGGAATATCGTCGGGACAAACTTCCGGGATCTGCACCTGCAGCTGGACGAAATCATTGACGCGGCCCGAGAATTCGCTGATGATCTGGCAGAGCGTATGCGGGCCCTCCACGCGCTGCCGGATGGCCGGAGCTCCACGGTGTCAAAGTCCACGGCTCTCGCGGAATTCCCAACCGGACTGATCAACACCAAGGACGCCATTGAGCGGATCGTGGCGGCCCTGGAGGCTGCCGTGGGCACCATGCGCAAGGTCCACGACGAAGTCGATGAAGAAGACCCCACAACGGCGGACCTGCTGCACGCATTCATCGCCAAGCTTGAGCAGTACGCCTGGATGGTTAACGCGGAGACCATGCGGGCCAGCGCCAGCGTTACGACCCCGGAAGGCAAGTAGCGCTCCCGGCCCGGCTATTTCGCCTTTGGCACCTTGCGCAGGGCGACGGCGGCCAGCACAGCCGTGCCTGCCATCAGCACCATCGTGATGGCCGCAGTGACGTGGACGCCGGAATCGAACGCCGTCCGGGCGGCCGCTGTCACCGCTGCGCCCAAGGGTCCAGGCAGCGTGTTGGCTAGTTCTATGGCGCCAGCGAGTGTTTCGGCGGCCTGGGCCGTTGCGCCCGCCGGCGCCGTTTCGGCGACGCCGGCGGGAAGCCGGAGGTTGTGCTGGTAGGAGGCTGTCAGGATGGAGCCCAGCACGGCTGTTCCGAGCAAGGATCCGATCTCGTAGCCGGTCTCCGAGATCGCGGCGGCTGCGCCCGATTTCTCGGCCGGGACGGCGCCGAGGATCAGGTCGTTGGAGATGGTTTCCGCCGAGCCGACGCCCAGGCACAGGACCAGCAGCGCGGCCAGCAGCAGGGCCGGCCCGTTGTTGTGGTTGCCAAACGCGACCAGGCAATACCCCGCGGCGCTCAGGAGCAGCCCCCCGGCCACCACAAAACCGGGGCGCACCTTCCGCACGAGCGGGACCACCAGCAGGCCTGAGACAACCGTGGCGATAAGTGCCGGCACAAGCGCGACGCCGGATTCGGAGGGGGACTGGCCCTCGAGCAGCTGCAGATGCTGGGCCAGGAACAGGATGAAGCCGTTGAAGGAGAACAGCGCAAGCACATTCGCCGTAATCGCGGTGCTGAAGACGCTGTTGCTGAACAGGCTGATGTCCAGGAGGGGGGCATTTCCGCCGCCCTGCATCAGGGCACGCTGGCGTCGGACAAAGACGTAGCCCATCAGCAGGCCGCCGGCGGTGATGGCCAGCGGCGCGGGAGCGAGCCCGTGTGTGGCGATTTCCTTGATGCCGTAGACCACCGGAACCATCACCAGCAGGGACAGCAGTACGCTCGGCACGTCCACGCGGCCCGGATGCGGATCGCGGGATTCCGGAACGAGGAGCGGACCGAGCGCCAACAGGGGCAGGATGATCGGCACCGCGACCAGCAGGATGGCGCCCCACCAGAAGTTCTCCACGAGCCAGCCGCCGAAGATCGGGCCGAGCGCTGCGCCGCCGGAGAAACCCGCAGCCCAGATCGCCACCGCGAGCCGTCGACGGTTGGGCTGAGGGAAGATGTTGCGGATCAGCGAAAGGGTGGAGGGCATCAGCATGGCGCCGAAGAACCCGAGCCCCGCCCGGCCGGCGATGAGCCACTCGGCGCTTGGAGCAAAGGCGGTGACCGCGGAGACAGCCGCGAATCCGGTGCTGCCGATGAACAGCAGCCGACGGCGGCCGATTCTGTCGCCCAGGCTGCCCATTGCCACGAGCAGGCCGGCCAGCACCAAGGGGTAGGTGTCCACAATCCACAGCAGCTGGATCCCGGAGGCGTCGAGGCTCCGGGCGATCGACGGCAATGCGAAGGTCAGGGCCGTGTTGTCCACCGCCACCAGCAGCACCGGGAACATCAGCAGCGCCAGCGCCAGCCAGTCGCGCCAGGGCGCGCGCGGCGGCGCTATGGCTGCTGTATCGCCGGGCTGTGTGCCGAGCGCTTTGGTGCTGTTGTGGCTGACTGCTGTGTTGCTCATGGAGATAACTATACCGTCCAGACGGTATAGTTAAGAAATGTCAACCAGAACCCGGTCCGGGCACCGGGCAAGATAGGAATCATGGCCAGAAAACCAGTTGCCCGCGAAGCCGTCCTTGACGCCTTCGAAACCCTGCTTATCGAAGAAGGCGAGCGTGCCGCCACCCTGGACGCCGTGGCCAAACTCGCCGGCGTCTCCAAGGGTGGGCTGCTCTATCACTTCCCGACCAAGGAAGCGATGGTCTCGATGCTCCTGGAGCGTTTGGACGGCTTGCTGGCACAAGACCTTGGGGCGATGGCGGATGCGCCGGAGGGGGCCGCGGCCTACTTCATCAAGTCCTCCCTGTGGGCGGGCACCCCCCTGGACCGGGTCTTTGTGGCGGCGACCCGGCTGGCCGAAGTGGCGCACGAAGAGGCCCTCCAGCGATTTGCCGCCGCGCAGGCGGGTTGGCTGGAGTTGCTCGCGGGCGACGTCGGGCCGGCGATGGCCAAGGCGGTCCTCTATATGGGGGACGGCCTGTACTTCAATGCCATGCTTGCCCGTGGCCCCGGCGGTCCGATGCCGGAGGTCGCTGCGGATCTCGAGAGTCTTCTCGCCGCCGTGGACCGGCTTCGCGGCTGAGGCGGCTCCGCGCCGAAATCGCCGGAAGCGCACGAGGTCGCCGGAAGTTTGCGGCGATCTCGCAGCTGACCCGCGACTTCGTGCCGGCGGCGTCGGGAGTTTGCGGACCGGGGCCGGGCATAGGACAATGGAAGCTGTGACTGCGGTCACGAGAAATTGAATATGCCTTTGATCTGCGGCGGGAGAGTTCTGCAAGTAGGTACAAGCAGGCGCCGTAGGAGCAAACCCTCCCCAGGAATCTCTCAGGCCCATGTACCGCCGCGGCAAGGCAACTCTGGAAAGTAGCAGGCTGTCCTTTGACATGCTGTGCTCACCGACGGTGCAAGCGGAGACCTGCGAGAGCAGGGCTGCGCGGAAACTCTCAGGTCCAATACAGAGCGGGGAGGAACCCGAATCAATGCTGCGTACCCTGCGCCGCCTTAGTGATGGAGTTCCTTGTGACAGTATCCTCAGCCTCCACGTCCTTCGTTGACCGGCACATCGGCGCCCGCCGCCAGTCCGACGTCGATGCCATGTTGAAGGCTGTCGGCTACGACACCGTCGATGGGCTCGTCGACACGGCCGTGCCCAAAGGCATCCGCCAGGACTCGCCGTTGCAGCTCACCGGCGCCCTGAGCGAAGTAGAGGTCCTCGCCGAGCTGCGCAAGCTCGCGGCCAAGAACCAGACCGCCGTGCAGATGATCGGGCAGGGCTACTATGACACCGTCACCCCGCCGGTCATCCGCCGCAACATCCTTGAGGCCCCGGCCTGGTACACCGCCTACACCCCGTACCAGCCGGAAATCTCCCAGGGCCGGCTCGAGGCGCTGCTGAACTTCCAGACCATGGTCCAGGATCTTGTTGGCCTGCCGATTGCCAACGCCTCGCTGCTGGATGAAGCCACCGCCGTCGCCGAAGCCGTGCTGATGATGCGCAGGGCCAACAAGAACAAGTCCGCCCAAGGTGGCAAGACCGTGTTGGACGCCGATTGCCTCCCGCAGACCATAGCGATCGTCAGGGGCCGGGCCGAGGCCCTCGGCTTTGACGTCGAAGTTGCCGACCTGTCCACGGGCCTGCCCGAGGGTGTTATCAACGGCGTTGTCCTGCAGCAGCCCGGGGCCTCCGGCCGCGTCTTCGACCACACAGCCGTGATCGCCGAGGCCAAGGACCGCGGCGCCCTCGTGACCGTGGCCGCGGACCTGCTGTCCCTGACCCTGATCACCCCTCCGGGGGAGCAGGGCGCGGACATCGCCGTCGGATCCGCGCAGCGCTTCGGCGTCCCGCTGTTCTTTGGCGGACCGCACGCAGCGTACATGGCCGTTCAGAAGGGCCTGGAACGCTCCATGCCCGGCCGGCTCGTGGGTGTCTCCAAGGACAATGCCGGCGTCCCGGCCTATCGCCTGGCGCTGCAGACCCGCGAACAGCACATCCGCCGGGAGAAGGCCACCTCCAACATCTGCACGGCGCAAGCCCTGCTGGCGATCGTGTCCTCCTTCTACGCCGTCTACCACGGCCCGGACGGGCTGAAGGCGATCGCTGAGACCACGCACGGGCACGCCCGGACCATCGCGGCCTCGCTGCGGGCCGCAGGGTTGGACGTGCTGCACACCAGCTTCTTTGACACGGTCACCGTTTCCGTCCCGGGCAAGGCCGCCGAGATCATCGCCGCCGCGGACGCCAAGGGCATCAACCTGCGGCCCGTCGATGCGGACACCGTCGGGATCTCCGCCGATGAGGCCACGACGCCGGCCATCGTCGCCGACGTCGTCGCCGCCTTCGGGGCGTCGGTTGCGGAGGATGCGGCTTTCGGCGTGGACGCCGGCATGGAGCGCACCTCCGACTACCTCCAGCACCCGGTCTTTAACACCCACCGTTCCGAAACCCAGCTGCTGCGCTACATCCGCCGCCTCTCGGACCGCGACCTGGCGCTGGACCGCACCATGATCCCGCTGGGCTCCTGCACCATGAAGCTGAACGCCACGGCCGAGATGGAGGCCATCTCCTGGCCGGAGTTCGCCTCCATCCACCCCTTCGCCCCCGAATCCCAGACCGCCGGCTGGCGTGAACTGATCGAGGACCTCGAAGCCCAGCTGACCGAGATTACCGGCTACGACCAGGTCTCCATCCAGCCCAACGCCGGCTCCCAGGGCGAGCTCGCCGGCCTGCTCGCGATCCGCGGCTATCACCTCTCCCGCGGCGACGTGCAGCGCAACGTCTGCCTCATTCCGGCCTCCGCGCACGGCACCAACGCCGCCTCCGCCGTGCTGGCCGGCATGAAGGTCGTTGTTGTGGCCACCGCCTCCGACGGCACCATCGACCACGCCGACCTGCAGGCCAAGATCGAACTGCATCGGGATGCGCTCTCCGCGATCATGATCACCTACCCCTCCACCCACGGGGTGTTCGACGCCGACGTTCGGGAAGTCTGCGACGCCGTCCACGCCGCCGGCGGCCAGGTCTACATCGACGGTGCCAACCTCAATGCCCTCGTCGGGCTGGCTCAACCCGGCCAGTTCGGCGGCGACGTCTCGCACCTGAACCTGCACAAGACCTTCTGCATCCCGCACGGCGGCGGCGGCCCCGGCGTGGGCCCGGTCGCTGCCAAGGCCCACCTGGCACCCTTTATGCCGGGCGATGCCAACAACGCCGTCTCGGCCAACAGCGCCGGCGGCACCCCGATCTCGGCGTCCCGCTACGGTTCGGCCGGAGTGCTGCCGATCTCCTGGGCCTACGTTAAGCTCATGGGCGGCCACGGCCTCACCGAAGCCACCAAGTCGGCCCTGCTCGCTGCCAATTACATTGCGGCCCGCCTCAATGACTACTTCCCGGTGCTCTACACCGGCGAAGGCGGACTCGTGGCCCACGAATGCATCCTGGACCTGCGGGAACTCACGGCAAAGACCGGCGTGACCGCCGAGGACGTCGCCAAGCGCCTCATCGACTACGGCTTCCACGCCCCGACGCTGGCGTTCCCTGTGGTCGGCACCCTGATGGTCGAACCCACCGAATCCGAGGACCTCGGCGAAATCGACCGTTTTATCGCGGCCATGATTTCCATCCGGGCCGAGATTGACCAGGTGGCGCACGGCGAGTTCACTGTTGAACACAGCCCGCTGCGTAACTCCCCGCACACCGCTGCCGCCGTTATCAGTACCGGCTGGGCCCGGGAGTACCCGCGCGAGCAGGCAGTATTCCCCGGCCGCACGCCCAAGCAGGACAAGTATTTCCCGCCGGTCGGCCGGATCGACGGCGCGGCAGGTGACCGGAACCTGATCTGTTCCTGCCCGCCGCTCGAATCCTTCGAAGAAGACACAGCAGTCCACCCCGACGACGCCGCCGCCAACTCCGACTCTAAGAACTAGGGACAGCCAACGATGACTGAGAACTACACGGCACTGTACGAAGAGCACAAAAAGCTCGGCGCTTCCTTCACGGACTTCGGCGGCTGGCAGATGCCCCTCAAGTACAGCTCCGAACTCGCCGAGCATCACGCCGTCCGCACGTCTGCGGGCCTGTACGACCTCTCCCACATGGGCGAAGTCTGGGTCACCGGTCCGGACTCGGCCGCTTTCCTGGATTACGCACTGGTCGGCAAGATCTCCGCGATGGCGGTCGGCAAGGCAAAGTACTCGCTGATCTGCACCGAGGATGGCGGCATCATCGACGACCTCATCACTTATCGCCGTCCGGCCGCGGGTGCCGGCGCCGACAAGTTCCTTGTGGTCCCCAACGCCGGCAACGCGAAGGTCGTCGCCGCGGCCCTGGCCGAACGGGCGTCCGGCTTTGACGTTGTGGTGCGCGACGCCTCAGCGGAGACCGCTCTGATCGCGGTGCAGGGTCCGAAGGCGCAGGAGATCCTGCTGCGGCTGGTTCCGGCCGCTCAGCACGAACTGGTGACCGGCCTGAAGTACTACGCCGCCGTCGACGTTCCCGTGATGTTTGGCGGCGCCGGCGAGGAACTTCTGCTGGCCCGCACCGGCTACACCGGTGAGGACGGCTTCGAGATCTTCGTCGGGAACGGCGACGCGGCAGCCCTTTGGCAGGCGCTCGTCGCCATCGCCGAGGAGGGCGAACTGACGCCTGCCGGGCTTGCGTCCCGCGACTCGCTCCGGCTCGAGGCCGGGATGCCGCTTTACGGCAATGAGCTCTCCCTTGAGGGCGACCCGTTCGCCGCCGGGCTGGGCCCGGTTGTGGCGCTCTCCAAAGAAGGGGACTTCGTTGGCAAGGCGGCCCTGGCGGCAAAAAAGGAAGCCGGCGCAGGTGCCACAACGGGCCGCAGGCTGGTTGGGCTCAAGGGCCTCGGCCGCCGGGCCGGCCGCGGACACTACCCGGTCCTGAAGGACGGTGCCACGGTGGGCGTAGTCACCTCCGGCCAGCCCAGCCCCACCTTGGGCTACCCGGTTGCGATGGCCTACGTCGACGTCGAGTGCACCGACCCCGGCACGGCGCTGGACATCGACCTGCGCGGCAAAACCGAAGCTTTCGAAGTTGTGGCACTGCCTTTCTACAAGCGCCAAAAATAGTCCCGCCGGTTCCTGGCGGGAACCGGCTCCGGCAGGTACTTAACCGGGCAACAAATAGATTTAGCACCAACGACCACTCCAAGACTTAGGAAAAGCACATGGCAAAAGTAGCTCCTGAACTGCAGTATTCCGACGAGCACGAGTGGGTTGCGCGGGACTCCGGCAACGCCGGATCAAACATTGTCTCCATCGGCATCTCCGCCGTCGCCACGGACGCCCTCGGCGACATCGTTTACGTGGACCTGCCCGAAGTTGGTGCCGCGGTGACGGCAGGGCAGACCTGCGGCGAGGTTGAGTCCACCAAATCGGTCTCGGACCTCTACGCCCCCGTCACCGGCGAGGTCACCGAGATCAACCCCGCCGTCATCGACGACCCGGCGCTGATCAACAACGATCCTTACGGCGCAGGCTGGCTCTTCAAGGTGGCCGCGGAATCAGAGGGCCCGTTGCTCTCCGCACAGGACTACGCATCCAAGAATGGCGGCGAACTGTGAGCGGCGCAGCGATCGGCATCGCAGCGGCCTTCGAACCGGTGGTCTCGCCGAGCCTGGACGTGGAGCTGTCGGTGCTGGATCCGGAGATCGCCAAGACGATCGACGCCGAACTGGCCCGCCAGCGGGACGGCCTGGAGATGATCGCCTCGGAAAACCACACTGCCAAGGCCGTGATGCAGGCGCAGGGTTCCGTGCTGACCAACAAGTACGCAGAGGGCTACCCCGGCAAGCGGTACTACGGCGGCTGCGAGCACGTCGACGTGATCGAACAGCTTGCGATCGACCGGGTCAAAGCCCTGTTCGGCGCAGAGTACGCCAATGTCCAGCCGCACTCCGGCGCGCAGGCCAACGCCTCGGTTATGCACGCCTTGATCCGTCCGGGTGACACGATCATGGGCCTGAACCTGGCGCACGGCGGCCACCTGACCCATGGCATGAAGATCAACTTCTCCGGTCGTCTGTACAACGTGATCCCTTACCAGGTCCGGGAAGATGACCACCGGATCGACATGGCGGAGGTCGAGCGACTGGCCCAGGAGCACAAGCCGGCCCTGATCGTTGCCGGCTGGTCCGCTTATGCGCGCCAGCTCGACTTTGCGGAGTTCCGCCGGATTGCCGACTCGGTGGGTGCCTACCTGATGGTGGACATGGCCCATTTCGCCGGGCTGGTTGCCGCAGGGCTGCACCCGTCGCCGGTGCCGCACGCGCACGTGACCACCTCCACCACGCACAAGACCCTCGCCGGTCCGCGCGGCGGCATCATCCTGACCAACGACGCCGACATCGCCAAGAAGATCAACTCCGCAGTGTTCCCCGGTCAACAGGGTGGCCCGCTGGAGCACGTGATCGCCGGCAAGGCTGTGGCCTTCAAGATCGCAGCTTCGCCTGAATTCAAGGAGCGCCAGGAACGTGTCCTGGCCGGCGCGCGGATCCTGGCCGAGCGCCTAATCCAGCCGGACGTCACTGCCAAGGGAATCAACGTGATTTCCGGCGGCACCGACGTGCACCTGGTCCTCGTGGACCTGCGCGACTGCGAGCTCAACGGGCAGGAAGCCGAGGACCGGCTCGCGGACATCGACATCACCGTCAACCGCAACGCCGTCCCGTTTGACCCCCGGCCGCCGATGGTCACCTCCGGACTGCGGATCGGCACCCCGGCGCTGGCAACCCGCGGCTTCGGCGAGGCTGCTTTTGCCGAGGTTGCGGATATCATCGCTGAGGCGCTGATCGCCGACGCCGGCGCGGACCTGTCCGGACTGCGCGCCCGGGTGGAGGCCCTGGCCGCCGCCCACCCGCTCTACCCGTCGGTTGCTAACCTCGGTTAAGGGTTCCGGGGCCGGCCCCTCGGGGTCTTGCCCGCCGCCGCTTTGGTGAGTCGCGAACGGTGGTTGGGTGGGGTCCGGAAGCGTGCGTCTAAGGGCGTGCGACGTCCGCTCAGCTAGCGGCGTCGACCGAGCACGCGGAGGAGCCCGCCCAACCACCAACCCCAGCCCCGCCCGAACGCAGTGTCTAGTTAGGATTCAGTAATGGCTGTTGGCGTCTTTGACCTCTTCTCAATAGGAATAGGCCCGTCCAGTTCGCACACCGTGGGGCCGATGCGGGCTGCTGCGGTGTTTGCCGAGGAGCTCAAGACCTCGCGGGATCTGGGCCGCGTGGCATCGCTGCGGGTGGACCTTTACGGCTCCCTCGCGGCCACAGGCCACGGCCACGGGACCATGACGGCGATCCTGCTCGGCCTGGAGGGCTACCACCCTGAACTGATCCTCCCCGAGGAAGTGGAGGGGCGGCTGGCCACGATCGCGGAGACCGGCACCCTGCAGCTGGCCGGCGAAGGAACCGGCGTGGCGCTGCCCTACGGGGTGAAGGACATGATCCTGCGCCCGCTCACCATCCTGCCCCGGCACACCAACGGCATGACCTTCACGGTTTCGGACGCCGACGGCGCCGTGCTGCACAGCGCCACGTTCTTCTCAGTGGGCGGCGGTTTCATCGTCCGCGAAGGCGAGGAGGACGCCGCCCTGATCGAGCTCGCCGAGTCCAAGAAGGAACTTCCCCTGCCGTTCCGAACGGCAGCGGAGCTGCTGGGCCGCTGCCAGTCCAAGGGCCTGTCGATCGGCGAGATTATGTTCGTCAACGAGCGTGCCTCCCGCACCGAAGCGGAGATCCGGGAAGGCCTTCTGCACATCTACTCGGTGATGACCGGCTGCGTTCAGGTCAGCCTCAAGCGCGAAGGACTGCTCCCCGGCGGCCTGAAGGTCCGCCGTCGTGCGCCCGACTGGCACGAACGGCTGATGAAAGAAACCCGGGATCAGGACCCCGACTTCCGGGACCCGAAGTACTGGCAGGAATGGGTCAACCTGATTGCCCTGGCAGTGAACGAGGAAAATGCCTCCGGCGGCCGCGTGGTCACCGCCCCCACCAATGGCGCCGCCGGCATCATCCCCGCTGTCCTCTACTATGCGTTGCACTTTGCCCCGGGCATGGACAAAGCCACCGAGGCCGACCGCGACGACGTTGTGGTCAAGTTCCTGCTGACGGCAGCGGCGATCGGTGTCCTGTACAAAGAACAGGCCTCGATCTCCGGCGCCGAGGTCGGCTGTCAGGGCGAGGTGGGATCGGCATCCTCGATGGCCGCGGCCGGCCTGGCCGAAGTGATGGGCGGTACCCCGCAACAGGTGGAGAACGCCGCTGAAATCGCGATGGAACACAACCTCGGCCTGACCTGCGACCCCATCGGCGGGCTTGTGCAGATCCCGTGCATCGAACGCAACGCGATCGCCGCGGCGAAGGCCATCAACGCCGCCAAGATGGCGCTTTGGGGCGACGGCACGCACCGGGTGTCCCTCGACGAGGTCATCGTGACCATGCGCGAGACCGGCAAGGACATGAGCTCCAAGTACAAAGAGACAGCCATGGGCGGCCTGGCCGTGAACGTTGTCGAGTGCTGAGCTAGTTGTTCAGCACCGCCCAGAGATTCAACGACGAAGCGAAGATTATCCAGGCGAAGTAGGGCAGCATCAGCAGTCCTGCCGTGCGGCTGATCGGCCCAAAGTGGAGTACTGTGACCACCACCGCGGCCGACAGCGCGACGATGATGCCGAAAGCGATCCACAGGGCAAGTGTGCCAAGTGCCGGGTACAGGCCGAAGAAGACCGGAGTCCACAACAGGTTCAACACCAGTTGCGTGGCGTAGGCGGCGAGGGCTGCGCTGGTGCCCTCCGTCCGGCGGCGCCAGACCAGCCAGGCGGCCACGGCCATCGCGATGTACAGGGTTGTCCAGACCGGTCCGAACACCCAGTTCGGCGGAGACCAGGGGGCTTTGACAGCGGCGGCGTACCAGCCGTTAACATTGTTCGCGGTGGCCAGCCCGCCTAGGCCGGCAACGACAGCCGAGGCAGCCAAAAAGACCAATAGTCCCGGAAACTGGACTGCCGGCCGGCGTGTACCGGCGGCAAGTTCCCGGTGCTCGGATCCTAATCTTAGTGGTTGCTCAACTGGCGCCATACGTCCAGCCTAGCGGCTTGGTTGCGGGCAGGAGCATTGACCCGGACGGATAGACTTGAACGTGCATGCCCGCATGCCGCCGATGCTCGAACCGCAATGATTGGATGTTGCACCCTTGCGTGAATTCACCGCCCGCTTTGCCTCTGCCGAAGAGATCGCCAACTGGGATAGCCACGTCACTGCGAACCCCAATGGCGGCAATCTCCTGCAATCGGAGGCCTTCGCTGAGGTTAAGCAAAACTTCGGCTGGAAACCCCGGCACCTGGTCTACGAGAGCGCTGACTATTCCAGCTACAACCTCATCCTGGAGAAGTCCGTCCCGTTGCTCGGCAAGCTCTGGTACCTGATCAAGGGCCCAGATGTCGCCTCCGCCGAAGACATCCCCGGCATCACCGCAGCCAACGCCGAGTTCGTGCAGCGTGCCCGGCTGGGGGTCTTTGCCATCAAGATCGAGCCGGACATCGTCCGCTCCGACGAAGCCCGTCGGATTTTCGAAGGTGCCGGGCTCCGCAAGAGCCACAACCTGCAGCCCAACGACTCGACGGCGCTGCTGGATATCTCCCCCGAGGAGAACCAGCTGTTGCGGAACCTGCACTCGCGGGGCCGTAACGCCGTCCGGCGCGCCATCCGGGAGGACGTGGAAGTCCACAAAGTGGATCCCACCGAGGAGAACTTCCGCGCCATGTACGCGCTGATGACAAACACCGTGGAGGCCAAGTCCCAGGTCCGGGTCCGCGAATACGGGTATTACCGCCAGTTCTGGACCAACTTCATCAACCGTGGCCAGGGGCGGCTGATGTTTGTCTACGAGAACGGTCTCCCGTCGGTGGGCGCCTTTGTGGTCAACTACGGCCGAAAGGGCACCTACAAAGACGGCGGCTCGCTGCAGAAGCGAAACCAGTACGGTGATTCCCATCTGGTGCAGTGGACGGCCATCCAGCAGCTCAGGGAGCTAGGCTGCACCGAATACGATTTCTGCGGCACACCCCCCAGCGATCAGCTGAAGGACACGTCCAACCCGTTCCACGGCCTGGGCCTGTTCAAAACCAGCTTCAGCAAAACGGTGACCGACTTCGTTGGCTGCTACGACCAGGTCCTCAGCCCGTTGAAATACAAGGCCTGGATGGCCGCGGGGGAACGCGTCGCCCGCCAGCTCTATACCCGCCGCACGGGCCAGCAGTTCTACTAAAACGGCTGACACGGAGAATTTGAGGACGCCGGAATGACCCAGGAACCCGCCGGCCGCCGTCGGCCGCACACCGACGGATTGCCCAGGACCGAGCCGCTCTCGCCCACGCAAGTGCGCCAGAATGCCGCGGCCAAGCGGATGCTGCGCAGACTTGTCCAGGGGGAGAACCCGCCGACCGCTCCCATGAGCATCGTGGACCGCCTCGCCGGCAGCCCCTACGCCAACCCGATGATTCAGGTGGGCGGGGTGGACGCGTCGGCCCGCAAGACCATCGACTTCGCGCTGCACCTGGCCGAATCGATGTTCCGGTACGGTGCCGGCGCCCTCGAAGTTGAAACCAGCATTATCGCCGTCACGGCTGCGCTGGGCCTCAAAAACATCGAAGTGGACATCACCAACCAGTCCGTGGCCATCAACTATGCGCCCAAGGAACAGACTCCGATTACGTTGCTGCGTGTGGTGCGGTCCTGGACGAACAACTACGCCGGGCTCTCCCAGGTGCACCAGCTAGTCACCGAACTCGTAGCCGGCGGTGTGGGCCGTGACGAGGCCGTGCGACGGCTGGAAGAGATCACCCGCAGCGCCAAACCCTTCCCCCGCTGGATGGTCACGGTGGCGTTCGGGGTCTTCGCTGCCGTTTTCGTCGGGGTCCTGGGCGGCGGAATCGGCGGCTCAGTGGTGGCCTTTGCCTCGAACCTGATGGTCAGTTTGCTGGCCCGGCAGCTGAGCCGCTGGCGGACGCCGGATTTCTTTATCACGGCGGCGTGTTCGTTCCTGGTCACCTTTATGGCCCTGCTCCTGGGGCGCTTCGGCGGCTTGGCGGGAATCCAGATCGCCCCCGAGATTGTGGTGGTGGGCGGCATCCTGCTGCTTTTGCCGACCGGACGGCTGGTCTCCTCGGTGCAGGACGCGATCAATGGCTTTCCGGTCACGGCCGCCGGCCGTTTCCTCTCCACAGTGCTGACCTTCGGCGCCCTGGTCGCCGGCCTCGCTGTGGGTTTTGTGGTGGGGGACAGGACGGGGATGGAATCCATCGACGTCACCAAAACATTCCCGCCGGCGTATGAGCTGTGGGTAGTGGTCATTCTGATCGCCATCGCGGTGCTGATGATCGGCATCACCGAACAGACCAGCCCGAGCCTGCTGCTGCCGACGGCGGCCGTCGGCGTTGTGGGGTACCTGATCCTGAATGGCGGAGAGGCATTAGGCATCGGATCGCGCTTTTCGCCCGCACTGGCCGCTGTTGTTATCGGACTGCTGGCCCGTGTAGTGGCGCTGCGGATGGGCGCCCCGCAGTTGGTGGTGGCGGTGCCAGCCGCGCTGATTCTCCTGCCCGGCCTCACCATATTCCGGTCCATGTATGTATTAACGATTGAGACGTCGGAGATCCTGCTGGGTGCCGGGGGCATGCTTAATGCCGGGGCAATCGTTTTCGGGGTGGCGGCCGGCATCGTACTCGGCGACACGCTGGCCCGTCCGCTGACCCGCAGCCTGGCGAGCAACGAACGACGCCGGGCGCGGCGCCGTTAGATCCTGCGCGCTAGATCTTACCGATGAGGAGCTTCTTCTCGGCCTGGAAGTCGTCCTCCACCCTGCCCTTCGCCCAGTAGCCGGACAGCGAAACCTGGGAACGCTCCAGCCCGCGCTCGGCGTAGAACACGTCCCGCAGGCTCTTCATGGCGCCGCGTTCGCCATGCGCAAAGACCTGGACCCTGCCGGCTGGCCAGCTCGCAGCACTGATCGCGGCAGGCAGTAGTTCGCTGGCCCCGGCCGGCACGCTGCTGCGCAGCAGCCAGCGCAGCTCCAGACCGGCGGGCGCCCTAATGGCCTGAATGTCGGCGTCGCTGTCCACCTCCAGAAAGGCCAGGCCGCGGGCTTCGGCCGGCAACGATTCGATCGAGGCCCCGATGGCCGGCAACGCGGATTCGTCGCCGGCGAACAGGAACCAGTCCGCGGCCGGGTCCGGGTTGTAGCCGCCGCCCGGCCCGGTGAATATCAGGGCGTCACCGGGCCGGGCGGATGCCGCCCACGGACCGGCGAGGCCTTCGTCACCGTGGATCACGAAGTCGATGGCGAGTTCCCCGGCCGCCGAGTCGACCCAGCGGACCGTGTAGGTCCTGGTGTGCGGCCACTGATCGCGCGGCATCGTTGCCCGGATCTCCCACAGGTCAAGCGGTTGCGGGTAATCGATGCCGGGCTGCGGAAACACGATCTTGACGTAGCGGTCCGTATAGGAGTTGTTCTCGTAGCCGGCAAATCCGGGCCCGCCGGCAATGATCCGCACCATGTGGGGGGAGAGCTCTTCACGGCGCAGGACGGTGAGGTTGGTCTGCGGACGGGATTTGCGGGTGGCCGAGGTGGCGGCGGGGACTGAGGTCATGGGGCTAAGCCTAGCCAAAGCCGCTGGCGGAAACCTGGCTAGGGAGCCGGCCCGGGCAGCGGAGGCAGTTCCCATTCCACAGTTGCGCCGCCTTGTTCGCGGAGCAGCGTGTTGGCGCGGCTAAAGGGCCGGGAGCCGAAGAATCCCCGTGACGCCGAGAGCGGACTCGGGTGGGCGCTGGCGATCACGGGCGTGGAAGACAGCAGCGGGCGGACAGCCTCGGCGTGCCTGCCCCAGAGGATTGCCACCAGCGGGGCGGGTGCGCCGCCGGCTGTTGTGCGCTTGGCGACGGCGGTGATTGCCGCCGCTGTAATGGCTTCCCAACCCTTGTTCCGGTGCGAGCCAGCCGCCCCGGCCCGGACGCTGAGGACCCTGTTGAGCAGCAGCACCCCTTGATCGGACCAAGGGCCGAGGTCACCGTGGATCCGCGCGGGCAGCCCCAGATCGGCGTGAAGCTCCTTGTAGATGTTGGCCAGACTGCGGGGGATGGGCCGAGTGGCGCCGTCGACGGCGAAGGACAGCCCAACGGCATGGCCCGGCGTCGGATACGGGTCCTGGCCCAGAATCAGCACCCGGACTTCCGCCAGAGGCTGCCGGAAGGCCCGCAGCACCTTTGACGGAGCCGGCAAGACGTTGTGACCGCCGGAAGACTCCCGGCCCAGGTAGGCCAGGACGTCCCGCAATTGCCCCTCGACCGGGGCCAGGGCCTCAGCCCAGTCGTCGGCGACGAGCTCATCCAGGGGCAGGCGGGCCAACTCACTAAAACCCGCGGCCTGGCCCGCTGTGGGCTCCAGCTCGAAAAGGGCATCGGAGGAAGGGAAGTCGGAGTCATGCACAGAGCCCATTCTTGCAGGCCGGCAAATGACAAGGGTGTTATTCGCCCGTAGCATGGGGGGATACTTTTCATCGGATCCAGCCAGGGAGCGTGTCGTGGCCGAACAAGCACAAGAGCACCTTTCGAGGGCAGAATCTCCTGTCGCCGGGATCAACCCGGAGTCGCCGCTGAGCAGCCGGGACCAGCAAATGCTGGCGTTGGAACGGCAGTGGTGGAAATACGCCGGCGCCAAAGAACAAGCCATCCGCGAACTCTTCGATCTGTCCGCCACCCACTATTATCAGATCCTCAACGCCCTTATCGACACCGAGGATGCACTGGCCCATGATCCGATGTTGGTGAAGAGACTGCGTAGACTACGTACGTCACGCCAACGTGCGCGCACTGCCCGCCGCTTGGGCTCAGACGCGTAAATCACTGCCGGATGCGCACATTGCTGCGCGCCAGCAAGCGCGGCCGGTTCGTCAGAAATCAGCAAGGACATCGTTCTACCATGACCAAATACGCTCGGGATGAATTCGATCGGGTCCCGGAGACCTCCGCACGCCAAGGTGTCCACCGGACGGTCGCCGAATCACGCCACCGCCGCCGCCTGGGCCCGATCCTGGGCGCCGGCGCCGCGGCCTTGGCCATTGGCCTCGTCGCGTTCATTTTTCTGCCGAAAATCGGCTTCTCCTCCGCTGCCGACAGCACGCAGGCAGCAGTCGGGCAGAGCGGCAGCAGCGCCGCTGCATCTGCCGTCCCTGCCGCCACTGCTGCCTCCAGCGAAGCCCCTTCCAGCCCGCCGGCCAGCGAGTCGCCGGCTGCGACTCCCGCAGCCACCACCCCGGCCGCAGCCATCGACAAAACCCAGCCCGTGGCCATCTTCAACGGCACCGCCACGGCAGGGCTGGCGAACCGGGTGGGCGGAACCGTTTCCACCGCCGGCTGGACTGTCGGCGCGCTCGGAAACTGGGGCGGATTGCCGCAGCAGCGCTCGGTGGTCTTCTACAACGGGGTCGGGCAGAAGGACAATGCCGAGGCCCTTGGCCAACTCCTGGGCATCCCGAGCGTGGTGGATTCCGCCGAATTCCAGCTGCCACTCGTTGTTGTCCTGGCGCCCGGATTCGCGTAACCCGTTCCGATTGCGCCTTAGATAGCTGTTCCGATTACGCCTAAATAACTATTGACCGGCAGCGACGCCTCCGGGCTGCGCGGCAGCATAAAGCTGCGGGTACAGTACTTGCGGACTTAGTTTTTAGCACTCCGCGGCCCGGCGGATGCTGGGGCGCCCGCTGGGCAACTGAAAGTGTGGACACCATGGCATTGGGAACCGTCAAGTGGTTTAACGCCGAAAAGGGCTACGGCTTTATCACCGTAGACAGCTCCGGCGCAGACGTCTTTGTGCACTGGTCTGCCGTTGCGGGGGACGGCCAACGTTCCCTGGCGGAGGGCCAGCGTGTGGAGCTCGAAGTCGGCGAGGGCGAGAAGGGCCCGCAGGCCGAAAGCGTCAGGCCCGCCCCGTGACGGACACCGCACCGCAGGCGTCCAGCGGCCCAGGCCACGACGTGTCCGCTCGACGGGCCGACGCCGGCACTGTCGCCCGCCGGCTGGCCACGCTGCGGCTGGGACGAGCGGCCGTGGTGGCTGCTGTGGCCGCGTTGACCACCACCGCCTGCCTGGGCCCGGCCGGGGGCGCCCGCGTTGAACCGGCAGAAGCGAGCGGTGACGGCACCCTGCGCATCGGGTTGATCCTGGACAATACCGGGGCGCAGAATTTCCTTAATGCCCCCCAACTGGCGGCGGCGCAACTGGCCGTCAGGGAGATCAATGCCGCCGGCGGGCACAAGGGCAAACCGGTGGAACTGCTGCCGGCAACAATCAGTGGTGACACGGCAGCGCAGGCCAAGGCGCTGGTGGCCGCCAAAGCCGACGTAGTTATCGGTCCAACGGATTCCAGCAGGGCGCCGGCCGCCATCGATGTCCTGTCCGCTGCCAGGATTGCCGTGATTTCACCAGCAAATTCCGCCAGCGGCCTCAGCAGTTATCCAAGTAAGGGCTTCTATTTCCGGACTTCGGCGGCCGACATCGCACAGGCACCCGTCCTCGTTAAGCTCGCCAAGGACGGTGGCGCCGCAACCATCGGAATGGTGTACGAAGAAGGCAGCTACGGAAAGGACGTAGCCAACGCCGTGGCAGCCGCGGCCAAGGCGTCCGGCCTCGGGACCGTCGCCGTCGTCGGGTTCGCCCCGGGACAGGCGCAGCAGGCGGCGGCTGCCGTCAAGGCCGCGGATCCAGATGCCGTCGTGCTGATTTCGCGCGCAGCTGCCCAAGGCGCCATCGCCGAGCTGAACAACGCCGGAGTTGCCGGAAAGAAGCTCATCCTCGCCGACGGGGCTGTCAACCAGTACGGTTCAGGACTCGGCTCCAGCGCCCTCGACGGTGCCCGCGGGATCCTGCCGGGAACTTTTGCCTCCGCAAAATTCCAGGGCGAGCTGGTCTCCGTGGATCCCGGGCTGAAGGACATGGCGTTTGCCGCGGAGGCTTACGACGCCGTGAACCTCGCCGCCATCGCCGCAGCAGCGGCGCAGGATGACGCCGGCACCTCCATCGCGGCCGGTCTCGTGGCGGTCTCAGGCGGCAGCGCCGTCACGTCCGGCGGCACCGGGCCATCGGGCGCGGCCGACGTGTGCAAGAGCTACCAGGAATGCCTTGACACGCTGCGGGCCGGCAAGCGTCCCGACTACGACGGCCAATCCGGGCGGATCACTTTCGATGCCCACGGTGACGTCAGCTCCGCAAACTACGTTCTCTACACCTACGGACCGGACAACACGGCAACCATGAGCGGCAGCGAAACGGCGGGCAGCAGCGGGAAGTGATCGCCCGTAGCGTATTGCGTCGTTGCGGAACGGTGCCAGTTGGCCGACAGCAGCTTTTCGGCGAGCCTACTGCTTGCACTCTCCCCGGGGGAGTGCTAATTATTGAGTTAGCACTCCTGCGCATTGACTGCTAAAACGACGCCCGGTTCGCCCGGCTGCGGAGTTGAGGCAGCCGGGCCGGGAGCGAGAGAAATACCTGGTTGGGGTGAGATCCCTGGCCTGGCGGCATACAGAGGCCGCCGGGCAAGGATCGTCCGTCGCGGGCACCGCAGCATAGGTTCATTCTTAACGACTGTCCCGAAAGGACTACTGCCGTTATGGCCAAGATCATTGCATTTGATGAAGAGGCACGCCGCGGCCTTGAGCGGGGCCTGAACATCCTCGCCGACGCCGTCAAGGTCACCCTCGGCCCGCGTGGACGCAACGTCGTCCTCGAAAAGAAGTGGGGCGCCCCCACGATCACCAACGATGGTGTTTCCATCGCCAAGGAGATCGAGCTGGACGATCCTTACGAAAAGATCGGCGCCGAGCTGGTCAAGGAAGTTGCCAAGAAGACGGATGACGTCGCTGGCGACGGAACCACCACCGCTACCGTGCTGGCTCAGGCCCTGGTCAAGGAAGGCCTGCGCAACGTCGCGGCCGGAGCTGATCCCCTGTCCCTCAAGCGCGGCATCGAAAAGGCTGTTGAAGCCGTCACCCGCGAGCTCCTGGCCTCCGCCAAGGAAATCGAAACCAAGGAAGAGATTGCCGCCACCGCGTCCATCTCTGCCGGTGACAACGAGATTGGCGCCCTGATTGCCGAGGCCCTGGATAAGGTCGGCAAGGAAGGTGTCATCACCGTCGAGGAGTCGAACACCTTCGGCCTGGAGCTGGAGCTCACCGAAGGCATGCGCTTTGATAAGGGCTACATCTCCGCTTACTTCGTCACCGACGCTGAGCGCCAGGAAACGGTCCTCGAGGATCCCTACATCCTGATCGTCAACTCCAAGATCTCCAACGTCAAGGAACTGGTTGCTGTCCTCGAAAAGGTCATGCAGTCCTCCAAGCCGCTGCTGATCATTGCCGAAGACATCGAGGGCGAGGCCCTGGCCACCCTGATCGTCAACAAGATCCGTGGCACCTTCAAGTCCGTTGCCGTCAAGGCTCCCGGCTTCGGTGACCGCCGCAAGGCGCAGCTTGCCGATATCGCCATCCTCACCGGCGGCCAGGTCATCTCCGAGGAAGTCGGCCTCAAGCTTGAGACCGCCGGACTCGAACTCCTGGGCCGCGCCCGCAAGGTCACTGTGACCAAGGACGAGACCACCATCGTCGAGGGGGCAGGCGACGCCGACCAGATCGCCGGCCGCGTCTCCCAGATCCGTTCCGAGATCGAGAACTCCGATTCGGACTACGACCGCGAGAAGCTGCAGGAGCGGCTGGCCAAGCTGGCCGGCGGCGTTGCAGTCATCAAGGCCGGTGCCGCAACCGAGGTCGAGCTCAAGGAACGCAAGCACCGCATCGAAGACGCTGTCCGCAACGCGAAGGCTGCTGTTGAAGAGGGCATCGTCGCCGGCGGTGGTGTTGCCCTGATCCAGGCCGGCCTCAAGGCTTTCGCCAACCTGAACCTCACGGGTGACGAAGCAACCGGCGCGAACATCGTCCGCGTTGCCATCGACGCTCCGCTGAAGCAGATCGCCTTCAACGCCGGCCTCGAGCCCGGCGTTGTGGTCGACAAGGTCCGCGGCCTGCCCGCAGGCCACGGCCTGAACGCTGCAACCGGCGAATACGTCGACCTGCTGGCTGCCGGCATCAACGACCCGGTCAAGGTCACCCGCTCTGCACTGCAGAACGCGGCATCCATTGCCGGCCTGTTCCTCACCACCGAGGCCGTTGTGGCCGACAAGCCGGAGAAGAACGCTCCGGCCATGGGTGGCGGCGACGACATGGGCGGCATGGGCGGCATGGGCGGTTTCTAACCAACCGGCTGCCGGGGCCGGAACCTCGGCCCTGAAATGTGCGTAGCACGACGGCGGTCCCTCCTTCGGGCGGGGCCGCCGTCGGCGTAAGTGCCCAACCACCCCAGCGGGGGCGCCGACGCCGGTGCGGGTCTGGCAGGATGGTGCAGTGACAATTACAGCAGCAGCCGACGGTTCGGCTTTAGGAAATCCCGGCCCGGCCGGGTGGGCCTGGTACGTGGACGATGACTGCTGGCGGGCCGGGGGATGGCCGCACGGCACCAACAACATGGGCGAGCTTATGGCAGTGCTGGACCTGGTGCGCTCGACCGCGCATCTGTCCGGCGAGGATCTGCACATCCTCTGCGACAGCCAGTACGTCATCAATTCCGTCACCAAGTGGATGCCAGGATGGAAGCGCAAGGGCTGGCGCAAAGCCGACGGCAAGCCGGTGATGAATGTGGAGTTGCTCAAGGAAATTGACCAGGCCCTGGTGGGCCGCAAGTACACCTTCGAATGGGTGCGCGGCCACGCCGGGCATGATCTTAACGAGGCGGCGGATGACCGGGCCCGGGCCGCTGCGACGGCCTACCAGCAGGGTGTTGCAGTCCGTCAGGGTCCCGGGTTCGGTTCCGAGAACACCGCAGCCGCAGCGCCGCCCACAACCGGGCGGACGGTGCCCCAATCGGCGGCGGCCCGCCAGCAGCGGATTCTCGCTGAGGCGTCCGTTTTTGACGAACCGGACCTCTTCAGCGAGCTCGACGGGGACGCAATGCCCGCACCCGGCATTGACGCGAGCCCGGAAGCGATCGTCGAGGCACTCGAACGCGAGTTGCTGCGCCCGGACACACGCGCCGACGTCGGACGCACGGGAGTGCTGCTGCACCCGGACTACACGGAGATTGGCAGCTCGGGCCGGATCTGGACGCGGGACGCCGTGATGATGTCCCTCCAAGAGCGCCCCGATGGCGCCGTCGAGATGGAGGTACTGGGAGCAGACCGGGTGGGAGAGCACACAGTCCTGTTGACGTACCGCAGCCACACCCGGGCCGCAGCAGCCCTGCGCAGCTCCCTGTGGGTCCAGGACGGGGCGCAATGGCGTCTGCGCTTCCACCAGGGCACTCCCGAAGCCTGAACCCGCGCAAGGGGCTGAAGCCCGCTCTGACGGGCACGGCCGGTCAACTGAAACGTTGGGTGTTGTTCAGCTCGGCTTGGGCGTAGCTCGCTGCGGCGGAGTTCAGTGCCAGGTTGATGGAGGCCAGCGACGCCTCGACTTTTCCCTGCGTGAGGGTCCACTCGGACACCAAGACCTGGAAGTTGGTGGCCGCCGCGCCGCGCCAGGTAGCCTGCAGCTCATCGAGCCCGCTTTTCATTGCCTGTACGTCGGCGCTGATCCGGTCGACCGTGGCTTTGACGGTTGCCGACTTGAGCTCGAGGAGTTCAGTATCGACGGAGATAATGCTCATGGGATGACCTCTCTGCAGTGGATGCTCCGGGATATCCGGTCACCCCGAGCCTAGGAAATCCATCAGGTCCCCGGAAGCGGGTGGCCCGCTTATGTGGATAAGGCCGCAACGATCGCGAAAAGCCTAGTTCCCGGAACCGCCACCGGAGGAGGCCGTTTCACCGGCGGCCGTGCGGTCGGCCGAACCGTCGTCCGCCGCCACCCCGTCCAGATACGGCAGGCTGACCACCAGGTTTGCCCCGCCGCCGTCGGTCTTCGCGGCCCTGACCGTGCCGGCATGCGAGCCGACAATGGCCGCGACAATAGCCAGTCCCAGGCCGCTGCCACCGGTCTCCCGCGTTCGGGAAGTG
The DNA here is from genome assembly GCF_029960715.1 of Arthrobacter sp. AL05. Taxonomy (NCBI): domain Bacteria; kingdom Bacillati; phylum Actinomycetota; class Actinomycetes; order Micrococcales; family Micrococcaceae; genus Arthrobacter; species Arthrobacter sp. AL05. The sequence continues at coordinate 67,562 of NZ_JASBRC010000014.1, forward strand.
TCCGCCCGGTAAAACCGCTCAAAGATCCTCGCGGCTTCCTCGTCGGGAACCCCCGGGCCGTGGTCGCGGACCTCGATCACGGACTGCCGGCTGCCGTCAGCGGCGGTCCGTACGCCGACGGCAAGTTCGATCGGCGTTCCCTCGGGCGTGTAGCGCAGGGCGTTGCCCACCAGATTCCCCACGACCTGCCGCAATTTAGCCTCGTCGCCGATGACCGGCGCCGGTGCCGGCGGACGGCCCTCGAGCCCGGCCAGTGAGATGGTGCGTCCGCGGTCGCTCGCCTGGGTGTCAACAACGGAGTCATTGGCGATCAGCAGCAGATCGGCAGGCTTCTGCTGCAACGGGCGCTGCTCGTCGATCCTGGCGAGCAGCAGCAGGTCCTCCACCATGGACCCCATCCGCTTGGCTTCGCTTTCGATTCGTCCCATAGCCGTCGCCACGTCCGCCGGTGTGGCGAGGGCGCCTTGCCGGTACAGCTCGGAGAAGCCGCGGATCGTTACGAGGGGGGTGCGCAGTTCATGGGAGGCGTCGGCGGCGAAGCGGCGCATCTTTGCTTCCGAGGCCATCCGGTCGGCGAAGGCAGTTTCAATGTGGGCCAGCATGGCGTTAAGGGAGGTGCCGAGCCGGCCCACCTCAGTGTGGGGCGTGTCGACGTCGACACGCCGGGAGAGATCGCCGGCCGCAATGGCTGCAGCCGTTTTTTCGACCCGGGCCAGCGGCCGGAAGGACCGGGAGATGCTCCACGTGGCGATGAAAAAGGCCAGGATAAGGGTCAGCAGCCCGACGCCGACGACCACCAGCACCGCGTGTTCCATCACGGAATCGACCGGCCACAAGGGCAGGCCGATGACAACGACGGAGGTTCGCTCGTTGCTGTCGACGACGTTGAGGGCGACCACCCGCCAGTTGTGCCCGTCCGTTCCGCGGACCTGGAACGGGACCTGCTGGAGACCGACAACATCTGCGGGGCTGATACCGGTGATTTCCGGGTGTATTTCCTTGTCTCCGCCGAACGGCACAGGCTTCTGTCCCGGCGCGAACAGCATCAGCGAGTAGTCGGTAGGGATGTTCTGGTTCTGGTCCTGCAGCTGGCTAAAGGACTGTTGCTGCCGGACCGAGGCGACGGCGGCCCGGAGCTTGTCATCGACCTGCCCCTGGAGGTAGCTGTGCAGCAGGGTCAGGGTTCCTGCGCCGGTGGCAGTGAGGGCCACCAGCATCAGGGCGGTCATGATGGCGACCAGCTGTGACCTCAGCGATGCCGACTTCCAACGGTCGAGCAACAAGGTCAGCGCTTCTCGGCCGTCCGCAGCACGTAGCCCACACCCCGTTTGGTCTGGATGAGGGCCGGCGCGTCGGGATCGATGTCCACCTTGCGGCGCAGGTAGGAGATGTAAGACTCAACGATCGAGGCGTCTCCGTTGAAGTCGTATTCCCAAACGTGGTCCAGGATCTGGGCCTTGGACAGCACCCGGTTGGGGTTGAGCATGAGGTACCGCAGGAGCTTGAATTCGGTGGGGGACAACTCGATCACCGTCCCGCCGCGGCGGACTTCGTGGGCGTCGTCGTCGAGCTCCAGGTCGTCGACGCGGATCACCGCATCGTCATCCTGCAGGGGCTGCGTGCGGCGAAGAACAGCACGGATCCGTGCCACGACCTCGTCGAGGCTGAACGGTTTGGTGACATAGTCGTCGCCGCCCACCGTCAGCCCCATGACCTTGTCTTCGGTGTCGTCCTTGGCGGTCAGAAAAAGGACGGGAAAGTGCTTTCCTGCCGCGCGTAGCCGCCTGGTGACGGTAAAGCCGTCCATATCGGGCAGCATCACGTCCAGGACCGCCAGGTCCGGGGCATGGAGTTCCGCGGCCGCCAGGGCCTCGCGGCCGTTGGACGCCGAGACGACTTCAAAGCCGGCAAAGCGCAGCGAGGTAGAGAGCAGCTCGCGGATGTTTGGTTCATCATCGACGACGAGCAGCTTGGCTTCGGGACCGTTCTTTTTCATGGTTCCCATGATCCTCCCAGAATCTGGGAGTTTTCTGAATGATGAATGTGTGTTGAGTGTGTACGGGGGCCGCCGGCGGCAGGCGCGGACACGGTCGGAGTGTCAGTCCGCTGGGCAATACCATTCCCCTGTAAGGGCACCGACAGTAGAGTGACCTTATCGAAAACACTCTGCCGCGGCGGCTTGGGCGGTACTCAATGAAGAGGACACAAAGTGACGACTGAGAGCAACCCATTGGACAGCGCCGGACCTGCGGACCGGAGTATCCGCGACTGGGCGGATCTAGCCGAGGAGATGTGGTCGTATCTGACCGGCAAAGGCGCTGCCATCAACTACAACTTCATTGATATGTCCATCGAAGTTCCCCGCGACATCGGCCCGGACGCGCCGCGAGCCACCTGGAAGCTGAACGGAAGCCTTCGAGTGACCACCAGCGATAAGGACGCTTTGGGTTCCGACGAGAACAGGAGCTGACCATGGCCCCGCGCTTCCGGGCCGACATCAATCTGGACTTTTCCCTCCAGGACGCAACCGGGGAACAGGCTCGCGGATCGGTGACGGCGGCCGGCAGCGAAGTGGTTGTCGCCCTGGACGGCATGGATGCCCTCCTGTCGCAGCGGATGCCTTCGCTCGGCGACATCAGGCCTTTGGCCAAAACGTTGTCAGAGCAGGGCCTGACGGTGATTGTCGAGGGGCCCCAGGGCAGAATCATCAGCCTCGGAGCCCTCGACGTGCCGGCCTCGCAGCGTGTGATCACCAGGTCACCCCACATCAAGCTGGGAAAGCTGGGAGCACTGGCGCCGCTGCTGAAACGGGGCCGGCGTGCGCCGGCCCGCAAGTTTTCGCTGCTTCCCCCCGGGACCCTGTTCCCGCTGCTGCCGACCGTCAAGCGCAGGATTGCCCGCCGCATTACCACCACCCACTACACCCGCGGCGGCGGACAGCCCCGGCTGATCTTTGTGCAGGACGCGCAGGCCTGGAACGGCCAGGTACCCCGGGTATTTAGCCTTGCTGCGGACCGGGTGCGCATCGGCAGTGACGAATCCGCCGAACTGCAGCTTCCCGGACTCGACGGCGTGCATGCGGAAATAGTCCACAATGACCAGGACGAATACGTCCTGGTCCGGCACGGCAAAGTCACCGGAAGCTTCGGTCCGGGATCTTCCTCGGTGCTGCGCACCGGCGCCCGCCTCCAAATGGGTCAGTGGTGTCTGGCGTTCTTCCGGGAAGAATTTGCTGATCACGGGCGCCCCTTCGGCGGCCGCAGCGGCGGCGAGTTCGCCTACCAGCGTCCCCAGCGGGACCCGCGTACCGGCGCCCTGGAACGGGACGGGTCTACGTACACCCGATAGCCCGGGTACCGCCCCGGCACGGGGCGGTACCCGGATCAGTCGGAGGCGGAGCTGCTGCCCACGTCCTTGGCGTCCATGATCCGGTAGGCATAGCCCTGCTCGGCGAGGAAGCGCTGGCGCTTGGCCGCGAACTCCTGGTCCAGGGTGTCCCTGGCCACGAGGGAGTAGAAGCGTGCGGCGCGGCCGTCCTTCTTGGGACGCAGCAGCCGGCCAAGTCGCTGGGCCTCCTCCTGCCGGGAACCGAAGGAACCCGACACCTGGATCGCCACCGAAGCCTCCGGCAGGTCGATGGAGAAATTGGCGACCTTGGACACCACAAGGGTCTGCACCTCGCCGGCCCGAAAAGCGTCAAAGAGCTTCTGGCGTTCCTTCACGGACGTGTCACCCTTGATCACCGGTGCCTGCAGGCGCTCGCCGATCTCATCCAACTGGTCGATGTACTGGCCGATCACCAGCAACTGCTCGCCGGCATGCTCCGCTACGAGCCGTTCCACCACCACAGTCTTGGACTCGGACGTCGCGCAGAGCCGGTACTTATCCGCCTCCTCGGCCATCGCGTAAGCTACGCGTTCGTCCCGCGGCAGGTCGATCCGAACCTCCACGCAGTCGGCCGGTGCGATGTACCCCTGCGCCTCGATATCCTTCCACGGCGCGTCATAGCGCTTAGGGCCGATCAGGCTGAAGACTTCGCCCTCCCGGCCGTCCTCGCGGATCAGGGTGGCGGTGAGGCCGAGCCTGCGCCGAGCCTGCAGGTCCGCTGTCATCCGGAAGATCGGGGCCGGCAGCAGGTGGACCTCGTCGTAGATGATCAGCCCCCAGTCGTTGCCGTCCAGGAGTTCCAAATGGGAGTAGAGCCCGCCGCGTTTGGTGGTCAGTACCTGGTAGGTGGCGATTGTGACCGGGCGGACTTCCTTGACGGAGCCCGAGTACTCGCCGATCTCCTCCTCGGTCAGGGAGGTCCGCTTGAGCAGCTCGTCCTTCCACTGCCGGGCGGAGACGGTGTTGGTCACCAGGATCAGCGTTGTGGTGGAGCTGGTGGCCATCGCAGCGGCACCAACGAGGGTTTTGCCGGCTCCGCACGGCAGTACGACCACGCCGCTGCCGCCGGCCCAGAAGTTCTCCATCGCCAGCTGCTGGTACGGGCGCAGCTTCCATCCGGTTTCGTTGAGCAAGATCGGGTGCGGGGTGCCATCGACGTAGCCTGCGAGATCCTCGGCCGGCCAGCCGATCTTGAGCAGCAGCTGTTTCAGCTGCCCGCGCTGGGAGGAGTGCACCACAACAGTCTCGCCATCGATCCTGGGGCCCAGCAGCGGGGCGATCTTCTTGGCACGGCTGATCTCTTCCAGGACCGGATAGTCCGAGGTGCGCATCACGAGGCCGTGCTGCGGGTCCTTCTCCAGCCGCAGCCGGCCGTACCGCGACATGGTCTCTTCAACGTCGATCAACAAGGAATGCGGAACCGGGAAACGGGAGTACTTCAGCAGGGTGTCCAGCACTTTTTCGGCGTCCAGGCCTGCCGCGCGGGCGTTCCAGAGGCCCAGCGGCGTGAGCCGGTAGCTGTGGATGTGCTCGGGCGCACGTTCCAGCTCGGCGAACGCGGCGATGGCGTGGCGGGCCTCGGTGGCAAGCTCGTGGTCCACCTCGAGCAGGATCGTTTTGTCGCTCTGGACGATCAGCGGTCCGTCATTCACTGGAGTAGTTCCTCTGCGGCCTCGACGTCAATAATGCGGTGGATGGACAGTACACGTTCGGTTTCCCGTGCCGGATCGAAGACCCGAACCCGTCCGCCGCCCACGGCTACCGGAACAACCGTTTCGCGCACCGCATTCCCCATCCCGTCGACCACGTTCATGACCACCCGTTGTTTGAGCCGGATCGCCTTCTGCAGGGTCTCCAGGCCAAGCTGGGTCGCTTCTTCGCTGCCGGGGGCTGCGGCAGCAGGGCCGCCGGGGGTGGACGCAGCGGGACGTTCGCGGCGAAGCACCACCAGCTGGGCGTCGACGTCGGCCTCCGGGGGGGCGGTGCGCGGTGCGCTGTACACGGGCCGCGCAATCCCGGGCGCAGCTGTGGCGCGGCGCAGCCGGATTCCGCCGGGCCCCGCCTCCTCCACCGCAGGCGACAGCCCAAGGTTCCGCAGCAGCTGAGCTGTTTCCCGCGGCGCGGCGTGCGAGACCAGCACTGTGGGGGCAATCCTGACCAAACCAAGGCCGGCGGCACCGGGAGCGTTGAGCAGCTCCTGGAGGGCCGTTTCGTCCTCGCTCTGGATGAAGCTGGCAGCCGAGCCCACCCGCAGCCTGGCGTGCCGGGCGGCCGTGTCTTCGATCAGGTACTTCAGTGGTTGGGGGATCGCCGTGGCCGAGTGCAGGCCCAGGAAATCCAGGAGCGCCTGGGCGTCTTGGCCCGAATCAAGGGCACGCCGGACCGAGGAGACGGAGAAACGGTAGATCGTGGCTGGCCCCTGGCCCTCGGCATCGGCCATTGTGAGGAGCTTGCCGGTCAGCTCCGGTGCGAGGTAGCCGGGGGCCACTGCGGTGAGGTCGGCCTGGAGCAGGACGTGGTTCAAGGCGGCCGGCAGGTGTTCGCCCAGGATCCCCAGCGCCTCCTCGGGCTGTTCGGCCGCGATGGCCGTCCCGATCTGGCTCAGTGCGCCCGAGCCGATGAGGCCCAGCATTTCGGCCTCCGCCAGCACCCCCCGGATCAGCGAGCTAAAACGCCGTGCCATCCGCGGCTGGGCCCAGTCGGCCCGCTCCAACACTGCCGCGGCGTCCAGGACCGGGGCGTTCCCGTCCGCCACAGCGGCCTCGTGGGTCAGTTCCGCCATGATTTCCAGGATCCTCTTCCGGACCACCGGGGCGTCCGGGCGCTGGGCCTCGGCCGAGAGCGCGTTGACGGTGCCGCCGGCCATACCGCGGTGTCCGGCCGGCACTGCCGTCTGGCCGTTCACGGGCTCGCCCACAAGGGAGGGCGCACGTTCGCTGGCGAGCCAGGCGTTGACCAGCCAGAGCCACTGCTCTTGCCGCGGAAGGGTCAACCACTCCAGCTGCGCCGGCTGGACCCAGGCGGAACTATCCACGTCGAGCCGGATCAGGCCGGCCAGAGCGGACAGCTCCGCCAGGACCCCGGCGTCGTGTATGTCGGTGCGCAGCGCATCCGCCAGCCGCTTGAGCTCCCGGACGCCCACGCCCCCGCTGCGCAGCGTGACCAGTGGCTGTTCGCGGACGATGTGCAGCAGTTCACCCACCAGCCGCAGGGTCTCGGCGATCGCGCCCAGGGCGGCGTTCCGGCGCAGCGCGGCGGAGGTGGAACCCAACCGCGGCAGCGGGGGGGCTAGCGCGAATTTCTCGATGACGTAGCCGCCACGCAGGGCGACCCCGACGCTGTGCGGGAGTTCCACATGCGCGGCGTCCAACGGGACCAGCAGTCCGCGGGCCAGGAGCCAGTCAATCGGCCCGACGCCGGCGGCCTCGTGCAGCACTGACGCCCGCCGTTGCGCTTGCGGAACTGCGCCCATGGCCCAGTTACCGAAGCGGGCTAGCAGCGCCGCAGTGCGTTCCGGGGCGGCGTGCAGGATCTGCCGGAGACACTCCGGAGTGGCCGTCCAGTGCTGGAGCGAAAGTGCAGCTTCCATCGGGGTGGCCGCGGGGGAGATGGAGGCGCCGTCGCGGTGGAGCTCGCCGACAAGCTGAACCACGCGCTGGGCGAAAGCGGGCTGAAGCCGCACGAGTTCGGTGTAGCTGCGGCCCAGTCCGGCCGGGTAGATTCCGATCACGTCCTTGAGGCTGCCCACCGGCAGGTAGTAGCGCAGCTTCGCGCCGGCAACCGGAGGGGTGCCGTGCGGCGGTTCCGCGCGGTGGACGAGGGCCAGTTCCTGGAGTGAGTGCAGGATCTTTTCAAGGGCGGCCAGGGTGGAGCCATAGATGAGCTTCTTCAGCATAGGCGCCGTGGTGCTGTGGCCGGTGTCCGTATTTGTGCACAGGTGCAACGTCTCGAGGACCTGCATTTCCGGGCGGTTGAGCCGCTCCAGGGCCCGCTGTACGCTGACACGTCCGCTGGCGCGGGCCGCGAGGGCCGCAAAGTCCGGCACGCCGGGGGAGATAAGGTCCGGCCGCGCGGCGAACAACGCACGCAGCGAATCGTCGCTGCGTGTCTGCAGTTCCTTGCTAAGCGCGCGGATAAGGGACATCAGTGCAACGTTACCTTCCGTCCGGTTCCCGGGACCGTCGCCGGGCTGCCACGGACTCGATCACAAGCAGGAGCATCAGCAGGAAAGAAGCCGGAAGTCCGTAAAGGGCAGTGGCGGTGACCCACACCGGCGGCACTGCACTGCTGAGGGCCATCACCATCACGACGCCGACGGCCGTGAGTGAGAGCACGGCGGCACCCGCAGCAATGACCAGCAGCGGCCGCCGAAAACGCAGTTCAGTCATGGGGCTAACGCTAACAGCCCTGCTTGTCCCGCGCCCCAACCAAGCAAAGTGGACTGGGCAGGATAACCTTGGGGGAACAGACCAGCACGGTCCGGGCAGCCACACCCTAAACCCGCATATCAATGCGGACGCGGTGGCCGCCGGCCGTGTCACCAGCGGAACGAAGAAGGTTGATTACGTGCCTACCGGCAAGGTCAAGTGGTATGACAAGGAAAAAGGCTTCGGATTCCTCGCGGGCGAGGACGGCCAGGAAGTCTTCCTGCCGAAGTCGGCGCTGCCCGAGGGCGTAACCGAGCTCAAGGCCGGCACCCGGGTTGAATTCGGGGTAGCTGACGGCCGTAAGGGCGCCCAGGCCCTGGGCCTGCGCGTGCTGGACAAAACGCCGTCCATCGCCAAGGCCAAGCGGCCCAGCGCAAAAGATCTTGCTCCGCTGGTGCAGGACCTTGTCAGTGTTCTGGACAACTTGTCCGGAACACTGTCCGCGGGCAAGTACCCGGAAGGCAACAAGGGCAAGGCGATCGCCGTCGCCCTGCGTAAGGTTGCCGACGAGCTGGACGCGTAGGGCGCGGCGATGACTCCGGATAGTACTAGGACCCCGCCGGCAGCCGCCGGGAACAAAAAAGCCGGAAGCAAAGAAGGCACCAAGCCGCGGGCCGGGGTTCCCGTGTGGCGCACCGGTAAGCCTGATGCTTTCCTGGCCGCCGCTGTCGACGCTGCCCGCGCTGCCGTTGAGGGCATCGCCCCCGCTGAACAGGTCGGCCGGCACCTGGCGGCCAAAAGCGAAGGCGACCGCCTGGTCACACACCTCTTCGAATCGAAGCTTGCCGGCTACGGCGGCTGGCAGTGGTACGCCGTGCTCACCAGGAACTCCAGGTCCAAGGTTGTCACGGTGGACGAACTGGGCCTGCTGCCTTCCGAGGACTCAATCCTGCCGCCCGAGTGGATCCCGTGGGCCGAGCGCGTCCGCCCGGGCGATGAGCAGGCCGCGGATGAAGCTGGCTCCCCGGCGCGGGCGGCAACCCGCGAGGACACCCGCAGCTCTGACGTGGCAGTGGTCCCCGGCGGTTTTGAAGACGCCTCGGTGGCCGGCGCCGGCGATTCTGACGGCAGCGACCCTGACGGCGATGACTCCGACGATGCCGCAGGTAACGGCCCGGACGAGCATCCTGAGGCAGAGGCGCACTAGCGGTTGGAACAATCGGGGATGCTGCACAGTGAGGGCTGGTCATGATGTCCACCTTCAAGTCCCTGCACATCCTGAACTACCGGATCTGGTTCGTCGGGGCGATCGTCTCCAATATTGGGACCTGGATGCAGCGCACAGCCCAGGACTGGCTCGTTTTTGACCACCTGACCGAGCACGACGCCAGCGCCATGGGCATCACGATGGCCCTGCAACTGGGACCCCAGCTTTTCCTCGCTCCCGTCGCCGGGCTGATGGCGGACCGTTACCACCGCAAACAGCTGCTCATCCTGACCCAGTCCGCGATGGCACTGCTAAGTGCAGGGCTGGGCATCCTGGTGATTTCCGGTGCGGCGCAGCTATGGCACGTCTATGGGTTCGCCCTGCTGCTGGGAGTCGTGTCCGCCCTCGACGCCCCGGTGCGGCAGACCTTCGTCTCGGAACTGGTCCACGATGAGTATCTGCCCAACGCGGTGGCCCTCAACAGCGCTTCCTTTAATGTGGCCCGGATGATCGGACCGGCGGTGGCGGGTGTCCTCACCGTTGCGGTCGGCCCGGGCTGGGTCTTTATGATCAACACCCTGACCTTTATGGCGCTGCTGCTGAGCCTGTGGAAGATTCCCGCCACGACGCTGCGCCTGCTGCCCCGCGCGGCTGCCGGCAAGGGGCGGATCCGCGAAGGGCTGCGCTATGTGCGGTTCCGGTCGGACATTGTGGTGGTGCTCGTTGCGGTCTTTATTGTTGGCACGCTGGGACTGAACTTCGTGCTGTTCATCGCGGCTATGGTCGGAACGGAATTCGGCCTGGATGCCAGCGCCTTCGGGCTGATGAACTCCATTATGGCCATTGGCTCGGTCGCCGGCGCGCTGCTGTCAGCCGGCCGGAAGAAGCCCCGGCTGCGGTTCATTTTCGGCGCGGCCGGCGCTTTTGGCGTGACCTCCGGCGTCGCCGCGCTGGCCCCCAGCTACTTCTGGTTCGGAGTGGCACTGGTACCGGTCGGGCTCTTCGCCATCACGATGATGACAAGCGCCAATGGCTATGTGCAGACCACGACAGACCCGGTGATGCGCGGCCGGGTGATGGCGCTCTATATGGCCATCTTTATGGGCGGCACGCCGATCGGGGCGCCGTTCGTGGGCTGGGTGGCGAACATTGCCGGTCCGCGCTGGGCCCTGAGTATCGCGGCGGCGTCCGGACTGGTCGCTGCCCTGATCGGACTGTTGTGGATCGTCCGGGCCAAAAGGCTGCGGCTCCGGTTCGACCGCCGGGCCCGGGGGCTGAACCACTTCCGTGTCGTCTCCGCAGGCACGCGGAGGGAAGCTGGACCCGGCGGCAGCGGGCCGCCGGCAGGCGGCGCAGCCCGGGGTCAAAACCCGGGCGGCGCCGTCGAACACTGACGCTGCGGCGCCGCTGGGTTCGGGGTACTACTTTTTCAGTTCGCCCACCACATAGTCGATGCATTCCAGCAGAGCCGAGACATCGTCCGGCTCGATGGCCACGAAAGTGGCGATGCGCAGTTGGTTACGGCCCAGTTTCCGGTACGGTTCGGTGTCCACAATGCCGTTGGCGCGCAGCGCACCGGCGATCGCGGCTGCATCGACCGAGTCGTCGAAGTCGATCGTCGCAATGACGTTGGAGCGGTCCTCTGGCCTTGCCACAAACGGGGTGGCGAACGCCGAGTCCTCGGCCCAGCGGTAGATCCGTCCCGCTGAGTCCGCGGTCCGTGCCGAGGCGAAGTCCAGCCCGCCGTTCATATTGAGCCACTGCACCTGGGCATCGAGGGTAACGAGGGTTGCCAGCGCCGGCGTGTTGTAGGTCTGGTTCAGCCTGGAGTTCTCAATCGCGGTTTGGAGGTCCAGGAAGTCCGGGATCCAGCGGCCGCCGGCCTTGATCCGGGCCGCACGCTCCAGCGCGGCCGGGGAGAACAAACCAAGCCAAAGCCCGCCGTCGGAAGCAAAGTTCTTCTGCGGAGCGAAGTAGTACACATCCGCTTCCGCGACGTCGACGTCCAGTCCGCCGGCAGCTGACGTTGCGTCCACCAGGACGAGCGAACCCTCATCGGCGCCTTCGACGCGCCGCACCGGAGCCGCGACGCCGGTGGACGTCTCATTCTGCGGCCACGCGTAAACGTCGACGCCGGCTTCGGCCCGGGCATGCGGACGGGTGCCCGGCTCGGACTTGATGATTGCGGAATCGGCCAGGAACGGTGCCTTGTTGGTGGCGGCAGCGAACTTGGAGCCAAACTCGCCAAAGGACAAGTGCTGTGCCTTGTTCTCCACCAGGCCGAAGCTGGCAATATCCCAGAACGCGGTTGATCCGCCGACGCCCAGGATGACCTCATAGCCTTCAGGGGCGCGGAAGAACGCGCTGAGCCCGTTCCGGACCGACCCGACCAGGTTCTTGACCGGCGCCTGGCGGTGCGAGGTGCCCAGCAGCTTTGTCGCCGCGGCGAGTGCTGCCATCTGTTCCGGGCGGACCTTGGACGGCCCGGCGCCGAACCGGCCGTCCTTTGGAAGGAGGTTTGCGGGAATCGTGATGCTGGTGTCGCTCACAGTGGCTCCAATTTTCGGCTGGTACTACGGGTGGCTCGGGTGACGGCCCGGCAGGGTGGCTGCGGCGGAGCCTGTTGTTTCATTCTGCCTGACTGTCCCGCGGGGGAGGCAAAAGGGACCGTCACAGTCCGGTCATTGAGATTATCCGGAGTAACTCAAATTAGGCTAAGCTGGCCTGCGAACGTACGGCGGAACCCGCCAGGTCGCCGGCAGCGCACGGTACGGTGGAAATCACGCAAGGACGGCGCTCGAGGAGCTGAGCTGAATGACGGATCTGATCGATACAACCGAGATGTATCTTCGGACCATTCTGGAACTTGAAGAAGAGAACATCGTCGCCCTTCGCGCCCGCATCGCCGAACGGCTGCGCCACTCCGGCCCCACTGTTTCCCAGACCGTAGGCCGGATGGAACGCGACGGGCTTGTGGTTGTATCCGGAGACCGCCACCTTGAACTGACCGGCGTTGGCCGCAAGCGCGCCATCGAAGTCATGCGCAAGCACCGGCTTGCCGAGCGGCTGCTGGCCGACGTCATCGGACTCGACTGGGCCTATGTCCATGAGGAGGCGTGCCGCTGGGAGCATGTGATGAGCGAACGGGTGGAGCGGCGGATCTTCGAACTTCTCAACCATCCCACCGTCTCGCCCTATGGCAATCCGATCCCGGGTCTGGCGGAACTGGGCGGCCTGCCCGCCGACCCCAACCCTGACGGCGTCGTGAATCTGCTCGAAGCCATGGCCGGCTATGGGCCTGATTCCAGTGTCAGGGTCAACCGGCTGGCCGAGCCCATCCAGGTAGAGCCGGAGCTGTTGGTCCAGCTCGATGAGGGCGGCATCCGCCCCGGCGCCCTGGTATCCCTGGAGCGCGTGGGGGAGTACATTTCAGTGCGCGTTCCTGACATCGAAGGTGCCCTTGAATTACCGCCTGAGGTCGCTGCCCACGTCTTTGTAACCATCGCTTCCTGAGGTTGCCGCGACAACCCGGGGCCGTCCGCGAGTTGTCCACAAGCTGATAACGGATTTATCACTGGACGGCTTAATCGCCTATAGTTGGAGACTAGTACCGATATCAAAGCGTTATCTGATCCGAAGCCGAGCCCTGCCAGCGGAACAGTCGCAGAATCATCTCCTGGCAGGGGCGGGGGAACCACTTTTGGCTGTTTAGCGGCCTTGGGGTGAAGACCGTCAGCGGCAAGTACCCACAAACACGGAATCCATCGGATGCCCCTGCGCGTGATTGCTTGCCACGGCGGACCGGGTCGTTGATCTCTCTGACCCGAATCCGACAGCTAACTCCGCAGGCTCTCCAGAGAGGAACCGTTGTTGACCACCCAGACCGCCAAGGGCCGCCGCCGTGCGACCGGCCCTGCCTCGGAGCCGCGTCCCGCCGCTGCCATGACGGCAGAGCGTCCGCGTGACGCGCACCGTGACGCGCGCAGGGACCGCCGCAGCCCCTTCCGCCAGGTAACAGATTTTGCCGCCGCCAGCGGTGTAGGCCAAAAGGCGGGTCTTGCACTGGCCGCTGCGGGCTTGGCCCTCACCGTCACAGTTCCCGCAACTGGCCCTGTTCTGGCCACAGACGCCGGCTCCGGCGCGGCAGCCAGCCCGGCAGCCGTGCAGCCCGATGTGACAGCAGCAGCGGCCAAGATCGACTTCAGCCGCACGGCAGTAACCACCAAGGGCGATCCGGACGGAAAGCTCAAGCAGTTGCTCAGTGCACAGTCCGCTGGCTCGATCACCCGGGCGGCCTCCGCAGGCAGCCTTGGGGCGCCGCTGGACCAGATGGTCACGGCGTCGCCGTTTGGCTACCGCGTCAGCCCCATCACCGGAGGCTCGGGCGAGTTCCACCGCGGGCAGGACTACTCGGCGCAGTGCGGCACCGTAGTCCACGCTGCCGCGAGCGGCACCGTGACATTCACCGGCTGGCACCCCTACGGCGGTGGTAACCGCGTGGTGATCGACCACGGCAACGGCCTGGAGACCACCTACAACCATCTGTCCTCCGCCAGCGTGAAGGTGGGGCAGCAGGTCTCCCGCGGGGATGTTGTGGCTCTTAGCGGCACCACCGGCGCCTCCACCGGCTGCCACCTCCACTTCGAGGTTATGGTCAACGGCGAAGTCGTCGACCCGACCGGTTGGCTCTGAAAATAGAGGGGACACTCTCGCATTCTGAGGACACGCCGTGATCCGAATGTGACATTAGGGTCCAACTGCTGTAAAGTTTGAACCACGCCAACTTTTTCGAAGTTGGCGCTCTTGAGTGGATTGCCTAGCTCTGCCACCGCTCAAGGTCCGTTCGCATGACATCGTCTGGCAGGGGCGGGGGAACCAATTTTGGTCTTCGCAAGAAGGCCTTGGGGTTAAGTCGCAAAGCTTCCCAGGAAGCAGCGCGGCCGGGTGACTCCCATCCGAATCCGACAGCTCACCTCGCAGGCATTGGGAGAGGCTACTTTCGTGCATACACGCCAAAATTCCGCGCTTCACCGCGCTTGCGCTGCTCTTTCGAGCCCGCTGGAATCCAATGAACGCGCCGGCCTTGCCGGTGCCCGGACCGCAGGCCACACGGTTGCCGCTTTTGGCGCGTCTTCGCAGTACACCCTTCGCTAAGTAACCCATTTTCGGGGCGATCCGGCGTACCCCCAAGATGCCGGAGCGTCCTCAGCCCGCGCCTAAAAGCGCGGACCAGGAACACGAAAGAGAGAACTTAATGACTACTCGTGCAAACGCACGGCATCGCGCCGAGGTCACCAGGACCAACTCGCTGGCCGTCATTGCCAAGGCTGTCGGCGGCAACGCCGGCGGCATGGGTCGCCAGGCCGCAGTTATCGCTGCTGCTTCCGGCCTCGTCCTGACCAGCGGTATCGCAGCCAATGCTGCTGAGGCCAACGTTCAGCGCGAATCCGCCTCCGCTTCCACACTCGACGTCCAGTCGAGCACCCCGGCTGCCATCTCGGCTGCTTCCACTATCGCGATCTCCTTCGAGAAGCCGGCCGTCACCACCACCCCGGCTCCGGTTGTTGAGGCCCCGAAGCCCGTTGTGAAGGTCCAGGAAGCGCCTGCTGCCAAAGCGGCCGGTACCCAGGTAGCTGCCGCCGCAACTGCCGCCACCGGCACCGCGGTAGCAGCCGTTTCCAAGGCGCCGGCCGTCGCCAGCGGCATGGGCGCAACGATTGCCGCTGCCGCTTATGCCCAGCTCGGTGTTAGCCAGGACTGCACCGCACTGGCCACGAACGCGCTCGCTGCCGCAGGCATCAATTACCACGGCTGGCCGGCAGGTTACCTGTCCCTCGGCCGCACGGTGAGCGCCGCCGAGGCACAGCCGGGCGATCTTGCCTACTACCAGAACGGTGGCGCCGGCATGGCCCACATCGCCGTCTACGTCGGCAACGGCATGGCCGTTCACGGCGGCTGGAACGGTGGAACCACCTCCCTGCAGACGGTCAACGTCGGCTCCGGCCCGGTCTTCATCCGCGTCGGCGGCTAAGACAGCAGCTTTAGCAACACCTAAGGACCCCCGCCAAACGGCGGGGGTCCTTTGTGTTGCCGATCCGTGAACTTCGGCCGACACGGGCAGGGGAGAGCAAAAAAGATTCGGCGAATTGCCATGTCCGTGTTTACTCTTGTTTTGTCGATCCATAGCCCGACCATGCACAGGGCAGCCGGCCCTCGTGCCCCTGGCGGGTGCGGCCGTGAAGAGGTATGCGGATGCGCACTCTCGTTCTTAATGCTGGATATGAGCCGCTGGCGGTGGTGACCTTCCGCCGGGCGCTTGTCCTTGTGCTGACCGGGAAAGCCAGCGTAGTGGCGGAAGGCGGCGAACCTGTGGTTGGGCCGCAGGATGTGCTGGGCCGGCCGTCAGTGATACTGCTGCACCGCTATATCAGGCCCCGGTACAACACCACTGCGGCGGTGAGCCGCCGCGGTGTGCTCCGCCGGGACGGACACCGGTGCGCCTATTGCGGCAAAGCCGCGCACACCATCGACCATGTCCAGCCCAAATCAAGGGGTGGCGCGGATTCCTGGGAGAACCTGGTTGCTGCCTGCCTGCGGTGCAACAACGCCAAAGGGGACCACACCCCGGCGGAGATGGGTTGGAAGCTCGGGTTCAGCCCGGCACCACCGAGGGGCACCATCTGGCAAATCAAAGAGCTGGAGAAACCAACACCGGCCTGGGACCCTTTCCTGCTGCCGGAATCCGCTGCCTGAATCCGGCCGGCGTTGGCTCGGACCCGGCCGGGGGCTTCGGTGGCGGGCCTGGAGGGCGCTAGGCTGAGCCGGTGGAATTCGATGCTGTTATTCTCGCCGGGGGCCGATCGTCCCGGCTCGGAGGTGTCCCCAAGTCCGGACTGATCCACGACGGCGCCACCCTCCTGGCGGGTGCCCTGCGTTCTGCGCGGGGCGCGGTGGCTGTAGCCGTCGTCGGGCCCGACCCGGGACCGCTGCCCCGAGGTGTGGTGCGCTGCCGCGAGGACCCGCCCTTTGCCGGCCCGGCCGCCGCCGTCGCCGAAGGCCTTGCTGCGCTGGAACGCAGCCGCGGCGCCCGGCCCCGGACCCCGTACACCCTTGTCCTGGCCGTTGACATGCCCGGGGCAGGTGCCGCCGTCCAGGCACTGCTGGACGCGGCGGCGGAAGCACCGCCTGGTGACGGCCTGATGGCCGTCTCAGCAGAGGGTCGGCGGCAGCCACTTGTCGGCTTATATGGCACAACCGTGCTTTTACGTTGCGCCGCGGAAGCTTCGCAGCGCGGCGCGCTCGAAAACGCGTCCGTGTTCGCCCTTCTTGCTAGGCTGGAGGTGCGGGAAGTCAACGTCCCCCAAGGGTCTACCGACGATGTGGACACATGGGGCGATGCCGCCGCGTTAGGGGTAAGCGGACCGGCCGGGGCCATACCCGCGACAGCCGACAACCCGGCATCCGGCCCGGGCTCCCCGGCTGAATTCAAACTTGGAGGCAAACGGTGAAAAGCCAGGATGAAACTCTGGAAGAGTGGTGCCGCGCCCTGCTCCAGGCCCTGGAACTGGACGACGTCGGGATTGACATCAACGAGGTTCTGTCCCTGGCAGGGGTCGCGGCGCACTCAGTGGTGCGCCCTGCGGCCCCCCTAACGACCTTCATCGCCGGCTTTGCCGCGGGCCTGGCTTCCGGTTCCGGCCAGGCCACGGATGCCGTCTCGATGCAGGCTGCGATGGGCGTGGCCCGCAAACTCGCCAAGGACTACGCAGCCAACGAAGCATCCGACGCATGACCACTGCACCCCTGCGGGGCAGTGCAGTTGGCGCGGGGGAAGTGCCCGAGCCCGGGCTCAGCGGCCCCCTGGCCGGGGTGGACGCCGGTGAGGCCGCGGAACGCCCAGCAGTCAGGCCCGATGCGGCGCAAGCCGGGCCGCATCGGCACTTGGCCCACACCTGGCAGGAAGCCCGGGAGCTCGCTTTCACCTGTGCAACTCCCGTCCCCGCCGCTCCCGTGGCCCTCCGTGCCGCTCTGGGGCGGACCCTGGCCGCTGATGTGGAAGCGCTCGTGGACATGCCGCATTACGCGTCCTCAGCCATGGATGGCTGGTCCGTCAATGGAAGCGGACCGTGGATCCTTGCCGAACCAGGCCAGCGGCTGGCTCCGCACCAAGCAAGCCCGATTGTTACCGGCGGGCTGATCCCGGCCGGGGCGAAGGCTGTGCTGCGCAGCGAAAGCGGCACCATTGTTGCCGACGAGGATGGGCTCCCGGTCCTAAAGCTCGGTGGAGCTGCGAAGCCCGGCGAGCCGCGAAACGGCGAGCACATCCGGAAAGCAGGGGAGGAAGCCGCCGCTGGCGCGCTGCTGATTAAGGGCGGTACCCTGCTCAACCCTGCGCACCTGGCCCTTGCCGCCCTGGCTGGCCACGACAGCCTCCCGGTGCAGGGCAAAGCCGTGGTCCGGCTGGTATTTACCGGATCCGAGGTGCTGGCAGCCGGGATTCCGGAGCCGGGGAAAGTGCGCGACACCTTCGGTCCCCAGCTGGCAGGCGTGGTGGAAATGCTCGGGGGGATCTGTACCGGCGAAACGAAGATTGGCGACAGCTACACCGAATGGCTCAGCGCACTCGAAGACACCGACCCACCGGAGGACAGCCCGGGGGCTGCTGCCGGGCTGCACCACGGGTCCTCAGGCGCTGAGCTGCTGCCCGCCGACGTCGTCATCACCACGGGCGGCACCGGCATGTCAGCGACCGACCACCTGCGCCGTTCGGTGGCCGAGCTGGGCGGCCGCCTGCTGATCGACGGGATCGCCATGCGACCCGGACATCCGGCCGTGCTGGCCGAGCTGCCGGATGGCAGGTTCATCATCGGGCTGCCGGGCAACCCGCTGGCGGCCATGATGGCACTATCAACCATCGGCGCTCCGCTCCTGGCAGCGCTGGGGCACCGGCCGGTTCCGCCCGTCACGGCAGTGCCCTGCGGCGCCACCCTCGAAGCGGACCCCGGCCGGACCCGGCTGATGCCGTTCCGGCTGCTCTACGGCATGGCATCACCGGCGCAGCACACCGGCCCGGGAATGATGCGCGGACTGGCCGCCGCCGACGGCGTGCTGGTGGTCCCGCCGCACGGCGCACAGCTGGGGGAAACCGTTCCTGCCTTCGCGCTGCCCTGGGGTGCACCCCTGCCGGACCCCGCCGCGGCGAAGGACAAGCCTGCGCCCAGGCGGCCTGCCAGGAAGCCGGTGGGCACTGGCGGGCCCGTGGACTGGAGTGAACTGCTGGGTTGACGCCCGGTGTTGAAGACGCGCTGGCCTCCCGGCCCGGCGCTTGCCATGATGGAACTATGTTGGTTAGGAAGACCTGATGGGCCGCGTTACGCAACGCCGCAAGGTGCACAAATATGTCCTGGACGGATCCCCCCAGGCCCTCGAATTTCCGGTCCGTCACCGTGAAGACGTGCTCGCCGTCGAAGAGCCGCTGGAGATCCGGATCGACAGCCTGTCCTTTTCCGTCACCATGCGGACGCCGGGCAACGACTTTGACCTCGTGGCGGGTTTCCTCGTCTCCGAAGGGGTCATCTGGAACCATGAGCAGCTGGTTTCGCTGCGGTTTTGTGCCGGGGAGGATGAAAACGGCGTCCAGACCTTCAACGTTGTGGAGGCCCAGCTGAGACCCGACGTCGTCCGCCCGGCCACCGGACGGAACGTCTACACCTCCAGTTCCTGCGGCATTTGCGGCACGGACTCCATTGAGGCCGTGCACAAGTCCTCACATTTCAGCCCCGCCGAGGACCCCCTGGTGGTTCCCGTCGCTACTCTTGCGGGACTTCCGGATCAGTTGCGGGAAGCCCAAGCCGTCTTCGACGTCACCGGCGGGGTGCACGCCGCCGGACTGTTCCGGACCGCCGAGGACGGCTCGGCAGAGCTCCTGTGCCTGCGTGAGGACGTGGGACGCCACAACGCCGTGGACAAGGTGGTCGGCTGGGCCCTCCGGGAGGGACTGCTGCCGCTGCGGGGGACCGTGCTGCAGGTTTCCGGGCGGGCATCGTTCGAACTGGTGCAAAAAGCCGCCCTCGCCGGTATCCCCGTCCTCGCAGCAGTCAGCGCGCCGTCGAGCCTGGCCGTCGAACTGGCCGAGAACAGCGGCATAACGCTTGTCGGATTCAGCCGCCGCACCTCGCTCAACGTCTACTCGGGCGCCCAGAGGGTGGGTATGCCCGCCCGCGAGGACGGACACGCACACACGGGAGGCTAATCTGCGCCGGCGGCCGCTTGGTTTGAGGCTCACGGCGGCGTAGATTTTATCCATCGAATGGACGCATTTTGGCGTCCTCCATGCCAGCGCAAAGAGGAACACATTGCACGACGACCGCCGCCTCACGGAAGTCCGTCTGGACCGATTTGTCCGCGAACGGATAGCACCGGCGGTCCATCCGCGCAGCGTGCCGCTTAACCTCAGCAGCTGGGACGTCCCGGGCGAACCCGTCCCGGCCCTGGAGGCGCTCCGGCAGCGGTTCACGCCGCAGGAGCCCGGAGCGGCCTGGGGCAAGCCCTGGAGCACCAAGTGGCTGCGGCTGCAGGGGGACGTTCCCGATGCCTGGGGCACGGCAGGTGACACCTCGGTGGAAGTACTTGTGGATCTGGGCTTCAACGGCGATCTTCCCGGCTTCCAGTGTGAGGGAATCGCCTGGCGGCCGGACGGAACCATCGTCAAGGCCATCTCCCCGCGGAACCAGTACATTCCGCTGAAGCTTTTGGGCAGTGGCATGGCCATCGACTTCTATGTCGAAGCGGCCGCGAACCCTGATCTCTCGCAGGGGTGGACGTTCGCGGCGACCCCTTACGGGGACAAGGCGACCTCGGGCAGCGAACCGCAGTACCGGCTCGGCAGGATCGTCATCGCAGAACTCAACCAGACCGTCTGGGAGCTGCAGCAGGACATCTGGACCCTCAGGGGCCTGATGCACGAACTGCCGATGGAACTGCCCCGCCGGCACGAAATCCTGCGTGCGTTCGAACGGATGCTGGACGTGATGGATCCCGACGACGTGCCGGGCACAGCGGCGGCCGGGCGCGCGGCCGTGGCCGACGTCCTTGCCCGGCCTGCCTATGCCTCGGCCCACCGGCTTCTGGCGACCGGACACGCGCACATCGACTCCGCCTGGCTCTGGCCGGTCCGGGAAACCATCCGCAAATGCGCCCGCACCTTCGCCAACGTGGTGGCACTTATGGACGAGGATCCAGGGTTTGTGTTCTCCTGCTCGTCGGCCCAGCAACTCGCCTGGATCAAAGAGCTGTATCCGGAACTGTTTGGGCGGATCCGGGAAAAGGTGGCCGCGGGCCAGTTCGTTCCCGTCGGCGGCATGTGGGTGGAGTCGGACACCAACATGCCCGGCGGCGAGTCGATGGCCCGCCAGTTCCTGGAAGGCAAGAGCTTCTTCCTGGCCGAGTTCGGGGTCGACTGCCAGGAAGCCTGGCTGCCGGATACCTTCGGCTATTCAGCTGCCATGCCGCAGATCGTCAAAGCCGCGGGCAGCAAGTGGTTCCTGACCCAGAAAATCTCCTGGAACCAGGTCAACCGCATGCCGCACCACACCTTCAACTGGGAAGGGATCGACGGCACCCGGCTCTTTACGCATTTCCCGCCGGTGGACAGCTACAACTCCGAACTCAGCGGCAGGGAACTTGCCCACGCCGAGCGGAACTACCGGGACCACGGCCACGGAACCACTTCGCTGGTTCCCTTCGGCTACGGCGACGGCGGCGGCGGGCCGACCCGCGAGATGCTGGCAGCTGCCCGACGCACCGCGGACCTTGAAGGATCACCGAAGGTGGAACTCGGGTCGGCTGCCGGCTTCTTCGCCCGCGCCCAGGCCGAGTACGAGGCGCTCCCCGTCTGGGTCGGCGAGATGTACCTGGAACTGCACCGCGGCACGTACACCAGCCAGGCCAAAACGAAACTGGGCAACCGGCGCAGCGAACATCTCCTGCGGGAAGCTGAACTCTGGTGCGCCACGGCAGCAATCCGCGCGGGGAATACCTATCCGGCGGCAGAACTCAAGCGGCTCTGGCGGCTGGTGCTCCTGCAGCAGTTCCATGACATCCTCCCCGGCAGCTCCATCGCCTGGGTGCACCAGGACGCCGAACGGAACTACGCCGCCGTCGGCCGGCAACTCGAATCGATCATCGCCGACGCGGCCGCGGCCGTGCTGGGAGCGGGGGACACTGACTTCCTGCTCAACGCCGCCCCGCACGGGCGGCACGGTGTCCCCGCGCTGGCTGCGGCAGAACCAGTCTTCGCCGGAGAGCCTGTCCTGGCCGGCGAAACCGCCGGCGGCTACATCCTGGATAACGGAATCATCCGCGCCGTCATCAACGCCGACGGCCTGCTCGAATCGCTGGTCGACCATACCAGCGGGCGGGAGGCGATTGTTCCCGGGCAGTTCGGAAACCTCCTTGAGCTGCACCGGGACACCCCCAACGAATGGGATGCCTGGGACATTGACGCGTTCTACCGCCGGAACGTCCTGCCGCTGACGGAAGCGTTGTCGGTGACACTGGAGAGGGGGGCACGGGACGCCGTCGTTGTGGTTGAGCGGCTGGCCGGTTCCTCCTCCGTCACGCAACGGATCTCGCTGGCGGCGGGCGCCGGTTCGTTGGCAATTTCGACGGCGGTTGACTGGCAGGAAAGCGAAAAGCTGCTCAAGCTCGGGTTCGCGCTTGATGTCCGCGCGGACCGGTCGGCGTCGGAAACCCAGTTCGGGCACGTCTTCCGCGCGACCCACCTCAACACATCCTGGGAAGCCGCGAAATTCGAGGTCTGCGCCCACCGCTGGATTCACGTCGGGGAGCCGGGCTACGGGGTGGCCATATCCAACTCGTCGACGTACGGCCATGACGTGACCCGCAGCATCCGGGAGTCCGACGGCGGGACGACCACCACAGTGCGGCTCTCGCTGCTGCGCGCGCCCAGGTTTCCGGACCCGACGGCGGACAGGGGCCGGCACGAACTCAACGTCACCATCCGACCCGGCGCCGCCATTGCCGACGCCGTCGAAGAGGGCTACCGCACGAATCTGGCACCGCGGATTCTTCGGGGCGCGCACGGCGTGGAACCGCTTATAACTGTCTCTAACCGGGCCCTGGTTGTGGAAGCCCTGAAGCTTGCGGAGGATGGTTCCGGCGACGTGGTTGTGCGGGTCTATGAATCGCTGGGGGAGCGGTCCGCGGGACTCGTGACGGCCAGGTTCCCTGCCCGCGGCGTCCAGAGCGTTGACTTGCTGGAGCGTCAGGTGGTTGCCCCGGGTGTGAGCCTGGGGGCAAACACGGCGGACCTGGAGCTGCGGCCCTTCCAGCTCGTGACGTTGAGGTTTGCCCGCTGAGCTCGGCCTGAGATTGGCTGTCCACCCGGATATGGGGCGTTAAGCAGGCTGAGTGGGAGCGGTCCACTCGGACCGCTACCACTCATCCCCCCAATGGTGCGCTGGCGGCCACATCCACTCCGCACGGATTCTTGCCGTTCACGAAGTTGGGCCACTTTCACACATTCATGATTCTTTCACGATCTAATGATTTTGTGAATGCCTGGCGGGAGTTCTTAGGTAATGTTGCCTAAGCGTTACCAGATTTGGTCTGAAGCTCCTCGGATTACCAGGAACCGCATGGCGATCGTAAACAGCAGGTGGCGGCATCGGAGCCGGCGCCTGTTGCCCGGCCCGCCGGCCCTCATCCAGTCAAGCGGGGATGCACTGTCCTGGATTTCAGGGCCGCAATCTTCGAGAGCCAGATCAAGGCGAGCCCCAGTACGAGGCTCAAGATAGCGGTATAGCTGAAGATGAACCGCAGGTACGCCAGCGACTCTGGAATCACCGGCGAGAGCAGGCTCAGGGTAATAGCTACGGAACCAAGGGCCAGCAACGCAGCGCCGAGCCGCACGAGACCGGGCATGCTGCTGCGGACCGCCCGGACCATGGCAGGGAAGAGCGCCAGCGTGATGTACGCCGGGTAGAGCCGTCCGGCGGCTCCGTAGATTTCCACAAGTGCCGCGTTGTAGGCGTCCTTGTCGTAGACCGCGATCAATCCGGCCGACGAACCAACCGTATCCATCATCAGGAACACCACAACCACCGCCACCGACGCGGCTGCAGCAAACGCGATTCCGGGCAGGCCGGTCAGCAACCGGAGGGCGTCGTCCGCGCCGAATCCCCGGGAGATCCTGAGTCCAAGTGCGAAGACGGTGCCGAAGATGATAAAGCGCAGCAGCAGGTTGGCAACGTTTATGCCACCCAAAACCATATCCACTGCAAGATACGGTGCATCGATGCTCAGGAGGATGGCGGCCGTCATAAAGGCGTAGACGAAGAACAGCGATCTGTTCTCCCCCCGGATCGCACTCGGGATCCGGGCGATTGCGACGAGAGCGCAGACCGCCAGCGTGGTCCACTGCAGCATCGCGATCATCCGAGGTTCTCCCATATCTTTTTCGTTTGTTCGTGTTCCTGTTCCTGGCGGCGCAGGGTCCTGCCAAGGGACTGCAGGCGCTCGCCGGCCAACGCCGTGAGTTCGCCGTCGGAGATGGCATCCAGCGCGCCCTGCCGTGCTTGCGGGGCCCAGCCGGCTTCTGCCTCGGTGATCAAGCCGGTAGCGACGAGACCGCCGGTGAACCCTACCCCGGCCGCGCGGGCAGTCGCGACCGCCAGTTCCGGGGAGAGCCGGTTGGCGGTCAGCTGGGCCGAATAGTTCTGCGGCGCCACTCCGGTAGCGTCGGATACCCGGTGCCGCAATTCGCCGTCGTCGATCGCGTCAACCCAGTTCCGGACCGAGGTGGCGTGCGGTGGCGGGACCAGCGCGGGCGTCAATGAGCTGCCCTCGTCCCCGTACCCGCCGTACGCCGGAGCGGAGCGGGAAATGACGGAGCGCAGCAAGTCCATCGTGGATATCTGGCTGACCAGTTCGGCAGCGGTGGGCGGCCGCGGCCGCCCGGCCAGCTCGCCGTAGCTGTCGAAGGAGCTGAGGTCTTCCAAGGGGCTGCGCTGCAACGCCCGGCTGATGCTGACGAGAGTGGTTTCCGCGACCTTTCCGCGCACCAATTGCTGGGCGAGCGTGGTCCGCTTGATCCCGGCAATCCTGCAGATATCGGCAGTGCTGGCGGTGGGAGCAACGACGTGGAGCCAGAGTTGAAACGCCTTGGCGGGTAGGGGCATCTATGGCTTCCTGCAGAGTCGAATGAAAGGGCGGTTTTTTTGGAGTTCGCTGGTGCGGGACTGCATTGATTTTACCGGAGATGCTGATTCAACTATGCTAAATGCTCGAACCCGCTGGTCCGTACACCCCCCAAGTCCGGACCAGCGGGTTCTTTTTCTGCCCGCCGGCGGGCGAGCGCAAATAACCCGATAACCCCCGCCCGGTGGCTGGCTGGCGTGGGCCGCGGTGAGAGAATGGATCAATGACTGCAACCCTTGTTGCCAAGGACCTTTCCGGTGGACACGACCACCGGACCCTGTTCGCCAAACTTTCACTCACCGTCGCGCCGGGCGACGTCGTCGGCGTTGTGGGCGCCAACGGCGCGGGCAAGTCCACGCTGCTCCGGCTGCTTGCCGGCGTGGACGAGCCGCAGGAGGGAACCGTCAGCCTGGCCCCGGCAGACGCGTTCGTGGGCTGGCTGCCGCAGGAACACGAACGCCTCGCCGGTGAAACGGTGGCCGGCTACATCGCACGCCGCACCGGCTGCGCCCAGGCCACCCTCGAGATGGAGTCCACCGCCGAAGCGCTTGGCTCCGGCGCGCCCGGCTCCGACGACGCCTACTCCGTGGCTTTCGACCGTTGGATGGCCTCCGGTGCAGCGGACCTGGAAGACCGGATCCCGGCGGTTTTGGCGGACCTCGGCCTCGAGGTGGGGCCGGACGCCGAAATGACCGGACTCTCCGGCGGCCAGGCGGCGCGCGTGGCGCTCGCGGGCCTGTTGCTCAGCCGCTTCGACATCGTGCTCCTGGACGAACCCACCAATGACCTGGACCTCAATGGACTGGCCAAGCTCGAGGCCTTTGTGCAGGACCTGCGAGGCGGTGTGGTGCTGGTCTCCCACGACCGTGAGTTCCTCGCCCGCTGCGTCACCACAATCGTCGAACTGGACCTTGCGCAAAACTCCGTAGCGGTCTACGACGGCGGCTACGAGGCCTACCTTGAGGAACGCGCCGTCGCCCGCCGGCACGCCCGGGAACGGTACACCGAATTTGCCAACACCAAGGCCGATCTTGTCTCCCGGGCCCGGACGCAGCGCGAATGGAGCTCCCAGGGCGTCCGGAACGCCATGAAGAAAAACCCGGACAATGACAAGATCCGGCGCGCCGCCAGCACCGAATCCTCCGAAAAGCAGGGCCAGAAGGTCCGGCAGATGGAATCCCGCATCGCCAGGCTCGAAGAAGTCGAAGAGCCCCGCAAGGAATGGCAGCTGCAGTTCAGCATCGGGGTGGCCCCCCGCTCCAGCGGCGTTGTGGCGACCCTCCGCGACGCCGTTGTGCATCAGGGGGACTTCACCCTTGGCCCGCTGAATCTGCAGCTCAACGCCGGGGAACGGATCGGCATCACCGGCCCCAACGGTGCCGGAAAGTCCACCCTGCTCCGCCTGCTGCTGGGCATCCAGCGGCCGGATTCCGGTGACGCTTCCATGGGCGCGTCCGTGGCCGTCGGCGAGATTGACCAGGCCCGCGGGCTGCTGGCCGGCGGGCTGCTGCTCGGAAACGCAGTCGAAGAGGTACTGCCGGACCAGACCCCGGCCGAAGTCCGGACCCTGCTGGCCAAGTTCGGCCTCAAGGCCGACCACACCGCGCGCCCGGTGGACTCGTTGTCGCCGGGGGAGCGAACCCGGGCGGCGCTGGCCCTGCTGCAGGCGCGGGGCGTGAACCTGCTGGTGCTCGACGAGCCCACCAACCACCTTGACCTGCCCGCGATTGAACAGCTCGAAGAAGCCCTGGAAAGCTATCCGGGCACACTGCTGCTGGTCACGCACGACCGCAGGCTGCTGGAAAACGTGCGCCTTGACGCGCGCTGGAACGTGCAGAACGGCGTCGTCACGACGTTGCTGGGCCACACCGCCCCGAAAGGCAAAAACACATGAGCATGGACCGGGTAGCCTGGAGCTCCCTCTATAACATCACACGCGCCTCGAGCGGTTCCAAGCCGTTTTCGAAGGAGACGCTCAAGCGTGTGTTCAGCTTCGCCCGACCGCACAAACGCAGACTGATTGCCTTTGTGCTGCTCTCTGTCGTGATGGCCGTGTTGGCCGTCGCCACCCCGGTCCTCGCAGGCCAGGTGGTTGACGCGATAATCGCCGGCGCGGCTACCGGGGCTGTTGTGTGGCTGGCTGTGCTGATCGCCATCGTGGCGGTTGCCGAGGCCGGATTGGGCCTGGTCACGCGCTGGCTGTCCTCCACCATCGGCGAAGGCGTGATTGTGGACCTTCGCACCAAGGTCTTCGACCACGTCCAGAAGATGCCGATCGCCTTCTTCACACGCACCCGTACCGGGGCGTTGGTGAGCCGGCTGAACAACGACGTGATCGGTGCCCAGTCGGCCTTCGCCGGTACCCTGTCCGGCGTGGTCAGCAACGTCGTAGCCCTGGTCTTGACCCTGGTGGTGATGCTGGGGAAGTCCTGGCTGGTGACAGTGCTCGCCATGATCCTGCTGCCCATCTTCCTGATTCCGGCCCGCCGGATGGGCTCCAAGCTGGCCGACCTGCGCCGAGAAGCGGCGGAGCACAACGCCTCGATGGGCACCCAGATGACGGAGCGCTTCTCCGCCCCGGGCGCTACCCTGGTGAAGCTTTTTGGCCGCCCCGACGAGGAATCCCGCGAGTTCGCGTCCCGCGCGGGACGGGTCCGGGACATCGGCGTACGCACTGCCATGCTGCAGTTTACGTTCGTGACTGCCTTGACGCTCGTCTCTGCCCTGGCCCTGGCACTGGTCTACGGCCTCGGCGGCTTCCTGGCGCTGCAGGGGCAGCTTGCCGCGGGCGACGTCGTGGTGCTCGCCCTGCTGCTCACCCGCCTTTACGCTCCGCTCACCGCACTTTCCAACGCCCGGGTCGAGATCATGAGCGCCCTGGTCAGCTTCGAGCGCGTCTTTGAGATCCTGGACCTCAAACCGCTGATCCAGCAGAAACCCGATGCGGTGTCGTCCCCGGCCGGTCCGCTCGCCGTGGAGTTCGATGACGTCCGCTTCTCTTATCCCGCCGCGGACAAGGTCTCCCTGGCATCTCTGGAGGATGTGTCCACACTCGACACCCGCGGCGGCGAAGAAGTGCTGCACGGGATCAGCTTCCGGGTGGAGCCGGGGCACACCGTTGCCCTTGTTGGGTCCTCGGGCGCCGGCAAGTCCACGATTGCGCAGCTAATGTCGCGCCTGTACGACGTCGATTCCGGCGCCGTGCGCTTTGGCGGCTCAGCCCCGGGCACCGGTGTGGACGTCCGTGACCTCACGTTTGATTCCATGCGGCAGACTCTCGGAATGGTGACCCAGGACGGGCACCTGTTTCACGAGAGTATTGCGTCCAACCTGCGGCTGGCCCGCCCGGAAGCCAGCGACGAGCTGATGTGGGACGTGCTGCGGCAGGCCCGGCTCGAAGACATGATCCGTTCCCTCCCGGACGGCCTGGATACCGTGGTGGGCGAACGCGGCTACCGGCTCTCGGGCGGCGAACGCCAGCGGCTCACGATCGCCCGGCTGCTTATTGCCCAGCCGCGCGTCGTAATCCTGGACGAAGCCACCGCGGCCCTGGACTCCACAAACGAGGCCGCGGTCCAGGAGGCGCTGGGTGCCGCGCTCGAGGGCAGAACAGCCGTTGTGATCGCGCACCGGCTGTCGACCATCCGGGCGGCCGACGCCATCCTGGTGGTCGAGGACGGCAGGATTGTGGAAAGGGGCACACACACCAAGCTGCTGGCTGCCGATGGCCGTTACGCCGAGCTGTACCGGACGCAGTTCGCCGAGGCCAGCGCCGTGGCGGAAGAGGCCGTTCCCGGCGTCTAGTTGTAATAACCACGGACGTTGGTGACAGGCGGCGTGGATAGGTGACAAAAAGAAGA